>NZ_CP061718.1:3901508-4208010 GCF_014764365.1 Roseococcus microcysteis
CGTCCGAGGGGGGCGCATGGACGCGGTACATGCAGGGCTGGCCGAGGCGCTCCAGCTCCTCCGCCGCGCAGACATTGGCGGCCACCATGAATTCCTCGATGAGGCGGTGGCTGTCCAGGCGCGGGCGGGGGATGACGCCGGTCACATTGCCTTCGGCGTCCAGCAGCACCCGCCGCTCGGGCAGGTCCAGTTCCAGCGTGCCGCGGCGCTCCCGTGCCGAGAGCAGGGCGCGGAAGGCGCCGTAGAGACGGCCCATATGGCCGGGGGCGAGGCCCTGCGGCTCCTCCCCCGCGTCATGGGCGGCCTGCACCTCCTCATAGGTGAGGCGGGCGGCGGAACGCATGAGGCCGCGCCCGAAGCGGTGCGACTGCTTGTTGCCCTGCCCGTCGAACCGCATCTCGACGAAAAGGCAGCCACGATTTTCGTTCGGGCGCAGGCTGCACCAGCCATTGGACAGCGCCTCCGGCAGCATGGGAACCACGCGGTCGGGGAAATAGACGCTGTTGCCGCGGGTCCAGGCCTCGCGGTCCAGGGCGGAGCCGGGCGTCACGTAATGCGCCACATCCGCGATGGCCACGATGATGCGCCAGCCCTCGCCATCCGGTTCCGCGAAGACGGCGTCGTCGAAGTCGCGGGCGTCATCGCCGTCTATCGTCACCAAGGGCACGTCACGCAGGTCGGTGCGCTTGCCGAGCGCCACCTCCCGCGCCGCCTCGGCCTCGCGCTCCGCCTCGGCGGTGAAGATGTCGGGGATGCCATGGGTGTGGATGCAGATGAGGGAGACCGAGCGCGGCTCCCCCACCACGCCCAGCCGCTCCACGATGCGCGCGGGCCGCAGCCCGTAGCCGGTGGAAGGCAGGCTTTCGGCCAGCACGATCTCGCCGCCGCGGGCTCCGCCTTCCTCGCCCGGGGGCACGGCCCATTCGGCCTTCTGCCGCCGGTCGGTGGGCACGATGCGCCCATCCTGGAACACGCCCAGGATGCGCTTGCGGTCCTGCGGCTGGCCGAGGCGCTTCAGCGTGCGCCCCTCATACTTGTCGCCGCCCAGGTGCTTGAGGCGGGCCAGCACGCGCTCGCCGGTGGCGAGCGCCGTCTGGCCGCGGCGTTCGGGGTGCATGTAGACCACGGGGCGGCCCGCACCCTCCCAGTTCAGCGGGCGGGCGATGGGGTCGCCATCGGGGTCGGTGCCGAAGATTTCCACGACGCCCGTCTCGGGCAGGGTGTCGCGCACCGCCCGCACGGGCTTGGCGCCGGGCGTGCCGCCCCCCACGAAGCTGCGCTTGCCCATGGGCGCCGTGGTGCCGTCCAGCTTGATCTCGGAGAGAAGCTGGCGAAGCGCCGGCCGCTGTTCGGTCGGCAGGCCGAAATGCTTGGCGATCTCGGTCTTGGAGACGCGCCCGCCGGTGGTGGCCAGGAATTCCCGGATTTCCGCCTTGGAGGGGAGTGTGTCGCGGCGCGGGGCCGCCTTCACGCGCGCGCGCGGCAGAGGCGCGGTCTCGACCTTGGGTGCCGCTTCGTCATCGGCGCGGCGCTTCGCGTTGGACTTCCGGGCGGCCCGCTGGGTGCCGCCGGTCTTCTTGGCCTTCTGGCCCTTCGCCGGCGGACCCATGCGGGGCATCAGCTTTCAACCTTCCGGGTTGTGGTCTTCTTCGGAGCGGGCTTCTTGGCGGCGGGCTTCCTGGCGGGCGCCTTCTTGGCCGGCGCCTTGGCGGTGGCGGCCTTCTTGGGCGCGGCCTTCTTCGCGGGCGCCTTCTTCACGGCGGCCGGCGCCGCCTCGGCCTTGGGCGCCGCGGCCTTCTTCGCCGGCGCCTTGCGGCCCTTCATGCCCTTCTTGGGCGGCAGCTCCTTGCCCTTTTCGGCCAGCAGCTTCACCGCCTCGTCCAGCGTCACGGCCTCCATCTCGGTGCCGCGCGGCAGGTTCGCCACGCGGGTGCCGTGCAGCAGGAAGGGGCCGAAACGCCCGCGCCGTACCTCGACCGCCCCGCCACCCTGCGGGTGCTCGCCGATCGTGATGCCGCGCGGCTTGGCGTCCGCCAGCAGGGCGACCGCGCGGTTCAGCCCGATGGTCAGCGGGTCATCGTCGCGGTCCATGGATTTGCTGAGCGCGCCCATCTTCAGATAGGGCCCGAAGCGGCCGAGATTGGAACTGATCTCCTCCCCCGTCTCCGGGTGCAGCCCCACGATGCGCGGCATGGAGAGCAGCGCGAGTGCGCTCTCCAGCGTCATCGTCTCGGGGTCCATTCCGCGCGAGAGGCTGGCGCGCTTGGGCTTGGTGGGCTTGCCCTTGGCGTCCACGCCACCCTCGCCCAGCTGGGCGTAGATGCCGTAGGGGCCGCGGCGCAGCGACACCTCCTGGCCCGTGGCGGGGTCGGTGCCCAGCACGCGCACGCCATCGGCCAGCGCCTGGCCCTCGCCCTCCGCGCCCGGCACGGCCAGCGGCCGCGTGTAGCGGCACTCCGGATAGGCCGAGCAGCCGATGAAGGCGCCCGTGCGCCCCAGCCGCAGCCCCAGCCGCCCGTTGGAGCAGGAGGGGCAGACCCGCGGGTCGCCGCCATCCGCCTGGCGGGGGAAGAAATGCGGGCCCAGCTCCTCGTCGAGGCGATCAATGACATCGCTGATCTTGAGGTCGGCCGTCGCCTCGATGGCGCCGTGGAAATCCTGCCAGAACTGCCGCATCACCGCCCGCCAGTCGGCCCGCCCGCCCGAGATGTCGTCGAGCTGCTCCTCCAGCCCCGCCGTGAAGCCCGTGTCCACATAGCGTTCGAAGAAGGCGACGAGGAAGGCCGTGACCAGCCGCCCGCGGTCCTCCGGCATGAAGCGCCGCTTGTCGAGCTTCACATATTCCCGGTCCTGCAGCACCTGCAGGATGGAGGCGTAGGTGGAGGGCCGGCCGATGCCCAGCTCCTCCATCTTCTTCACCAGCGACGCCTCGGAATAGCGCGGCGGCGGCTGGGTGAAGTGCTGGCTGGCCGTGACGTCGTGGCGCTTGGTGGGCTCGCCCTGGCGCATGGGGGGAGGATGCGGCTGTCCTCATCCTCGCTGGAGGCGCCGTCATCCACATCCTCGCGATACAGCTTCAGGAAGCCGTCGAAGGCGATGACGCTGCCATTGGCGCGCAGCCTGGTGCGGCCCGTGGGCTCCACCAGCTCCACCACCGTCTGGTCGAGTTCCGCGGACTGCATCTGCGACGCCACGGCCCGCTTCCAGATGAGTTCGTAAAGCTTGCGCTGGGCGTCGTTCAGGTAGCGCGCCGCCTGTTCCGGTGTGCGGGTCACGTCGGTGGGGCGGATGGCCTCGTGCGCCTCCTGGGCGTTCTTGGCGCGGGAGGCATATTCGCGGGGCGCGCCGGGCAGGTAGTCCTCGCCGAACTGGGCCTTGATATGGCCGCGCAGCTCCTGGATGGCCTCGCGCGCCATCTGCACGCCGTCCGTCCGCATATAGGTGATGAGGCCCACCGTCTCGCCGCCGATGTCCACGCCCTCATAGAGCTGCTGGGCGGTGCGCATCGTCATCTGCGCGCCCATGCCGAGCTTGCGGCTGGCTTCCTGCTGCAAGGTGCTGGTCTGGAAGGGGGCGGGCGGGTTGCGCTTGACGCGCTTCTTCTCGACCGAGCCCACGGTGAAGGTCGCGGCCTCGACCGCGGCCTTGGCCGCCATGGCCGTGGCCTCGTTGGGCAGGTCGAACTGTTCGAGCTTGCGGCCCTCGTGATGGGTCAGCCGCGCCTGGAAGGGCGCGCCGCTGACCGTCGCCATGCGCGCCTCGATGGTCCAGTATTCGCGGGCGACGAAGGCCTCGATCTCGGCCTCGCGCTCGCAGATGAGACGAAGGGCGACGGACTGCACGCGCCCGGCCGACTTCGACCCCGGCAGCTTGCGCCACAGCACGGGCGAGAGGTTGAACCCCACCAGGTAGTCCAGCGCGCGGCGCGCCAGATAGGCCTCGATCAGCGGCGTATCGAGCTTGCGCGGATGGGCGATGGCATATTGCACCGCCCGCTTCGTGATCTCGTTGAAGGTGATGCGCTGAACCTGAACGCCCTTCAGCGCGCCGGATTTCTGCAGCATGTCCTGGACGTGCCAGGAAATCGCCTCGCCCTCGCGGTCCGGGTCGGTGGCGAGATAGAGGCGCTTGGCGCCGCGCAGGGCGGAGGAGATGGCGCGCATCTGCTTCTGGCCGCGCTCATCCGCCTCCCAGTCCATGGCGAAATCCTCCTCGGGACGGACGGAGCCATCCTTGGGGGGCAGGTCGCGCACATGGCCGAAGCTGGCCAGCACCTTGTAATCGCCGCCGAGGTATTTCTCGATGGTCTTGGCCTTGGCCGGGCTCTCGACGACAACGATGTCGGTCACGTCTGGTCCTTCCGGGCCCTGCTTCAGCGCAAAGCCACCCGATTCCCGGGCAGAGTTTCGATCCGGCCGGCAAGCTCCAATTCCATGAGCGCGCCGGCAAGTGCGGACGGCGATAGCTGGCAGCGCCGCCCCAACTCGTCAACCGAGATGGCCGCCGGACCCAGGGATTCAAGAAGTTGGGCGGCCGCGTCCGAGGGGGCGGGTGGCACTTCCCTCGGTAATTCAGGGGCTTGGGGCAGGGTGTCGAGCAGCATTCGCCGGCGGGCGACAGGGGCGGTGGGCAGGTGGTCCAGCACATCGGCCGCCGTTTCCGTGATCTGCGCGCCGCGCCGCAGCAATTCGTTGGAGCCCCGGCAGCGCGGATCGAGGGGGTGGCCCGGCACGGCGAACAGCTCCCGCCCCGCCTCGGCCGCCAGCCGCGCGGTGATCAGCGTGCCCGATTGCAGCGCCGCCTCCACCACCACGACCCCCAGCGAGACCCCGGCCACGATGCGGTTGCGGCGGGGGAAATGCCGCTCGCGCGGGGCAGCGCCGAGCGGGGCCTCGGACAGAACCAGCCCGCCCTCGGCCGCGATGCGGGCCTGGAGCTTGGCGTTCTCCGGCGGGTAAGGATGGTCCAACCCGCCCGCCACCGCGGCCACCGTCCGGCCCGAGCGCAGCGCGCCCAGATGCGCCGCCGTATCAATGCCGCGCGCCAGGCCCGAGACGATGGTGACGTCCCGCACCGCCAGCGCATCGGCCAGATCCTCGGCGAAGCGGCGGCCGAGCGCGGAGGCGTTGCGGGCGCCGACCATGGCCACGCAGCGCTGGTCCAGCGCGGCCATGTCGCCCTGGGCGGCCAGCAGCAGCGGCGCGTCGTCCAGCTCGGCCAGCAGGGAAGGGTAGTCGGGGGCGCCCAGGAACAGGAGGCGGGCGCCCATGCGCTCCAGCGCCTCCATTTCCCGCAGTGCCACATCGCGCGGGCAGGCGCGGGGGCCGAGGGCATCCAATGCCGCCTCCGCGCTGCCATGCCGTGCCATCAGGCGGCGGTGCAGGACGGGCCCCACCCCCTCGGTGCGGGCGAGGCGGAAGGCGGCGAGGCTCATTTTCCGGCGCCGATGCGCGGCTCCGTCCCCGCCAGCAGCCGGCGGATGTTCTCCTCGTGCCGCACGAAGACATAGGCGGCGATGGCCAGCACGGCGATGCCCGACCAAAGCGGCAGCACCACCAGCGCCACCCCCGTCGCCACCACCATGGCCGAGAGCGCGCCCACCGAGGAGATGCGCGACAGCCGCGCCGCCACCAGCCAGGTCACGGCCGCGGCGACGAAGACGCCCCAGCCCAGCCCCAGCATGACGCCCAGCGCCGTCGCCACCCCCTTGCCGCCCTTGAAGCCGAGCCAGAGCGGGTGGCAATGCCCCAGCACCGCCGCCACCGCGGCCACGGGCGCCAGATGCGGCCCGAACCACGCCGAGACCAGCCAGACCGCGACGGCGCCCTTCAGGAAATCCAGCGCCAGCGTCGCCGCCGCTACCTTCTTGTTGCCCGTCCGCAGCACATTGGTCGCGCCGATATTGCCGGAGCCGATGGCGCGGATATCGCCCAGCCCCGCCGCCCGCGTCAGCAGCAGGCCGAAGGGGATGGAGCCCAGCAGCATGGCGCCCACCGCGGCCATGAAGGTGTCCAGCACCGCGATCATCCGAAGACGCGCCTCCCGGCCTTGAAGGTGGCCAGCACGCGGCCTTCCAGCGCCCTTCCGTCGAAGGGCGAGTTCTGCGCCTTGCCCGGCAGCGTCCCATCGCGCACCTGCCAGGCGCGGTCGGGTGCGATGAGGCAGAGATCGGCCGGCGCCCCCTCCGCGAGCCGCCCCGCCTCCACCCCCAGCAGGGCGGCCGGCCGGCAGGTCAGCAGGGCCAGCGCGTCGCGCAGCGTCAGGTCGCCGCCATGCACCCGCGCCAGCGTGACGCCCAGCAGGGTGGCGAGGCCGGCCCCGCCCGCCTCGGCCTGGGCGAAGGGCAGGCGCTTGTCATCGGCATCGCGCGGCTGGTGGTCGGAGGCGATGGCGTCAATGGTGCCATCGGCCAGCGCCGCCACCACCGCCAGCCGGTCGGCCTCGGCGCGCAGCGGCGGGCTCAGCTTCGCATAGGTGCGGAAATCGCCGATGGCGGTCTCGTTCAGGTCGAAATAGGGGGGCGCGGTGTCGCAGGTGACGCGCAGCCCCTCTTCCTTGGCGGCACGAAGCAGGTCCAGCGCGGCCGCCGTGCTGACATGGGCGAAATGCACATGTCCGCCGGTGAGGCGCGCCAGCGCGATGTCGCGGGCCACCATGATGGCCTCGGCCGCCGCCGGCATCCCGGGCAGGCCGAGGCGCGTGGCGAGTTCCCCCTCGGTCGCGGCCCCCTGGCCGGCCAGCGAGGGCTCCTCCGGGTGCTGCACCACCATGGCGCCGAAGCCGCGCGCATAGGAAAGGGCCAAGCGCATGGTCCGCGCGGCGGCGATGGCGCGGGCGCCATCGGTGAAGGCCACGGCACCCGCCTCGCGCAGCAGGCCGTATTCGGAGAGTTCCTTCCCCGCGCAGCCCTTGGTGGCGGCGGCATAGGGCAGCAGCGTCAGGCTGCCGGTCGCCTCGCCGCGGCGGATCATGAATTCGACCAGCGCGGGGTCGTCCAGCGCCGGGTTGGTGTCGGGCAGCACGGCCAGGGTGGTGATGCCGCCCGCGGCCGCGGCCTGGGCGGCCGAGGCGATGGTCTCGCGGTGCTCGGCCCCGGGTTCGCCCAGCGCGGCGCGCATGTCCACGAGGCCGGGGCAGAGGATGGCGCCGCCGGCGTCCAGCACCTCCGCCCCCTCGGCCGGCGCGCCCGTGAGGCTCTTGATGCGCCCGCCCGAGACCAGCATCGCGCCCGGCGCGTCGAGGCCGCTCGCGGGGTCGAGGAGGCGGGCATTGGTGATGAGAAGGTCGCGCATGGGCCTGGGTTATAGACGGGCGTCCACGCCTGCGTCAGAGGGCCTTGGCCATGAACACCCGGTCGAAGCCATCCTGCATGGCGCGGTGGGTCTCGGCATAGCCAAGCCGGGTGTAGAGGGCGATGTTCTCCACCATCCGCGCATGGGTGTAGAGCCAGATGCGCCCATGGCCGCGGCGCCGGGCCTCCTGTTCCGCGAACGCCATCAGCCTCCGGCCGACGCCCTGGCCCGGCGCGGCGGCGGCGATGTTGTCGAGCAGCATCCCCTCCGCCGTGTCCTCCAGCACCAGCAGGCCCAGGATCGCACCCGCTTCCTCCATCACCCAGGCCTGGCCGGCGGCGACCCGGGCGGCGTAGTCATCACCCATCGGGCCAGGTTCCCGCCCCAGGCGTGGCACGTAATGGGCATAGGCGGCACGCACCAGCGCGGCCAGGGCCGGGGCTTCATGGGGAAGGGCGGGGCGAATGTGGCGGGTCACGGCGCCAGGATAGGATGGCGTGGCGGGGGTTGGGAGCAGGGAAAGCTTAAGCATTGTGACGCCATGGAGACGAACGCGAACTGGAGCGTTCTCAATGACATCCATGCCCCTGTCCACGGTCGCGGCGCCCGCCGCCGAGACGACCGCGCCCGAACGTGTCCTGGCCCTCACCGACAGCGCCGCCCAGGTGGCCGCGGGCAAGGTGCGCGCGATCCACGCCATCACCCGCCAGACGCGCGTGCTCGCGCTCAACGCCACCATCGAGGCGGCCCGCGCGGGCGAACTCGGCCGTGGCTTCGCCGTGGTGGCGGGGGAGGTGAAGAACGTGGCGGGCGAGGTCGCGCGGCTCGCCACCGAGATGGAGTCCGAACTGACCTCGGCCTTCGGCGATCTCCGCGCGGTGGGCGAGCGCATGGTGAGCGAGGTGCGCGGGCAGCGGCTGGTGGACCTGGCGCTGAACGCCATCGAGATCATGGACCGCAACCTCTATGAGCGCAGCTGCGACGTGCGCTGGTGGGCCACCGATTCGGCCATGGTCGAGGCGGCGTCCGACCCTTCCGGACCTCGCCGCGCCCATGCGGCGAAGCGGCTGGGCGTCATCCTCTCGGCCTACACCGTCTATCTGGACCTGTGGCTGGCCGATGCCCAGGGGCGCGTGATCGCCCATGGGCGGCCTGACCGCTTTCCCGGCGTGGTGGGCCTCGATGTCTCGCACGAGCCCTGGTTCCAGGAGGCGCGGGCCACCCGCAGCGGCGATGACTTCGCGGTGGCCGACATCACCCCCTGCGCGGCCCTGGGCGGCGCGCCCGTGGCCACCTATGCGGCGGCCGTGCGCGAGGGGGGCGAGGCGAAGGGCAAGGTGCTGGGCGTGCTCGGCATCCATTTCGACTGGGCGCCCCAGGCCGCCTCCGTGCTGCGCGGCGTGCGCCTGCAACCACATGAGTCGGCCACCACCCGCGCGCTGCTGGTGGACCGGCACGGGCGGGTGCTGGCGGCTTCGGACGGGCAGGGGGTGCTGGCGGAGACCATCCCCATCCCGCCCCAGGCCGGCGCCTCGGGCGTGTTCGAGGCGGGCCGGCATCTCTTCGCCCATCATGCGACGCCGGGCTACGAGACCTATCGCGGCCTGGGCTGGCGCGGGGTGCTGGTGCAGCCCCTGGCGCGGTGAGGCGGCTCAGGCGTTGCGACGCAGGGCGCGCGCCAGCACGTCCAGTACCGCCATCCGCACGGCCACCCCCATCTCCACCTGCTCGCCGATCACGCTGCGCGCGGCGTCGTCGGCCACCGCGCTGTCGATCTCGACGCCGCGGTTCATGGGGCCGGGGTGCATGACGATGGCATCGGGCTTGGCATGGGCCAGCTTGGCGGCGTCCAGCCCATAGAAGCGGAAGAATTCGCGCGGGGAGGGGACCAGGCCGGAATTCATCCGCTCGCGCTGCAGGCGCAGCATCATCACCACATCGGCGCCGTCCAGGCCGCTGCGCATGTCGTGATGGACCTCGACGCCCAGCCGCGCGCATTCGGACGGCATCAGGGTGGGCGGCCCCACCACCCGCACCCGCGCCCCCATGGCCAGCAGCAAATGGATGTTGGAGCGCGCCACGCGGCTGTGCAGCACATCGCCGCAGATGGCGACGATGAGGTTCTCCAGCCGCCCCTTCCGCCTGCGGATGGTCAGCGCGTCCAGCAGCGCCTGGGTCGGGTGTTCGTGCGTGCCGTCGCCGGCATTGATGACGGCCGCATCCACCTTCTGCGCCAGCAGGGCCGGCGCGCCGGACTGCGCGTGTCGGATCACCAGGAGGTCCGTGTGCATGGCGTTCAGGGTGGCGGCGGTGTCGAGCAGCGTCTCGCCCTTGTTCACGCTGCTGGTCGAGACGGACATGTTCACGATGTCAGCCCCCAGCCGCTTGCCGGCCAGCTCGAAGCTGGTGCGGGTGCGGGTGCTGTCCTCGAAGAAGAGGTTGATGAGGGTGCGGCCCTTCAGGAGGTCCCGCTGGGTCTTTCCCTGGCGGTTCAGCAGGGCGTAGCTCTCGGCCAAATCGAGCAGGGCCGAGATGTGTGGCGGCTCCAGCCCCTCGATGGCGAGCAGGTGGCCGGAGGGGAGGATGGGATAGGAGAAACCGCTCATGGCCGAGCGGTTTACCCCTTCGCCACGAGGAGGGCCATGGGTCCCCTTACCGCACCGTCAGCGTCACCACCGCGCTCTGGCCGCCCTGGTCGGTGATGAGGAAGCTGGCCGAAGCGCCGGCCTGGGCGCCTGTGTTGCGCAGCGTGAACTGGCCGGGGCTGAATTCCGGCTCGGCGCGCAGCTGCGCCGCGCCGCTGCCGGTCGCGGAAATCCGATAGGGGGCCCGCCCGCCCGCCACTGCCAGCACGGTGGTGGCCGTGTTGGGCGCGATGGTGGGGGTGGTGCCGGGCGTCACGGTCAGGCCGCGGCCTTCCACCTGCTGGAAGGCGCAGGCGCGCACCTGCGCCAGGCCCTGTTGCGGCGCCTGGGCCAGCGCGTCCGCCAGCTTGCCGGCCGCCTCCGCCGTGGCGTCCGCCCTCGCGCGCAGCCGGTCGATCATGCCGGCGGCCGTCCGCTCGGGGGGCGTTTGCTCGGTCGCTGGCTGTCCCGTCCTGTCGGGTGGGGGCGAGGCGGTCCGGGAGGCGTTGCGCAGCGCCGCCGTCGAATCGGCCACGCCATCGAGCGACGCGCCGCCGGCCTGCCGCGCCAGGTTCATGATGGCGTCGAGATTGGGCGTCGCCCGCTGCACCTCGGAGTTCACCTGGATGACGATGGCCAGCGTGCGGTCATAGACCGCATTGGCAATGAGTGGCCCGGCCAGCGATTGCCCGCCAAGCCCCGAAAGCCCGGCGCGCGCCGATACCAGAACCTCATCCGCCTGCTTGATGGCATACTCCAAGGCCGGGTCGGGGGCCGTGCTCGCCTCCAGCTGGCGGCGTGCGCCTTCCAGCTCCGCCGCAAGATATCTCAGCGCCGCTTCGAGCGCGGTCCGCTGCGGCTCCGGCACCCTCAAGGGCGTGATGTGCGCGGAGAGCGCACGCGTCTCAACGCAGCTGAGGGCGGCGACGCCGGCATTGTAGACGTCCCGCATGGCGACCGGCGCGAAGCCATAGCCTGTGACATAGCTCGTGCCCGTCGCCAGGCCCGCGCCGAGCACCAGGTCCGGCCGCGCCCCGAAGGCCGCCGCGCCGATCGCGGTCAGGGTCCCTGCCGCGACGCCCACCCGCGCCGCGCCGTCGAGCTGCACCAGCTGGCGTTCCCGCTCGCTCATCCGCCGGCGCCGGTCGCGCAGGAAGGCCAGGGCCTCGTCCAGCTGGAGCGCGGTGTTCCGCTCGCCTCCCACGGCATAGGTGCGCCCATGGCCGGGAGGGCAGCGGAGCACATGGTCCCGCCAGTCGGCTTCCTGTGTGGGTGCCCCCGGGGTGGGACTTCTGGTTGTTCTTGTCGAGGGGTTGCAATAGCCCTCCTCCGGCCCCAGCGGCAGGATCGGATCCACCACCGCGCAAGCGGAGAGCAGGCCGGCGAGGCAAGCCGTGGTGATCGCGTGTCGCATATCCAGATCGTCCGGTCCGTTTCGGGATCGCAGGATTACGCAAGCGATCAGGAATGACAATCAGGTGTTGAGGGCTCGCGTCGCGTCCAGCGCCCCCTGGAGCGTATAGGCCGCCGCCGCCGCATCCACCGCGGCCGCGCGCTTCTTCCGCGTCAGGTCGGCCTCCTGGATCATGGCGCGGTTCACGGCGGCACTCGACAGCCGCTCATCCCAGAGTGCCACGGGCAGGCCTGTGGCGTCGGACAGCGCCATGGCCCAGTCCCGCGCCGCCTGGGCGGCGGGGCCGAGGCTGCCATCCATCGAGAGCGGCAGGCCCACCACCAGCCCGCCCGCGCCCTCGCGCCGGGCGATGGCCATGATCTCGGCCGCTACCGCCGTCAGCTTGCCCCGCTTCACGCTGCCATAGGGCGAGGCCAGCATGAGCGACACGTCCGTCAGCGCCACGCCGATGATGCGCGCCCCGGGGTCGAGCCCGATCAGCCTTTGCCCGCGCGGCAGGGCGGCCCGCAAATCCGTCATGTTGAACACGGCCATGCCGGGGCTTATGGTCCGCCGCCCTTGTGGATGGAAGTGGAAGACATGTCGCTCGATGCCGCGACGGTGCGTCGCGTCGCCAATTTGGCCCGGCTGCGCCTGGAAGAGACCGAAGTGGAGAAGCTCCAGGCGGAGCTGAACGGCATTCTCGGCTGGATCGAGCAATTGCAGCAGGTGGACACGGACGGCGTGGAGCCCATGGCCGGCGGCGCGCCCGTCGAGGTGAAGCTGCCCTGGCGGGAGGATGCCGTGACCGACGGCGCCCAGGCCGAGAAGGTCCTGGCCAATGCCCCCGACCGCGAGGGCGAGTATTTCGGCGTGCCGAAGGTGGTGGAATGATGCGCCCGACCGATTTGACCCTGGCCGAGGGCCTGGAAGCGCTGGACAAGCGCGAGATCAGCGCCGTGGAACTCACCCAGTCATTCCTGGATGCGATCGAGCGGCTGAACCCGCGCCTGAACGCCTATATCACCGTGACGGGCGAGGCCGCGCTGGCCGATGCCGCCGCCTCCGACGCCCGCCGCGCCAAGGGCGAGGCGCGGGCGCTGGACGGCATCCCGCTCGGCATCAAGGATCTGTTCTGCACCGAGGGCACGCGCACCACGGCGGGCTCGAACATCCTGGGCGGCTTCGTGCCGCCCTATGAGAGCACGGTCAGCGCCAACCTCAAGCGCGATGGCGCGGTGTTCCTGGGCAAGCTGAACCTGGACGAGTTCGCCATGGGCTCCTCCAACCAGACCAGCGCCTTCGGGCCGGTGGAAAACCCCTGGTCGCGCGCCAATGACCCGGAGAAGCGGCTGGTGCCGGGCGGCTCTTCCGGCGGCTCGGCGGCGGCGGTGGCGGCGCGGCTGGCCATGGGGGCGACGGCGACGGACACGGGCGGCTCCATCCGCCAGCCCGCGGCCTTCTGCGGCATCGCGGGGATCAAGCCCACCTATGGGCGGTGTTCGCGCTGGGGGATCGTGGCCTTCGCGTCCAGCCTGGACCAGGCGGGTCCGGTGGCGCGGACCGTCGAGGACAATGCCATCCTGCTGCGTTCCATGGCCGGGCATGACCCGAAGGACAGCACCAGCGCCAACCTGCCCGTGCCAGACTTCCAGGCGGCCGTGGGGCGCGGGGTGAAGGGGCTGCGCATCGGCGTGCCGGCGGAATACCGGCTGGACGGGCTGGCGCCCGAGATTGCCGCACTATGGGACCAGGGGCTGGACTGGCTGCGGGCGGAGGGCGCGGAGATCGTCCCCATCTCGCTGCCGCACGCGCAATATGCGCTGCCCACCTATTATGTGGTGGCGCCGGCCGAGGCGTCCTCCAACCTCGCGCGCTATGACGGGGTGCGCTTCGGGCTGCGCGAGAACGGGTCGGACCTGAAGGACCTCTATGAGCGCACGCGTGCGCGCGGTTTTGGCGCCGAGGTGCGCCGGCGCATCATGATCGGCACCTATGTGCTGAGCGCGGGCTATTACGACGCCTATTACCTGAAGGCGCAGAAGGTCCGCGCCCTGATCCGGCGCGACTTTGAACTGGCCTGGGGAAAGGTGGACGCCATCGTCACCCCCGCCACGCCGTCCGCCGCTTTCGCCATGGACGAGAAGCAGGATGACCCCGTGACGATGTACCTGAACGACGTCTTCACCGTGACGGCGAATCTGGCGGGGCTACCAGGCCTGGCCGTGCCGGCAGGGCTGGACGGGCAGGGGCTGCCGCTCGGCCTGCAGGTGATCGGGCGGGCCTTTGACGAGGAAACGGTGTTTGCCGTGGGCGGCGCCATCGAGCGCGCCGCGGGCTTCACCGCCAAGCCGGGGATGATGGCATGAGCTACACCATTGAAGGCGAAACCGGCCCCTGGGAGGTCGTGATCGGCCTCGAAGTCCATGCCCAGGTGACGTCCCACGCCAAGCTGTTCAGCGGTGCGGCCACGGCCTTCGGCGCCGAGCCCAACAGCCAGGTCAGCTTTGTGGATGCGGGCTTTCCGGGCATGCTGCCCGTGATCAACGAGGCCTGCATCGCCCAGGCGGTGCGGACGGGGCTCGGCCTGAACGCCGAGATCCATCTCTGGTCCCGCTTCGACCGGAAGAACTACTTCTACGCGGACCTGCCGCAGGGCTACCAGATCAGCCAGTACGCCCATCCCATCGTGGGCAAGGGCGAGGTCGAGGTGACGCTGGCCGACGGTTCCACCAAGACCATCGGCATCACCCGCCTGCATCTGGAACAGGATGCGGGCAAGTCGCTGCACGACCAGCACCCGACCAAGTCCTTCATCGATCTGAACCGTTCGGGCGTGGCGTTGATGGAGATTGTCTCCGAGCCCGACATGCGCTCGCCCGAGGAAGCCGGCGCCTATCTCGCCAAGCTGCGGCAGATCATGCGCTACCTCGGCACCTGTGACGGCAACATGGATGAGGGCTCCATGCGCGCCGACGTGAACGTCTCCGTCCGCAAGGCCGGCGAGGGGTTCCGCACGCGCTGCGAGGTGAAGAACGTCAACTCCATCCGCTTCGTCATGCAGGCCGTGGAGGCCGAGGCGCGGCGGCAGATCGAGGTGTGGGAATCCGGCGGCACGGTCGAGCAGGAAACCCGCCTCTTCGACACGGCGCGCGGCGTCACCCGCTCCATGCGCTCCAAGGAGGATGCGCATGACTACCGCTATTTCCCCGACCCGGACCTGCCGCCTTTGGTGCTGGAGCAGTCCTGGGTGGAGCAGCTCAAGGCCAGCCTGCCCGAACTGCCCGACCAGCGCCGCGCGCGCTACGTCGCCATGGGCCTCTCGCCCTATGACGCCCATGTGCTGACCATCGAGCGCGAGACGGCCACCTTCTTCGAGACGGTGGCCAAGGGCCGCGACGCCAAGGTCGCCGCAAACTGGGTGACGGGCGATTTCTTCGCCGCCCTGAACCGCCTCAAGCGCGACATCAGCGACCCGCCGGTGACGGCCGAACACCTGGGCGAGCTGCTGGACCTGCTGGCGGACAAGACGCTCTCCGGCGCGCTGGCCAAGCAGGTCTTCGAGGCGATGATCGAGACGGGCCAGGCCCCCAGCGTGATCGTGGAGGAACGCGGCCTGCGCCAGGTGACGGACACCGGCGCCATCGAGGCCGCGGTGGACGCCATCATGGCGGCGAACGCGGACAAGGTGGCGGAATACCGCAGCGGCAAGGAGAAGCTGTTCGGCTTCTTCGTGGGCCAGACCATGAAGGCCATGGCGGGGAAGGGAAATCCGGCCCTGGTGAATGAGGTGCTGAAGAAGAAGCTGGCCTAGCCGGCTTCGGCCAGCAGCCCCTCCACATCCAGCCGGCGGGTGAACATGGTCATCCGCCCGTCGGCATCCTGGGGCCATTCCTCGCGCGGGCGGTCGCGGTACAGCTCGACCCCGTTGCCGTCCGGGTCGCGAAGATAGAGCGCCTCGCTCACCCCATGGTCCGAGGCGCCTTCCAGCCGCACGCCCGCCGCCAGCACCCGCCGCAGCGCCGCCGCCAGCGAAGCCCGATCGGGGTAGAGCAGCGCCACGTGGTACAGGCCGGTATGCCCGGCGGGCGGCGGCGTTCCGCCCGCGCTCTCCCAGGTGTTGAGCGCGATATGGTGGTGATACCCGCCAGCCGAGAGAAAGGCGGCACCCGGCCGTTCCAGCATCACCTCCAGGCCCAGCACGTCGCGCCAGAAGCCCAGCGCGCGTGGCAGGTCGGCAACCTTGAGGTGGACATGCCCGATGCGGGCCTGGGGATGGATCCTGTTCATGCCCCCCAACATGGCGCCGCGCGGGCCCGCGCGCCAATCACCGTCGCGGATGAGGCTTATTCGCCATCCGCTTTCCGGGGCGCGTCACCAGCCATAGCCCCGCGAAGATCAGCCCCACCGCCGGCAGGGCCAGCCAGCCCATGCGCTCGCCGAAGATGATGGCCCCCCAGACCACCCCCGCGATGGTGACGATGTAGCCCACTTGGCTCGTGACCACGGCGCCCGCCGCCGCGATCACGCGGAAATAGGCCAGGTAGGCGATGGCGGTCAGCACGGCCTGCAGCGGCAGCAGCGCCTCGGCCCGCCAATCCGCGGTCAGCGGCGGGTGGAACTGCCCCAGCGCCAGCGCGAAGAAAGCCAGGCAGAAGGCCGCCCCGTAGAGCGACCCCGCCGCGACCGCCAGCGGCCCGGTGCCGCGCGGCGCGAACTGCACCGCCACCAGCCCCGACACCGCGTAGCAGACCGGGGTGAGAGCGGCGACCAGCGCCCAGCCGATCAGCGAGGCCGCAGGCAGCGCCGCCCCCGGCGCCATGGCCAGCGCCACCCCCGCGAAGCCCAGCGCGGTGCCGGCGACGCGACGCGCCGTCAGGCGCTCCTGCCCGATGGCCGCGGCCCCCACCACGGTCAGCATGGGGGCCAGCGGGATCAGCAGTGCGAAGAAGCCGGCCGGGATGTGCTGCAGCGCGTGGAAGCCGAAGACATTGGCCAGGGCGAAGCCCGACCCGCCCGCCGCGAGGTAGTAAAGAAGATGCGCCCGGTCGCGCGGGATGGCCTGCCCCCGCGCCCGGCAGAGCAGGGTCAGCGCGAGGGCCGACCCCACGGCCGTCCAGAAGGCGAAGCCCATGGCCGAGATGCCGAGCCCCATGCCCACCTTGGCGATGGCGGGCGTCAGCCCCCAGATGGCCCCGGTCAGCAGCAGCAGGGGCAGGATGGGCGTTCGGGTCATGCCCGCGCAGAGGCCCCCGGCGCGCGCCCCTGTCAACTCAACGCCCAGGCGGCGAGATATAAGCGGCGGGGTATAAGCACGGCATGGAGTGGCCCGAATCGGAAACCATTGCCCTGCGGCCCGACCCGCTGCTGCCCGAGGCCCCATGCCCGGTGCGCTGGCGGCGTTCGGCCCGGGCGCGGCGCGTCTCGCTGCGCATCTCCCCCGCCGAGGGCGCGGTGGTGGTGACCCTGCCCATGAAGGTGGGCCGCCGCCATGGCCTCGCCTTGCTGACGGAACATGCGGGCTGGGTGCTGCAGCGCGTGGCGGCCCTGGCGCCGGAGCGCAAGCTGATGCCCGGCGGCATGGTGCCCATCGGCGGCGTGGAGCACCTCATCCGCCACGACCCCGCGCGCCGCGGGGCGGCGCTGCTGGAAGAGGGCGTGCTGGTGGTCTCGGGCCAGGTGGAGTTCGTGGGCCGCCGCGTGCGCGACTTCCTGCGGGCCGAGGCGCTGCGTCGCATCACGCAGGCCGCGCGCCCGCATGCCGCGGCCCTGGGCGTGACCCCGCGCGCCATCCGCCTGAAGGACACGAAAAGCCGCTGGGGCAGCTGCGCGCCGGACCGGACGCTGGCCTTCTCCTGGCGCCTGGTCATGGCGCCGCATTGGGTGCTGGATTACGTGGTGGCGCATGAGGTGGCGCATCTGCGGGAGATGAACCACTCCGCCCGCTTCTGGGCGCTGGTGGAATCAAGAACCCCGCACCGCGCCGCCGCGAGCGAATGGCTGCGGCGGAACGGGGCGGGGCTGTTGCGGGTGGGTTAGTGTCTGATCGCCTTCGGTGGAATCACCGAAGGCGTGAATCAGCCGCTCAGCAGAAGGCGGTCAGCCCACCGTCAGCCGCCGCTCCGTGATCTGCTGCTTCATGGACTTCTGCAGCTTCTCGAAGGCGCGCACCTCGATCTGGCGCACGCGCTCGCGGCTGATGTTGTACTGCTGGGACAGCTCCTCCAGCGTGGTCGGTTCATCCTTCAGGCGACGCTCGATCAGGATGTGGCGCTCACGCTCGTTCAGGGTGCGCAGCGCGCCGTTCAGCAGGTCCTTGCGGTTGGACATGTCCTGCCGGTCGGCGAGTTCCTCCTCCTGGCTCTCGCTGTCATCCACCAGCCAGTCCTGCCACTCGCCCTCGCTGTCGGCGCGGACGGGGGCGTTCAGGCTGTTGTCGGGCGAGGCAAGGCGGCGGTTCATGCTGACCACGTCCTGCTCGGGCACGGCAAGCGTCTTCGCGATCTTGGCCACGACCTCGGGCTGCAGGTCGCCATCCTCCAGCGCCCCGATCTGCCCCTTGAGGCGGCGGAGGTTGAAGAACAGCTTCTTCTGCGCGGCGGTGGTGCCCATCTTCACGAGGGACCAGCTGTGCAGGATGTATTCCTGGATGGCGGCGCGGATCCACCACATGGCGTAGGTGGCCAGGCGGAAGCCACGGTCCGGGTCGAACCGCTTCACCGCCTGCATCATGCCGACATTGCCCTCGCTGATGAGCTCGCCCACGGGCAGGCCGTAGCCGCGATAGCCCATGGCGATCTTGGCGACGAGGCGCAAATGCGAGGTGACAAGCTTGTGGGCCGCGGCCTCATCGGCCGCGTCGCGCCAGCGCTTGGCGAGGTTCAGCTCCTCCTCCGGGGCCAGCATCGGAAACTTCCGGATCTCCTGCAGGTAGCGGGAGAGGTTGCCTTCCGGGGCCATGGGGATGCTCAGTGACGCCATGTGGTCCGAACTCCTGACTGCGCCAGAACCCGCCCCGTGACGGCGACGGGCACCTGGCCGTTCATGGCAACGGCGTCCGGGCCCCTTCGGTTGCATCCGCCCCGGTCACGGAGGGGGCGGTGTCAGCGAACCGAAGTCACGCGGCACCCGGCCGACGCTGTACATTACCGTTCGTTTAGTCTGGTCTCAACTGAAACGCAAGGATAACCAACCCCGGCACTCTGTCATCCCACCTAATTCCACGTGGCAGCTATGGCGAGAGCGCGGTGATGAGATCCTGCATGTCCTTCGGCGGATCAGCGCGGAAAGTTAGCACATCCTTTGTAACCGGATGATGAAATTCGAGGCTGGCCGCGTGCAGGGCCTGGCGGGGGAAGGCCAGCAGCGCCTGGCGTGCCGCCTCGGGCAGGGCGCGACTCGCGGCCGGGATGCGGCGCAGATAGACCGGGTCCCCCACCAGCGGGTGGCCAATATGCGCCAGGTGGACCCTGATCTGATGGGTCCGCCCGGTGGCGAGCTTGCAGCGCAGCAGGCTGACGCCGCCGTGGAACACGCGCTCGGTCCGGTAGCGGGTGAGCGCCGCCTTGCCGGATTTGGCACCCCCGCGCCCCACCACCGCCATGCGTTTGCGGTCGAGCTGGTGGCGGCCGATGGCGGCCTCCACCTCGCCCGCGGCCGGGCTGGGCACGCCCCAGACCAGGGCCAGATACTCCCGGTCCAGGTCGCGCGCGGCGAAGGCTTCGGACAGGGCGCGGTGGGCGCGCTCGCTCTTGGCCACGACCATGACGCCGGAGGTGTCCTTGTCCAGCCGGTGGACGATGCCCGGCCGCTTCTCGCCGCCGATCCCTTCCAGCTCCTCCCCCGCATGGCCGAGCAGCGCGTTGACCAGCGTGCCGTCCAGGTTGCCTGGTGCGGGGTGGACGACCAGCCCGGCCGGCTTGTCCAGCACGATCAGGTGCGAATCCTCGAACAGGATGTCGAGCGGGATGTCCTGCGCCACGGGCCGAGCGGGCAGGGGGGGCGGCGGGGTGAGGGTGTAGAGCACGCCCGGCCGGATGGGCCGCGCGGGATCGGTGAAGACCTGGCCGCCCTCCCGCGCCTGGCCTTCCTCGATCAGCGCCTTGACGCGCGAGCGCGAGAGCGTGCCTATCCGCGCCGCGAGGAAGCGGTCGGCGCGTTCGCCGCGGTCGGGTTCGGCCGCGAGACATTCATGGGGTGCGGAGGGGTCGGCCAATGCGGGCGCTCAAATTCCTGGTGGTGGCGATGGGGGTGATGATCGTCGCCGGCACCGTGACGCTGGTCGCGCTGATCGTCCAGCGGGCGGGCGGGGCGGTGACCGGGGCATTGCCTCCCGCGACGCTGGACCTGCCGGCCGGCGCGCGCATCCTGTCGGTGAGCGGGGCGGGCGACCGCTTCGCCGTCCTGGTCGAGGGGCCGGCCGAAGACAGGCGCATCCTGCTGCTGGATGCGCGCAGTGGCCGCGTGGTGGGTGAGGTGCGCCCCCGCCCGTGACCCACCGCAAACCCCATCTGCCTGAGAAGCCCTGCGCCGCTTGCGGCCGGCCCTTCGCCTGGCGGAAGAAGTGGGCGCGGGTGTGGGACGAGGTCCGGTATTGCTCCGATGCGTGCCGCGAGGGGCGCCATGCAAAGGCCCGGCTTGCCCAACCGCGCCGGGGGGGCTAAGAGCGGCGCATCCAAGGCATGGTCCCCTTCGTCTAGAGGCCTAGGACACCGCCCTCTCACGGCGGCAACACGGGTTCGAATCCCGTAGGGGACGCCACCTCAACGCATTGATTTCGAGGCGTTGACACCCCCCGGCACTTCTGGCTCGCTTCGCCCAAATCGGGGGCGCTCCATGGCATTCGAACTGACGGCCGAGCAGGCCGAGATCCGCGCGCAGGTTCTCAAGCTCTGCGCCGCTTTCGGCGACGACTACTGGCTCCGCAAGGAGAGCGAGGCGAGCTTCCCCCATGAATTCCACGCCGCCATCGCCAAGGGTGGCTGGCTCGGCATCGCCATGCCGGAGGAATATGGCGGCGGCGGCCTCGGCATCAGCGAGGCCGCGGTGATGATGCAGGCGGTGGCCGAAAGCGGTGCCTGCATGTCCGGCGCCTCCGCCATCCACATGAACATCTTTGGCCTCAACCCCGTCGTGGTCTTCGGCAATGAGGAGCAGAAGCGCCGCGCCCTGCCGCCGTTGATCGCGGGCGAGGACAAGCCCTGCTTCGCCGTCACCGAACCCGATGTCGGCCTCAACACCACCGAGCTCAAGACGCGCGCCGAACGCCAGGGCGACCGCTACATCGTGCGCGGCCAGAAGATGTGGATCAGCACCGCGCAGGTGGCCAACAAGATGCTGCTGCTGGCGCGCACCACCCCGCTCGACCAGGTGCGGCGCAAGACGGAGGGCCTGTCCCTCTTCTACACCGACCTCGACCGCGCGCGCGTCGAGGTGCGCCTCATCGAGAAGATGGGCCGCCACGCGGTGGATTCGAACATGCTCTTCTTCGACGGGCTGGAGGTGCCGGAGGCGGACCGCATCGGCGAGGAAGGCAAGGGTTTCCACTACATCCTGCACGGCATGAACCCCGAGCGCATCCTGATCGCGGCCGAGGCGGTGGGCATCGGCCGCGCGGCCCTGGGCAAGGCGACCCGGTATGCGAAGGACCGCCGCGTCTTCGGCCGCGCCATCGGGCAGAACCAGGGCATCCAGCACCCGCTGGCGCGCTGCTGGGCGCATCTGGAGGCGGCGGAACTCATGGTGATGAAGGCGGCCGCCCTCTATGATGCGGGGCGTGAGTGCGGGGCGGAATCCAACGCCGCGAAATACCTGGCCGCCGAGGCCGGCTTCTCCGCCGCCGAGACCGCGGTGATGACCCATGGCGGCATGGGCTATGCCCAGGAATACCATGTGGAGCGCTATCTGCGCGAAAGCCTGATCCCGCGCATCGCCCCCGTCAGCCGCGAACTCATCCTGAGCCACATCGCCGAGCGCGTGCTGGGCCTGCCCAAATCCTATTGAGAAGCCCTATTCCAGCCCCGGCAGCCGGCTCGCCACCAGCGATCCGTCCAGCGCCTCATGCTCGGAATAGCCCAGCACCTCGTAGAGCTGCGCGCGCGTCTGCAGCCGCGGCAGCATGGCGGCGATGGAGCCGTCACGCGCCAGCGTCGCATAGACCTCCGTCAGCGTGGCGGCTTCGGCGCGGAAGGCCGTGGCGGGCCAGATCACGATCCGAAAGCCCCAGGCCTCGAACTGGTCGGCGGTGAACATCGGCGTGCGGCCGAACTCCGTCATGTTGGCCAGCAGCGGCACGTCGAGCGCGGCGGCGAAGCGGCGGAAATCCTCCTCCCGCGCCAGGGCCTCGGGGAAGATCGCATCGGCCCCCGCGCGGACATAGAGCTGCGCGCGCGCGATGGCGGCCTCGATCCCCTCCTGCGCCACGGCGTCGGTGCGCGCCATGATGCGGAGGTGCCGGCGGGCGCGGCGGGCGGCGGCGATGCGCTCGGCCATCTCCTCGGGCGCGCAGAGCTTCTTGTCATTCAGGTGGCCGCATTTCTTGGGCTGGTGCTGGTCCTCGATCTGCACGGCGCCCGCGCCCGCCGCCTCCAGCTCCCGCACCGTGCGCATCACGTTGAGCGGCGGGCCGAAACCCGTATCGGCGTCCACCAGCACGGGCAGGCCCGTGGCGCGCACCGTGGCGCGGGTGAAGAAGCAGAGTTCCTCCAGCGACACCAGGCCGAGATCGGGCAGGCCCAGCAGCGAGGAGGTGGCGCCGCCCGAGATGTACAGCGCCTCGAACCCCGCCCGCTTGGCCAGGATGCCGCCCATGGGGTGCGGCGCGCCGGGCATGCGCAGGATGCCGGGCCGCGCCCAGAGTTCGGCCATGCGCAGCCCCGCGGGCGTCTCGGGCTCCGGCCCCAGCAGCCAGGTCATGCGGCGGCCTTCCGGCGGGCACGCCGCCGCGCCAGCAGCGGCGGCAGCACGATGGACAGCACCAGCAGCGCGGCCAGCACCAGCGTGATGGGCCGGTCCAGCACCATGGAGATGTCCCCGCCCGTAATCTGGTAGCTGCGGAGCAACTCGCCCTCGGTCATGCGGCCCAGCAGCAGGCCGATGACGGCGGCGGGGATGGAATAATCGTAGCGCTTGAACAGCCAGCCGATGCCGGCAAACACCAGCAGCGTGTAGGGCCCCTGCATGTCGCCCGTCAGGCCGAAGCTGCCGAAGGCCGCCAGCACGAAGACGCAGGGCACCAGAAGTGCCAACCGCACGCGCACGATCAGCGTCAGCGCCTGCAACAGCACCAGCCCCACCCCAGCAGCAGCACCGCCTGCGCGATGTTGGCGAGAATAATAGTGTAGACGAGGTCCGCGTTGTCGGTCAGGAAGCGCGGCCCGCCGGTCACGTTGTGCATGGCGAAGGCGGCCAGCAGCACCGCCGTGCCGCCACCCCCCGGAAGGCCCAGCGCGAAGAGGCTGACCATGGACCCGCCCTCGGAACTGCTGTTGGCGGATTCCGCCGCCACCACGCCCGTCGGGTTCCCGGTGCCGAAGCTCTCGGGCTCGGGGTCGCGCCGGCGCGCATCGGCATAGGAGACGAGGTTCGACACCGAGGAACCGATGCCCGGCACCGCGCCCACCACCACGCCCAGGATGGAGCCGCGCAGCAGCGTCACGGGCCGGCGCAGCGCCATGCCCATGCCCGCCAGCACGCGCGAGACCCGCACCGTGCGCTGCCCGCTGTCCTGCACCAGGTAGCCGCGCTGCGACATGGCAAAGAGTTCGGAGGCCGCGAACATGCCGATCATGGCCGGCACCACCGCGATGCCGTCGATCAGGAAATCCACGCCCATGGTGCCGCGCAGCACCCCGTTGGAACTCATCCCCACCGTGCCCAGCAGCAGGCCGAAGACGCCGGCCAGGATGCCGCGCGCCATCTGGGACCCGCGCAGGGAGGCGATGAGCGTCAGCCCCCACAGCGCCACCATGAACATCTCGGTGGGGCCCATGGCCAGCACCAGGCCCGAAAGCGGCTTGATGAGCACCAGCAGCACGACATAGCCGATGGCCGTGCCGATGCACGAGGCCGCGAGCGCGATGCCCAGCGCCTCGCCGTGCTGGCCGTTGCGCGCCATGGGGAAGCCGTCGAAGGCGGTGGCGACGGCGGAGGAGGTCCCCGGGATGTTCATCATGATGGCCGAGACGCCGCCGCCGAACATGCCGCCGGTGAAGATGGCCGTCAGGAAGAACATGGCCGAGGTGAAGTCCATGAACAGCGTCGTTGGCAGGAAGACGGCCATGGCCATGCTGGTCTGCAACCCCGGCACGCAGCCGAAGACGAGGCCGATGGCCAGCCCCGGAATCATCAGCAGCCACGGGTTATAGGAGGCGAAGAGCAGCCCGAAGGCGCCCGAGAGGGCGGCGAGGTCTATCACAGCAGCAGCGTCGGAATGGGGTAGGGCACCAGGGCCCGGAAGGAGAGCGTGGCCAGCACGGCGAAGACCGCGGGCACCACCAGAAGCTGCACGGGCCGGCGCTCGCCCTCCACCAGAAGGGCGGCGGCGACGAAGACCGCGCTGCCGACATCGAAGCCCACGACCGGCAAGGTGATGATGTAGAGGGCGAAGAGCCCCATCAGCGCCGGCGCGCGCCCCAGCGGCGCGTCATCCCCCCGCGCCGCCCGCCCGCGCAGGATGCCGATGGCGATCAGCGCGCAGAGCCCGAGCGCCAGCAGCGCGGCGGGCAGGATCAGGATGAGGTTGTCAGTGGTGGGCGAGGCCTGGATGGCGTCATGCAGATAAAGGCCCACCACGCCCGCGATGAGCACGACCAGGGCCAGATGGCCCCAGTCCAGCCCTCGGCGCCCCGCTCCCTCCGCCATGGCGTTCAGCGCCCCACATCCTTGTAGCGCTCGATGATCTCGAAGGTCTGGCGCATGATCTGCGTGGTGCGCTCCGGCCCCACCCAATCGGCGCCGATGCGGTTGGTGCGGAAATGCGCCTGGGCCTCGGGCTTGGCCAGCGCGGCCTCGTAGGCGCTGACGAGCTTCTGCCAGCGGTCGGGGTGGCTGGTGCGGAAGCTGGCGCGCGTGGCGAGGCCGCGGATGGAGCCGGAGAGGATGGGCACCTCCACGTTCAACGGGCGCAGCGCCTCGTTCACCGTGGGCACGTCCTCCCAGCCCTCCACGCGGCGGTCATGGATGACGGCGAGCGGCCGCACCAGTTCGCGGATGCCGGCGCTGCCGTCACCGCCCAGGATGGTGAAGTCCACCTGTCCGCCCGCCGCCGCCGCGCGCGCCGCCGCCCCGCTGTCATAGGTGACGATGCGCAGGTTGCGCGCCGGGATCTGCAGGGCATCGAGCAGGATGTAGACATTGAGCTGCCCGCCCGAGGAGGGCACCACGCTGACGCTGTGCCGCCCCGGATTGTCGCGGATGGAGGCCATCAGCGCCGCCAGGCTGTCCACGCCGATGTCGCGCTTGGCGGCGATGAGTTCCCAGTCCGACCATTGCGCGTTCACGAAGGCGAAGTCGTCCAGCGTGTAGGGCGCGCGGGTGTGGATGATGCTGGTCTGCATGTAGGGCGACATGGCGGTGGCCAGCATGGTGTAGCCGTCATCGGGCTGGGTGCGCACGAAGGCCGCCGCCACCTGCCCGCCGGCACCCGGCCGGTTCACCACGGTGATGGGCTGGCCCAGCTCCGGCGCCAGGAACTGCGCGATGCCGCGGGCGGTGCGGTCCGCGCTGCCGCCGGGACCGAAGCCGCAGATGAAGGTGATGGGACGGACGGGCCAGGCGGCCTGCGCCTGGGCCGTCCCGGCAAGCGCCAGGCCGCCACCGGCGGCGAGAAGGTTGCGGCGGGGCAGCTGGACCATGGGGGCTCCCTTTCCCGGCGATCTATGTCGCCAGTTTGTTGACAATCCTGGCCTTCTCGGCGGCCAGGACATTTCTTGCGCCGGAAGGCTAACCGCCACGTGGAATTCCTGTCAAACCAGCCATTGTCCGTGGCTTGTTGACCTGGATGCGGGGCGCGCGAATACTGGGGGCGTGAAGCCTGCTGATGTCCCGCCTTTTCCTGAGCCGCCCATTCTGTCGACAAATGCCGATGGGGCGCCGCTTTCCGACCTTGCCTATCGCCACCTGGCGGAGGCCATCATCCGCGGCGACATCCCCCCCGGCGCCAAGCTGAGCGAGCCCGATCTCTCCCGCCGCCTCGGCATCAGCCGCGGCCCGCTGCGCGAGGCGGTGCGGCAATTGGAGGAACGCGGCCTGGTGCGCCGCCGCCCGCGCGCGGGGGTGACGGCGGTGCGGCTTTCGGCCGCGGAAATCCTCGACCTTTTCATCGCGCGGGAACCGCTGGAGGGCATGGCCGCGCGGCTCGCCGCCGAACGCGCGACACCGGCCGACATCGCCCGCCTGCGCGCCATCCTGCGCGAGGAGGAGGAGGATCCGCGCGGCACCAACCGGCGCTTCCATGCCGAGGTGGCGCGGCTTTCCGGCAGCGCGCGCATCCTGGCCATCCTGGAGAGCGACCTCTACCGCCTCATCCGCAACTGGAACCACGGCACGCGCATCGCGGCCGGGCGCGGCGCCCGCGCGGCCGAGGAACACCGCCGCATCACCGACGCCATTGCCGACCATGACGGCGAGCTGGCCGAACTGCTCACGCGCCGCCACATCGCGGCCGCGCGCGCCGTCATGCATGCGAGCCTGCTGGCCGGAAGGCCCCATGACACGAGGGAGGAAGAGGCATGACCGCATCACCCGGGGCGCGGCTGCGCGCCCGCCTGGCCCAGGGCCTGCCCACCGTGGCGCCGGGCGCCTATGACGGGCTTTCGGCAAGGCTGGTGGCGGAGGCCGGCTTCCCCGCCCTCTACGCCAGCGGCGGCGCCATCGCGCGCAGCCTGGGTGTGCCCGACCTCGGCCTGCTCGGCATGGAGCAGGTGGTGGAGCGCGTGGCCGCGATGTGCGACGCGGTGGACATCCCCGTCATCGCCGATGCCGATACCGGCTATGGCAATGCGCTGAACACCCAGCGCGCAATGCAGGCCTTCGAGCGCGCGGGCGTGGCGGCGATCCATCTCGAGGACCAGCAGTTTCCCAAGCGCTGCGGGCATTACGAGGACAAGTCGCTGGTCTCCATCGCCGAGATGGCGGGCAAGCTGCGCGCCGCCCGCGACGCGGCGCGCGACCCCGATTTCGTGCTGATCGCGCGCACCGATGCCATTGCCGTGGAGGGGCTGGACGGTGCCCTGGCGCGCGCCCACGCCTATCGCGAGGCGGGCGCGGACGTGATCTTCGTCGAGGCCCCGACCAGCCTGGAGCAGATCGAGCGCATCGCGCGCGAGGTGCCGGGCCCCAAGCTCATGAACATGTTCCATGGCGGCAAGACGCCCATCGTGCCGGCGGAGGAGCTGGCGCGCATGGGCTATGGCATCGTCATCATCCCCTCCGACCTGCAGCGCGCCGCCATCCACGCCATGCGCGCGACGCTCGCGGCCATCGCGCGGGACGGCACCAGCATGGCCATGGCCGAGCGCATGGTCTCCTTCACCGAACGCGAGCGCATCATCGGCACGCATCACTGGCTCGAGCGCGACGCGCGCTACGGCGCCTGAACAACACCGGGGAGAGAAACATGGCGGCGGAACGCGACAGCCTGGGCGCCAGGCGCGACATCCGGCTCGGCGAGCATGTGTGGCGGGTGATGAGCCTGGAGGCGGCCGAGGCCGCGGGGGCGGGCCCGCTCTCACGCCTGCCGCGCAGCCTCAAGGTGCTGGCGGAAAATGTGCTGCGGCACGAGGACGGGCTGGTCATCGGCGCGCCCCAGCTCGCGGCGCTGAAGACATGGGGCGAGGCGGGCGCGGTGGGGCAGGAGGTGCCCTACCACCCCACCCGCGTCGTGATGAACGACAGCGGCGGCCTGCCCGCCATGGCCGACCTCGCCGCGCTGCGCGACGCGGTGGTGCGCGCCGGCGGTGACCCCCGCCGCATCAACCCGCGCGTGCCGGCGGACATGGTGGTGGACCATTCCATCATGGTGGACCACGCCGGCAGCCCGGATGCGGCGCAGCGCAACCTCGACCTGGAATATGAACGCAACGCGGAGCGCTACCGCTTCCTGCGCTGGTGCCAGGGCGCGTTCGACAATTTCCGCGTGGTGCCGCCGGGCAACGGCATCCTGCACCAGGTGAACCTCGAAAGCTTCGCCCGCTGCGTCTGGACCGAGACGCGCGGCAACCAGCGCTGGGCCTTCCCGGAGACGCTGCTGGGCACCGACAGCCACACGCCCATGATCAACGCGATCGGCGTCTTCGGCTGGGGGTGGGCGGCATCGAGGCGGCGGCCGCCATCCTGGGCCAACCCATCGGCATCGTCCTGCCGCGCGTGGTGGGCTGCCGCCTCACGGGCGCGCTGCCCCGCGGCGTCACCGCGACCGACGCCGTGCTGATGGTGACGCAGAAGCTGCGCGCCGTGGGTGTGGTCGCGACCTATGTGGAGTTCTTCGGCCCCGGCCTTGCCGCGCTGAACGTCTTCGACCGGGCGACGCTCGCCAACATGGCGCCCGAATACGGCGCCACCATGGGCTTCTTCCCGGTGGACGCGCAGACCATTTCTTTCCTGGAGATGACCGGCCGCGGCGGCGACCATGCGCACCTGGTCGAGAGCTATTGCCGCATGCAGGGTCTCTGGCACGACGCGGCGGGCGTCCAGCCCGACTATGCCGAGGTGGTGGAGATTGACCTCTCCGAGGTCGAGCCCAGCGCCGCCGGCCCCCGCCGCCCGCAGGACCGCGTGGCGCTGCCCCGCATCCGCGACAGCTTCGAGGCGGCCTTCCCCCCGGCGCCGGAGGCCGCGGGCCGGCTCTCCGACGGCGCGGTGGTGATCGCGGCCATCACCTCCTGCACCAACACCTCCAACGCGCAGAACATGCTCGCGGCGGGGCTGCTGGCGCGCAAGGCGGTGGCGCGCGGCCTTACCGCGAAGCCATGGGTGAAGACCTCGCTTGCCCCCGGCTCGCGCGTGGTGGCGGATTACCTGGAGGCCACGGGGCTGCAGGCGCCGCTGGACGCGCTGGGCTTCCACCTGATCGGCTTCGGCTGCACCACCTGCATGGGCAATTCCGGCCCCCTGCCGCCCGAGACCGAGGCCGCCATCGAGGCCGGGCAGACCACCGCCGTCGCCGTGCTGTCCGGCAACCGCAACTTCGAAGGCCGCATCCACACCCAGGCGAAGGCGAACTACATCATGAGCCCGCCCCTGGTCGTGGCCCATGCGCTGGCCGGCACGGTGCGGATCGACATGACGCGCGAGGCGCTGGGCACCGACCGGGACGGCAAGCCCGTCTTCCTCGCCGATATCTGGCCGAGCCCCGAGGAGATCGCTCAGGCCGCCGCCGTGGCGCTGAACGCGCCCCGCTTCACCAATCGCTACGCCACCGTCTTCCAGGGCGATGCCCGCTGGGAGGCACTGCCCAGCCCCCAGGGCGACACCTTCCCCTGGGAGGGCGAGAGCCTCTACCTCAACGAACCGCCCTTCCTGCGCGAGGTCCCGCGCGAGGCGGCGGCCATCCCCGACATCACCGGTGCGCGGGCCCTGGCGCTGCTGGGGGATTCCATCACGACCGACCACATCTCGCCGGTGGGCATCATCACGCCCGGTTCGGCGGCGGGGCAGTATCTGATGTCGCTGGGCGTGCCGCCCGCCGAGTTCAACTCCTTCGCCGCGCGCCGCGTGAAGCACGAGGTGATGATCCGCGGCACCTTCGCCAACATCCGCATCCAGAACCGGCTGGCGGGCGGGCGCGCGGGCGGCTGGACGCGGCATGAACCCTCCGGCGAAATCCTGCCCGTCCATGAGGCCGCCGAACGCTATGCCGCCGAGGGCGTGCCGCTGGTGGTGGTGGCCGGCCAGGACTACGGCGCGGGCTCCTCGCGCGACTGGGCGGCCAAGGGCACGCTGCTGCTGGGGGTGCGCGCCGTGATCGCCAACGGCTTCGAGCGCATCCACCGCGCGAACCTGGTCTATATGGGCGTGCTGCCGCTGGAACTGCCCGCGGGGGTCACGGTGGAGACGCTGGGCCTGGACGGGACCGAGCGCTGGGACATCGCGGGCATCCACCCCGCGCCCGAGCCCGGCGCCGGCCTGCCCGCGCGCCTGCACCGGGCCGATGGGCGCGTGGAGGAACTGATCCTGCGCTGCCGCCTGGACACCCCCTTCGAGGCCGAATGCTTCCGCGCCGGCGGCATCCTGCCCCGCGTGCTGCGCGCCTCCCTGGTGCGGGAGGCCGCATGAGCCAGGATTTCCTCCGCGCCGTCTTCATGCGGGGCGGCTCCAGCAAGGGCGTCTTCTTCCACGCGGCCGACCTGCCGGCCGACCGCGCGGTGCTCGACCCCATCCTGCTGGCCGTGCTGGGCAGCCCCGACCCCTATGGGCGGCAGATCAACGGGATGGGGGCGGCATCTCCTCCCTGTCCAAGGCGGTGGTGATCGGCCCGCCCACGCACCCGGAAGCCGATGTGGACTACACCTTCGCCCAGGTGGCGGTGGACCGGCCGGAGGTGGATTGGTCGGCCAATTGCGGCAACCTCTCCTCGGCCGTCGGCCCCTTCGCGGTGGATGAGGGGCTGGTGCGCGTGGAGGACGGACCCGAGGCGCTGGTCCGCATCCACCAGGTCAACACGCGCCGCATCATCCATGCGCGCTTCCCGGTGCGGGGCGGCCGCGCGGTGACGCAGGGCGACTACGCCATCGCGGGCGTCTCGGGCACCGGTGCCAGGGTGCGGCTCGATTTCCTGAACCCCGGCGGCACGCGCGGAAGCGGCCTGCTGCCGAGCGGCGCGGCGCTGGACATGATCGAGGTGGAGGGCGCGCCCCCCGTCCGCGCCAGCCTGATTGACGCCGCCAGCCCCGCCATGTTCGTGCCGGCGGAGGATCTCGGCCTGACCGGCGCCGAGACGCCGGACGAGATCGAGGCGAAGCCCGGTTTGATGGCGCTGCTCGACCGGCTGCGGCGCGCGGGCGGGGTCCGGATGGGCCTCGCGGCCACGCCCGATGCCGTCCCCCTCGCCGCGCCCCGCATCGCGCTGCTCGCTTCGCCCGTGGCCGCGCGCGCGCTGGATGGCAGCACCATCGCGGCCGAGGCGCAGGACATCGCGGTGCGGATGCTCTCCATGGAGCGCGTGCACCGCGCCGTGCCGATGACGGGAGGGCTCGCACTCGGCATCGCCTGCCGCGTACCGGGCACGGTGGCGGCGCTGCTGGCCCGCCCGGGCACCTTGCAGGCGGAGGAGGTGCGGGTGGCCCACCCCTCGGGTCTCGTCAGCGTGGGGGCGGAACTGCGCGTCGGCGCCGATGGCGCGCCGCATGCCGAAAGCGCCGTGGTGTTCCGCACCGCGCGCCGGCTGATGCAGGGCGAGGTGGCGGTGCCGCGCGGCCTCATGCCTGGTCCCGCCATGCGGTGAGGCCGTGAGGCCTCGCCCCCCCATGAAGCCCCGGGGCCTTGGCGGACCCCGGACCCGGCGTCGCACCCGGCGGGCATGAACCCCGGCGTGCCGCGCTTGATCCAGCGCCGACTTCGCGCGAACGTGACGGCCAACAAGGAATTGTCGGCCGAGGCTTTCCTCGCCCCATCTGGCGTCTGATCGTCTGCGGCGGAATCGCCGGAGGCGTGAATCAGCCGCTCGGCAAAGCCTGGGGCGTGATCGGCGAATGGTGATCACGCCCCAGGGCCGGCATCCGGTTCAAGACCAAGGCACGGCGATCACGCCGAAGCCATGACTGGGGAAACGTCCATGAAGTTCCATCGTCGCTCCACCCTTGCCCTCGGCCTCGCGGGCCTTTCGGCGCCCGGCCTCGTGCGGGCGCAGGGAAGTTCCGGCTGGCGGCCGGCGCGGCCCGTGCGCCTCATCGTGCCCGCGGCACCTGGCGGGTCCAACGACATCCTGGCCCGCATCATCGCCGAGCCCGCCAGCCAGATCCTGGGCCAGCCCGTCCTCATCGAGAACCGCGCCGGCGCGGGCAGCGTCATCGGCACCGAGGCGGCGGCGCGTGCGCCGGCCGATGGGCATACGGTGCTGATCAACAGCTCCCTCGCCACCCTGCCGGCCGTCGTCGCCAACCTGCCCTATGACACCATGGGCGATTTCGAGGGGGTGGCGGTGGCCGGCTTCTCGCCGCATCTGCTCGTGGTGAATGCCGCCGTGCAGGCGCGCACGGCCGAGGAGTTCCTGGCCCTTCTGCGCGCCAATCCCGGCCGGCTGAACTACGCCTCGGCCGGGCCCGGCAGCGGCCCGCATATCGGCGGCCTGGTGCTGATGGCGCGGATGAACGTGCAGGCCGAGACGGTGCATTACCGCGGCGGCGGCCCCGGCATCGCGGCGCTGGTCTCGGGCGAGGCGCATTTCGGCACGCCGACCATGGCCTCCGCCATCGCCCAGGTGCGCGGCGGCGCCCTGCGCGCCCTGGCGGTGCTGGCGGAGGAACGCAGCCCCGCCCTGCCGGACGTGCCTAGCGCCCCGCAGGCGGGCATGCCCGGCGTGATCCATGAGGAGTTCTTCCCCATCCTGGCGCCGAAGCGCACGCCCCCCGCGGCGCTGGCCGCACTGAGCGAGGCCTTCCGCCAGGCCATCCATCGCAGCGCCGAGCGGGTGAACGAGATGACGGGCGTCGCGGCCCGCCCCGGCTATGAGACCAGCGCGCAGGTGATGGCCCTGGTGCAGTCCGGTATCGAGAACTACACGCGCCTGCTCAGGGCGGCGGGTGTGCAGCCGACGTAAGGCGCCATTGTCCGTGGGCGGGGGCGGTGTTCGCGCCCCTGATCAACCTGTTGGGCGGCCGTTCATGCGCTGGCCCAGGCGGTCTCCGAGCCAGGCGCCGGCCAGCCATGTCGCGGCGGAGACCGCCACATAGCCCAGGGCGAGCGCCCATTGCCCGGCTTCGAGCAGCCGGATGCTCTCCAGGCTGAAGACCGAGAAGGTGGTGAAGCCGCCGCAGAACCCCGCCATCACGCCGTGGCGCATGGCGGGTGTCGCGAAGAGGCGGCCATCGGGCCCGGTCAGCGCGGCGTAGAGGCCGATCAGGAAGGAGCCCGCCACGTTCACCCCCAGCGTGGCGAAGGGAAAGGCCGGCCCCAGCAGCGCGATCCCGGCCAGGGCGCAGAGATGGCGCGCCACCGAACCCAGCGCGCCGCCGAGCGCGATGGCGAGATAGAGACGGGGCCCCGGTGCCATCCGTTCAGCCCCCGGACAGAAGCAGCCCGGCCCGGTGACCGGCCAGGGCCGCCGCCAAGCACAGGCCGAGCGAGCCCATGACGTTCCACGCCGCCCGCCCGCCCTCGCCGGCGTGCAGCAGGGCCAGCGTCTGCAGGCTGAAGGAGGAGACGGTGGTGTAACTGCCCAGGATGCCGATCACGAGCAGCAGCCAGGTCTCGCGCCAGCCCTCGGCCACACCCTCCGCGTGCAGGAAGGCCGCGGCCAGCAGCCCGATCATCGCCGCGCCGCTGACATTCACCACCAGCGTGCCCCAGGGAAACCTCTCGCCCAGGCGGCGGGCGATGACGCCGGAGAGCCAGAAACGCGCGCAGGCCCCGAGGGCACCGCCCAGGGCGACGAGAACAAGGCCGATCATCCCGCAAGGACCGGGGCGGATGGCGGATGACGCATGGTGCGCCGACGCTTGCACCATCCGGGCCGGCGCCGGAAGTGACGGGGACAGGTTATCGCGCGCGCGCCAGCACCTTCCGCGCGCGGTCCACCACCGGCAGGTCGATCATCTGCCCCTCGAAGGCCACGGCGCCCTTGCCTTCCGCGATCGCGGTGTCGAAGGCGGCGATCAGGCGCCGCGCGCGTTCCACCTCGGCCGGCGAGGGGCCGTATTCCTCATTGATCGGCGCCACCTGCGAGGGGTGGATGCAGGCCGCGCAGCCGAAACCCAGCCGGCGCGACCGCCGCAGCGAGGCGCGATAGGCCTCCAAATCCGAGAAATCCGCGAAGGCGCCGACCGAGCCCATGGGCAGCACCCCCGCCGCCCGCGCCGCCGCCACCACCTGCATGCCGAAGGCGTAGAGCGCATCGGCGCCCGGCTCGGCCTCCAGCTCGGTGCAGAGATCCTCGGCGCCGACGCCGATGGCCGCCACGCGCGGGCTGGCGCGCGCGATCTCGGGCAGCAGGGGAAGGGATTCCGCCGTCTCCACCACCGGGATGAGGCGGGTGTGGCCGTCCGGCATTCCCAGCGCGGCCTCGCGCGCCGCCACCACCTCTTCCAGCAGCCGGACATGCTCGGGGCCCATGGCCTTGGGCAGCATCAGTGCCGTGACCTCGGGCATCACGGCGGCCTGGATGTCGGGGATGGCCAGTTCCAGCGGGCGATTGATCCGCACGCAGACCTCGACGCCGCCGCCGCGCACCTGGCGCGCGGCGGCCGGCAGGGCGGCGCGGGCTGCCTCCTTGCCGTTGGGCGGGATGCTGTCCTCGAGATCGAGGATGATCACATCCGCGCCGCGCGTGTGGGCGCGCGCCACGAATTTCTCCGCCGTGACGGGCACGAACAGAAGGGAACGCCAGTTGGGGGCGGGCATCACGCCTCCTCGCTGAAGGCGGCGCCGGTCTTCATCATGGTGGCGATGCTCTCCTCGTCATGGCCCAGTTCGCGCAGGATCTCGGCCGTGTCGCGGCCGAGGCGCGGGGCGGGGATGGTCTCCTCGCGCATGCCGCCGCTGAAGCGGTTGGCAATGCGGGTGCGGCGGATACGGCCTTCGGTCGGGTGGTCGTCCTCTTCCCAGAAGCCGACTTCCGACAGGTGCGGGTCGTCGAGCAAATCCTCGATGCGGTTGTAGCGCGCGGCGGGCACGTCGGCGGCGGCGAGGATATCCAGCCATTCCGCCGTGGTCTTCTCGCGCAGCGCCGCCGCGCGCAGTTCGAAGAAGGCGGCGGCGTTCTCGCTGCGCGCCTTGGGCGTGTTGAAGCGCGAGTCGTCCCGAAGCTCCGGTTTCCCGATGGCGGCGAAGAAGGCGAAGGCCTGGCGGTTGTCGTTCGGGTGGGCGGTGATGAAGCCGTCCTTCGTCGGCAGCGGGCGGTAATAGGGGCTGAGCAGCCGCTCATCGCCGGCGGGGCCGAGGGGCGGTTCGAAGGTCGCCGCGCCCAGATGCTCGCTGGCGACGAAGCTCGCCATGTTCTCGAACATGGGCACCTCGACGGCCTCGCCCACGCCCGTGCGCTCGCGCCGATACAGCGCGAAGCCGATGCATTGCGCCGCGATCAGGCCCGCGATGTGGTCGGTCATCACCATGGGCACGAAGCGCGGCTCGCCCGTGGAACGCTCGAAGGCGCCCGCCACACCGGAGAGCGACTGGATCACGGGGTCATAGGCCGGCCGGTTGAAATAGGGCCCGCCGCGGCCGAAGGCCTGGATGGAGCAATGGATCAGCCGCGGGTTCAGCGCCGAGAGCGTGGCGTGGTCCAGCCCCGCGCGCTCCAGCCCCGCCGGGCGCACATTGGTCACGAAGACATCCGCCCGCGCCAGCAGCGCGCGCAGCGCCGCCGCGCCCTCGGGCTGTTTGATGTCGAGGCCGATGCTGCGCTTGTTGCGGTTGAAGTTGATGAACTTGCCGCTCATGGCCGGTGAGCGGCTGCCGGCGGCGAGGTAGCGCAGGATGTCGCCGCCCGGCGCCTCCACCTTGATCACCTCGGCGCCCTGATCGGCGAGCGTCCGCGTGGCGATGGGCCCGACGACCACGGTGGTCAGGTCCACCACCCGCACGCCGTCGAGCGGCCCGCTCATGCGAAGTGCAGTTCCATCTGCGCGCAGAGGGCGCCCCCGGCATCGGCCACCCAGGCCGACATGGCATCGCCCGCCACCGCGCCACCCGCGAGCGTCACCGTGTCGCCCACCGAGATGGGCCGCGTCAGCCGCGCGGTGAAGGAAGCGAGCCGCCGCCCGCCCGTCCGCGCCATGGCGGCGTCCAGCAGCAGCTGCATGGTCAGCCCGCCATTTTGCACCAGGGCGGGATAGCCCTCGACCTCGCGCGCATAATCCGCGTCGTAATGGATGCGGTGCGCGTTCCAGGTGATGGCGGAATAGCGGAACACCAGCGTGCTCGGCAGGTGCTGCACCTGGCTCCAGGCGGCGTCGGTCGGCGCGGGCTGGCCGGCATTGACGGGCGAGGCCGCGCCGGGCGCCACCGCCTCGCGGTAGAGCGCGTCGAACTCGTCCACCGCCACCGGACGGTCGCCCACGGTGAAGGTGTGGCGCATGGTCAGCACGCAGATGGTGCCGGTGCGCGCCTGCTTGGGCTCGATCACGGCCACCTCGGCGCGCTTGGTCAGCACCTCGCCCACGCGGAAGCCGCCCTGCAGCTGCACGCGCCGCCCCGCGCCCATGCGGCGGGGCAGGGGGATGGGCGGCAGCACCACGCCAGGCTCAGGGTGGCCATCGGCGCCGATCTCGCCCTGCCGCGCGCTCTCGGCGCAGAAGAGGCTGAACCAATGCGCCGGCACCTCGGCCCCGCTCGGGAAGGCGCTCGGGTCCATGTCCAGCATGGCGGCGATGCGGCGCATCACGGCGGGTGTGACGTCATCCTCGATGGTCCAGCTGCGGCCGAGCCATTCCTCGCGCACCCGCGCCACGCGCGCGGCGAAATCATCGGCACTCATGCGCGGCCTCCGCCCAGCGCGGCCAAGGCGGGCAGGGTCTCCAGCCGGGAAAGTTGGTCCAGCAGCGCGCCGCCGCCATTCCAGCCGCGGGTGCAATCGGCGAATTTCGCGTGCAATTCGGCTTCCTCCATGGGGTTCTGCGCGGCGCCGCGCGGGAAGCGGATTTCGCCGCTGTCCAGCACATCGCCGCGCGTCGTGTGGACCACCACGCGGTCCGTCTCGGCGAAGGCGGGTTCCAACGGGCAGCGCGTGTCGCGCGTCGTGATCCGCAGCTTGGGAAAGAGGGCGCGCACCTCCGGCCGGGCCACGAAGCCATCCGTCAGTTCCGCGAGGCCCACGCGGCGCGCCACGACCGCCGAGGCCACGGCGAATTCCAGGCTGAACTTCGCCTCCAGCCCCGTGCGCGGCGCGTGGTTGCGCAGCATGGAAGCCTGGGTCACGCCGATATGGGCCTCGACCGCCGCCACATCCGCCGCGCGCAAATCATGCCGCGCCACCAGCTCCAGCACGCCATCAATCGTGCGGTGGGTGGCGTAGCACATGGGGTAACGCTTCACGTTCAGCCCGGTCTCGCGGATGCGCAGTGTCTCGCCCAGCTTGACCGGCGCGTCGCGGTCCGCGCGCCCCTTGGGCGAGAGCGCGGCGAGGAAGCCCGCATGATGCTCCATGGCGTCGGACGAGGCGGTGAAGCCCCGCGCCGCCAGCCGCACCGCCTCCACCGCCGAGGCCGCCGCGCGGCCCGCATGGAGCGGCTTGGTCATGCTGCCGAAATTGGCCACGAGCCCGCCCGCCAGGCTGCCCGCCAGCGCCACGGCCTGCGTGGCCCGCGCCGCGTCCAGCCCGTGCAGCGCGGCCAGCGCGGCGGCGGCGCCCACCGTCCCGAAGACGGCGGTGGGATGCCAGCCCTTCTCGTGCAGCCGGTCCGGCTCGCGCGCGATGAGTTCGGCCCAGACCTCATAGCCCACCAGATAGGCGGCCATGGCGCGCGCGCCGGAAGCACTGATGCGCTCGGCCTCGGCCAGGATGGCCGGCACCAGCACGGTGGACGGGTGCCCACCCAGCGCCACGTCGTCATAGTCCAGCGCGTGCGCCGCCGTGCCGTTCACCAGCGCCGCATCGGCCGCATGGGCGCGTTCCGCCCCCAGCAGCACGGAGGCCTCGGCGGCGGTGGAGCCGCGCTCGGCCAGATGGGCGCGCAGCAGCGCCACGGCGGGTTCCTCGCGCCCCGCGACCATGGTGCCCAGCGTGTCGATGAAGGCCGCGCGCAGCAAAGGCAGCAGGTCGGCGGGCGGCGCCTGGGGCGCGCTGGCGGCATAGGCGCCGATGGCCTGGGTCAGTCCGGTCATGCGGGAGCTCCCTTGGGGGTGTCGTCCAGCAGGGCGTTGTCGGCGCCGCGCGCGGGGACGGGGCCGCGCGGGGCGGGGCGCGCGCCGTCGAAGGCCACGGGCAGGCCGATGGCGTGGACGCCCGTGCCGGGCAGGTTCTGCAACAGGCCGAGTGCCCGGGTCTGCGGGTGGTCCAGCATCTGTCCCACATCCTGCACCGGCGCGCAGGGAATGCCGGCCGCGTCCAGCCGCGCCACCCAATCGGCGGTGGGGCGACGGGCCATCTCGGCCTCGATCAGCGGGTAGAGCACCGCCTGGTGTGCCACGCGGTCGGGGTTGGTGGCGAAGCGCGCATCCTCCAGCCATTCGGGCCGTTCCAGCACCCGGGCCAGCGCGCGGAACAGCGCGTCATTGCCGGCGGCCACCACCAGTTCGCCATCGGCGGTGCGATAGGCGCGGTAGGGGACGATGCCCTGCGCGCCCGAGCCCTGGCGCTCCGGCGCCTCGCCCGAGGCGAGAAATTGCGCGACCGGCACGCTCATCCAGGCCGCTGCCGTTTCGAAGAGCGACACGTCCACCACGCCGCCCTTCCCGGTGGCGGCGCGGCGCTGAAGCGCGGCCAGGATGCCGATCACGGCCCACATGCCCGTGCCCATGTCCACCATGGAGACGCCCACGCGCACGGCGGGCCGCCCGGCCTCGCCCGTTACGCTCATCAAGCCGCCAAAGGCCTGCATCAGCGGATCATAGCCCGGCGCCTGCGCGAGCGGCCCCACGCGGCCGAAGGCGCCGAGATTGCAGCAGACGAGCGAGGGCTTCATGGCCAGCAGCGCCGCATCGCCCAGCCCCAGGGATTCCGCCTGGCCCGGGCGCATGTTCTGCAGCACCACGTCGCCACGTTCCAGCACCAGCGCCTTGAGGCGCGCCATCGCACCCGCGTCGCGCAGGTCAAGGCAGAGCGAACGCTTGCCCCGGTTCAGCGTCTGGAAGATGGCGCTCTCGCCCTCCTGGAAGGGCGGGCCCCAGCGGCGGGCGTCATCGCCCGCCGGCTTCTCCACCTTGATGACCTCGGCGCCCATGTCGCCCAGGATCTGGCCGGCGAAGGGGGCGGCGACGCTGTGGCCGAACTCGAAGACGCAAAGCCCCGCCAATGGCAAGGCCGCGCCTGTTGCGCGTGGTTCCGTCATGCGACGCGGACCGTTTCCCCGGAAGTCTTGCCCGAAGCTTCCCCCCGGCCCCGCCCCCCGTCAACCGCGCGCCCCTTTCGAAGGGCGTGCTCCTCCGCCTAGACTTTGCCCGGCGCCGGAACCACGGCGCGCAGGACGCCCGCCCATGCAGGCGTGGCGCATGGAGGAGACGTTCATGGAACGCAGGACCTTGCTGCGCGGGGCCGCGCTGGCCCCCCTCGCCCTGGCCACCCCGGGCCTGGCCGTGGCGCAGAGCTTTCCCGCCCGGCCCATCCGCCTCATCATCCCCTGGCCGGCGGGCCAGGCCACCGACATCATCGGCCGGCTGATCGCGGAGGGGCTGACGCCGCTGCTCGGCCAGCCCGTGGTGCCCGACAACCGCGCCGGCGCGGGCGGCACCATCGGCACCGACAACGTGGCCAAGGCGGCGCCCGATGGGCACACGCTGCTGGCGGCCTCCTCCGGTCCGGTCAGCGTGGCGCCCCTGCTGCGGCGACTGCCCTTCGACGTGGAGCGTGACCTCGCACCCGTCGCCATGGCGGGCAATTCGCCCTACCTGCTGGTGACGCGGCCGGGCTTCCCGGCGACGAACATGCAGGAATTCATCGCGGCGGTGCGGGCGGCGCCCGGGCGCTACACCTTCGCCTCCTCCGGGGCGGGCGCCACGGCGCATCTGGTGTCCGAGGCCATCAACCGCCGCCTCGGCTTCGAGGTCACGCATGTGCCCTTCACCGGCAGCGCGGCCGGCGTGGCCGCGGTGGCGGGCGGGCATGTGGATTATGTGGTCGAGACGCTGGCCGCCACGCAGCCGGTGATCCGCTCGGCCAACCTCCGCGCGCTGGGCATCTCGCTGCTCAATGGCAGCACCCTCGCGCCCGACGTGCCGCCGCTCTCGCGCGTGGCGGGGCTGGAGGGTTTCGACCTTGGCGCCTGGCTCGGCCTCATGGTGCCCGCGCGCACGCCCGCGCCCATCGTCACGCGCTTGGCGGACGCGATGCGCGAGGTCATGCGCAACGAGACGCTGCTGCAGCGCATGGCGGCCGCCGGCGTGGAGCCCACCTATCGTGACACCGAGGCCTTCGCCGACAATCTGCGCGCCCAGCGCGAGGTGTTCAGCGACGTGATCCGGCAGGCGAACATCCGCATCGAGTGACGGCGCGCTCACCGCCGCGTTGACAGGGCCCGAGGCGGGGGCAAGCCTGCGCGACCAGCCTGCCCACCTGGTCCGGAGACCGCCCTTGCCCCCGCACACCCGGCGCCCGCTGCCGCCCAGCCTCTATGCCGACACCGCCGTCGCGGCGCCGGATACGCCGCCGCTGGAGGGTGAGGCCCAGGCGGATGTCTGCGTCATTGGCGGCGGTTTCACCGGCCTCTCCGCCGCGCTGCACCTGGCCGAGGCGGGCGCCTCCGTCATCGTGCTGGAGGCGCAGGAGCCGGGCTGGGGTGCCTCCGGCCGCAATGGCGGCCAGGTGAACCCCGGCCTGAAGCATGATCCCGATGTGGTGGAGCGCGATTTCGGCCCCGATCTCGGCGGGCGGATGCTGGCGCTGTCCTATGGCGCGCCCGATGCGCTGTTTGCCCTGGTCCGCCGCCACCAGATTCCGTGCGAGGCGCGGCAGGAGGGCACGCTGCGCGCGGCCATCGGCGCCCGCGCGGCCGAGGAGGTGCGGCACAGCGCCGAGCAGGCCGCCCGCCGCGGCTGGCCCGTGACCTTCCTGGACGCGGCGGAAACGGCGGCGTTGACCGGCACGGCGCGCTACACCGCCGCCATGCTGGATGCGCGCGGCGGCGACGTGCAGCCGCTCTCCTATGCGCGCGGCCTGGCGCGGGCGGCGATGGGGCAGGGGGCGCGGGTGCATGGCGGCAGCCCGGCCACGAAGCTCTCACGCGCCGGCGAGGGCTGGCGCGTCGAGACGCCGCAAGGCGCGGTGCGGGCCGCGCAGGTGGTACTGGCCACCAATGGCTACACCGATGACCTCTGGCCCGGGCTGCGGCGCAGCGTGGTGCCGGTGTTCAGCTCCATCCTCGCCACGGCGCCGCTGCCCGAGGAGGTGGCGCGCGGCATCATGCCGCGGCGGGCCTCCCTCTATGAGGCCGGGCGCATCACCACCTATTACCGCATGGACCGGCAGAACCGCCTGGTCATCGGCGGGCGAGGGCCGCAGCGGCCGCTGCCGGGGCCGGATTCCATCCGCTACCTGGCGGATTACGCGCAGAAGCTCTGGCCCGTGCTGCGTGGCGTGGAATGGACCCATGGCTGGAACGGGCAACTCGCCATCACCGCGGACCACTACCCCCACCTGCACGAGCCCGCGCCGGGGCTGATCGCGGCCCTCGGCTACAATGGCCGCGGCGTGGCGATGGCGACGGCCATGGGCGCGCAGATCGCGCGGCGGCTGAAAGGGGAGGAGGTGGACATGCCCATCACCGACATCCGCCCCATGCCCTTCCACGGTTTCTGGAAGCTGGGCGTGGCGGCGCGGGTCTGGCAGGGGCGCGTGCTGGACCGGCTGGGGCTTTAACCCGCGCTAGGACACCGCGCCGCTGCCGAAGGCGCCCAACAGCGCCGCACCCTCGGCGAAGCGCGTGGCGCGATAGGGGTCCAACGGCAGGTCGGGCGGCAGGCCCAGCGCCGCCTGGGCCAGCATCCGCCCCACCATGGGCGAGAGCTTGAACCCGTGCCCGCTGAAGCCGAAAGCCACCAGCAGCCCCTCGATGCCGGGCAGGGGCCCCAGCACCGGGTTCCAATCGGGCGTGGTGTCGTAGAGCCCGGCCCAGGCGCGCACGAAGCGCCCATGCTCCGCGAAGCGCGGCATGCGGTGGGCGAGCTGCGCGCCCACCTCCGCCACCCAATCCATCGGGATGTCGCCGGTGCCGCCATCAGGGTCGGCCACCTCGTCGCCGGCATCGCCCGCACCCACCAGGATTTCCGCGCCCGCATGGGGGCGGCAGTAGAGCATCAGCGGAGAGGCGAAATCCTTCAGCACCGGCAGCGCCCTCGTATAGGGCGCATCGGCCGCGAAGCTGGCCACCAGATGGCGGGAGGCGTGGCAGGGAATTTCCGCCTCCGCCCAGCCGCGCAGCAGTGGGCTCCAGACATTCAGCGTGCTGATGACGACGCCGGCGGCGATGTCGCCCGCCGCGGTGCGGACGCCGCGCACCCGTCCGCCCTCGCGCAGCAGGCCGAGCACCGGCGTGCCCTGGCGGATCACGGCGCCCTGGCGGCGGGCGGCGCGGGCGAAGGCCTGGGCGGTCATGTAGGGGTCGGCGAAGCCCGCCTCTTCCTCGTATCCGCAGAGCGCGATGTCCGAGAGGTCGAGCCAGGGGTGGATGGAACGCGCCTCGGCATGGTCCACCAGCCGCGCCGCGATGCCCAGCTCCTGTTGCGCCGCGATGGTCCGGCCCAGGGCTTCCGCCGCCCTGCCCTCTGGCGCCACGGCCAGGTAGCCGGTGCGGACCAGGCCGCAATCGGCCTCCTCATCCTCCAGCAGGGCCGGGAAATCCTGGAACATGGCCAGCGCCGCCCGCGCCACCGCCACATTGGGCCGCACCGAATAGTAGGTGCGAAGAATGCCGGAGGATTGCGCCGTGGTGCCGCCCGCGATGTCGCCCCGCTCCAGCAGCAGCACACGCCGGCAGCCGAGGCGCGCCAGGTGGAACAAGGTGGCGCAGCCCACCGCGCCGCCGCCCAGCACCACCGCGTCGAAGCTTTCCATGCTCACCGCCCCAGCCTATCGCGCGCCTGCCACCAGGCGCTGAGCGCGCGGCGCAGCAGGGGCCGGGCGAAGAGGAAGGGCGTGCTGCCGGTGGGCACGTCGTCGAAGGCGGTGGCGCCCTCGGCCTCACCCAGCATTTGCAGCGCCGCCTTGTGGCCCAGATAGGGCATCAGCGCGACGCCGGAGCCATTGCAGCCCACGGCATACCAGACCCCTTCGCCATCCTGGCCGATGCCCGGCAGGTCACTGCGCGTCATGGCGACGTTGCCCGTCCAGACATGATCGAGCCGCAGCGCGCCAAGGCCCGGGAAGACGCGCTGGAGATGCCCGCCCAGCCGCGCCGCCGCCTCGCGCAGCGGGATGGGGTGCAGCGCCGCGCGGCCGCCCAGGATGATGCGCTCGCCATCCGGCGAGGGGCGGAAGTAGAGGTGCGAGGACGCCGTCTCCACCAGCATGCGCCCGTTCGGGATGAGCGCGCCCACGCGATTGGCGCCCAGCCTTTCGGTGGCGATCAGGAAGGAGGGCAGGGCCACCACGCGCCGTGCGACCGCGGGCGCGGGCCGCGCGCCGGAATAGCCATTGGTCGCGACCAGCACCGCCCCCGCGCGCACCGCGCCGCGCGGCGTGCGGACCAGATGGCCCGCGCCCTCCCGCATGATGGAAAGGGCGGGCGTATGCCCCACCACCCGCGCGCCCGCCGCCCGTACCACGGCCAGCAGCCCCTGGTGGAACAGCGCCGGGTGCAGCCCGCCATGCGAGGGGAAGAGCAGCCCGCCATGGTAGAGGTCGGAGGCGATTTCGCGGTGCTGTTCGGCGCGCGGCACCACCTCGACGGGAAGGCCCACCTCGCGCGCGAGCAGCTCCGCCTCGCGTGCCAGCATCTCGTAGTCGGCGGGGGTGGCGGCACCGCGGAAACGGCCCATGCGGCGGAAGCGGGCGTCTATTCCCTCGCGCGTGATCAGCCCCGTGGCGAAGTCCAGCGCGGCCATGCCCTCGCGGATCAGCGCCTGGGCCTTGGGCCGGCCGTGGCGGGCGATGAGGGCCGAATAGCTCAGGCGATGCCCGTGGCCCACCATGCCGCCCGAGCGGCTCGACCCGCCGAAGCCCGCCGCCTCGGCGTCCAGCACCAGCACCTCGCGTCCCGCGCGGGCCAGGGTGAGGGCGGCGGAAAGCCCCGCATAGCCCGCACCCACCACCACCACATCGGCGGCGTCTGGCAGGGGCGCGTCATCGGCCGCCTCGCGCGGGGCGGCCTCCCACCAATAGGGCGCCTCCTGCAGCGCGGAGAGGTCCAGCGTGGCGCTCATGCCGGCAACTTCTCCCATTCCGTGCCCCAGTCCTGCACCACATGGCCGGGCGAGACCTCGGTGTAGCGGCGCGGCGGCGCCACATAGTCGGGCGCGCGGATGGGTGAGCGGATCTCATCCGCATCCAGCCCCCGCCGGATGCGCCCGCGCCGAGGGTCCGGCACCGGCACGGCGGCCATGAGGCGGCGCGTGTAGGGGTGGCGCGCATCGCCGAAGATGGCGGCACGCGGGCCGATCTCCACGATCTCGCCCATATACATCACGGCGACGCGGTGGCTCACCCGCTCCACCACCGCGATGTCGTGCGAGATGAAGAGATAGGCGAGGCCCAGTTCCGCCTGGAGGTCCAGCATCAGGTTCAGCACCTGCGCCTTCACCGAGACGTCCAGCGCGGAGACCGCCTCATCCGCCACGATCAGCCGTGGCTCCAAGGCCAGCGCGCGCGCGATGCACAGGCGCTGCCGCTGCCCGCCCGAGAACTCATGCGGGAAGCGTTCGGCCATGGCGGGATCGAGCCCCACCCGGCGCAGCAACTCCGCCACCCGGGCCCGCGCCTCCTCCCGCCCGGCCAGGCCATGCACCACGATGGGCTCGGCCAGCGCCGCGCCCACGCGCTTGCGCGGGTTGAGCGAGGCGAAGGGGTCCTGGAAGATCATCTGCATGCGCCGTCGCATGGCGACCAGGCCGCGCCGGTCGAGTGTGGCGATGTCCGTTCCCTCGAACAGGATGCGCCCGCCCGAGGGCGGCACCAGGCGCAATATGGAGCGCCCCGTGGTGCTCTTGCCGCAGCCGGATTCGCCGACCAGCGCCAGCGTCTCGCCCCTACGCAGGGCGAAGGAGACATCCTCCACCGCATGCACGCGCCCCGTGACGCGCGAGAGCAGGCCCGAGCGGATGTCGAAACGCGTGGCTAGCCCCGCCACCTCGAGCAGCGGGCGTTGCGCCGCCTCCACCGTGTCCGGGGTGGGGGCGGGGATGTCGCTCTCGCCCGTGGCCGTGTCCACCACGGGGAAGCGCATGGGGCGCGCCTGGCCCTCCATGGAACCCAGGCGCGGCACGGCGGCCAGCAGGGCGCGGGTATAGGGGGCCTGTGCGCCCATGAAGATGCGCGTGGTCTCGCCCTGCTCCACCGCGCGGCCGCGGTGCATGACCACCACGCGGTCCGCGATCTCCGCCACCACGCCCATGTCATGCGTGATGAAGAGGACGGACATGCCCTCCTCCTCCTGCAGCATCTTCACCAGTTCCAGGATCTGCGCCTGGATGGTGACGTCGAGCGCGGTGGTGGGCTCATCCGCGATGAGCAGGCGGGGGCGGCAGGCCAGCGCCATGGCGATCATCACGCGCTGGCGCATGCCGCCCGAGAAGCGGTGCGGGTATTCGTGGAAGCGCGATTTCGCGGCGGGGATGCGGACTCGGTCGAAGAGGCGCAGCGCCTCCGCCTCGGCCGCCGCGCGGCCCAGGCCGCGGTGGTAGATCAGCGCCTCGGCGACCTGGAAGCCCACGGTCAGCACGGGGTTCAGGCTGGTCATGGGTTCCTGGAAGATCATCGCGATCTCGTTGCCGCGCACCCGCCGCATCTCGTGCTCGGGCAGCGGCGGCAAGTCGCGGCCGTCGAGCGCGATGCGCCCCTCCACGCGGGATTGCGCGGGCGGCAGCAGCCGCATGACGGACAGCGCGGTGACGCTCTTGCCGCTGCCGCTCTCGCCCACCACGGCGAGCGTCTCACGCTCATTCACCGTGAAGGAGAGGTCCCGCACCACGGGCCGCCATTCCCCATCGGCGCGGAAGCTGACGGTGAGGTTCTCGACGGCGAGGACGGGCGTGGTCACGATTCGCCCTTCAGCTTCGGGTCCACCGCGTCGCGCAGCCCGTCGCCCAACAGGTTCAACGCGAAGACGACGATGAGGATGGCCACACCCGGCGCCATGGCCAGCCAATAGCTGTCCAGGATGTTCTCGAACCCCTCGCGGATCATGCCGCCCCAGGTCGGGATGGGCGGGCGGAGACCCAGGCCGATGAAGGCGAGCGAGGCCTCGGTGCGGATGGCGCTGGCCAGCCACAGCGAGGACATCACCAGGATCTCCGCGAAGATATTGGGCAGGATGTGCAGGAAGAGAATGCGCGCATCGGAATAGCCCAGCGCGCGGCAGGCCTCGACATATTCGCGTTCCTTCACCGCGATGGTGGGGGCGCGCGCGATGCGCGCGAAGGCCGGCACCGAGGTGGCGGCGATGGCCAGGATGATGTTGGGCAGCGTCGGCCCCAGCATCGCGACCAGGATCAGCCCCAGGATCAGCGCGGGGAAGGCCAGCAGCACGTCCATGGCCTGCATCACCACCACGTCGAACCGCCCGCCATACCAGCCGGCCAGCATGCCGATGAGCGAACCCACCAGCATGGCCGCGAGCGTGGAGGTGATGCCAATGAACAGGCTGTAGCGCGCCCCGTGCAGCAGCCGCGACAGGATGCAGCGCCCGAACTGGTCCGTCCCCAGCGGATAGAGCGCGGAGGGGCCTTCGAGGCGCGCGAAGATGTCCTGCTCGATCGGGTCGTGCGGTGCGATCCAGGGGGCCAGCGCCGCCAGCGCCACCACCGCCAGCAGGACGATCAGCCCCGCCCATGAGGTCTTGTTGGTGTTGAAGGCGCGCAGGAGGGTGGTGGTGCCCGTCATTTCAGCTTCACCCGTGGGTCGGCCGCCCCATAGGCGAGGTCGGTCAGCAGGTTCACGATGATGACGACGAAGGTGTAGATCACCATCATCCCCTGCAGCAGCGTGTAGTCACGCTGGTTCAGCGCGCCCACAATCAGCTTGCCCAGGCCCGGGCGGTTGAAGACGATCTCGGTCAGCACCGAGTTGCCGATCAGCACGCCGAGATACAGCCCCACGATGGTGATGATGGGGATCAGCGCATTGCGCAGCGCGTGCCGCCAGACGACGGCCCGCCAGGGCACGCCCTTGGCGCGGGCGGTGCGGACATAATCCTCGCCCAGCACCTCCAGCATGGCCGAGCGCGTGACGCGTGTGATGTAGGCCGCCATGATGAGGCCGAGGTTGATGGCCGGCAGCGCCAGCGCCCCCAGCCAGGCCGAGAAGCTGCCGCCCTGGGTGGACATCACCGGCGCCCAGCGCAGCTGGATGGCGAAGAAGATCAGCAGCAGGATGCCCGAGACGAAGGCGGGGAAGGACAGCCCCAGCAGGGACGCCAGCCGGATCACGTAGTCCGTCGCGCGGTTGCGGTTCACCGCCGCCCAGACGCCCAGAGGAATGCCCGCCGCGGCACCGATGACCAGTGCCGCCAGCGTGAGCTCGATGGTCCAGGGCAGGACCGCCAGCACCTCCTGCACCACGGGCCGCCCGGTGACGAGCGAGACGCCCCAATCGCCCCGCAGCGCGCCCCAGAGGAATTCGATGTATTGCACGCCCAGCGGCCGGTCGAGGCCGAGCCGCGTGCGCATGGCGGCGATGGCATCGGCCGTCGCCTGCTCGCCCAGGATGACCTGGGCGGGGTCGCCGGGCACGACCCGGACGATGACGAACACCAGCGTCAGCACCGCCCAGAGCGTGACCAGGGCGAAGGCGCAGCGCCGCGCGATGAAGGTGCTCACGCGGCTACCATCACCTCGTGAAGCGGGTGGTGTGCAGGATGGGCGGGGCCAGGTTCAGCGCGGCCCGCAGCTCGTAGCCCAGCTCGATGCTGTCGCGGTAGGCCCAGAGCTGCAGCTGCTCATAGATGGGAATGCCGCAGACCTCGGCCACGATCCGCTCCTGCGCCTCGCGCCAAAGCGCGTTGCGGCGCGCGGCATCGGTCTCGCTGCGCGCCGCGTCGATCTGCTCATCGGCCACGCGGCAATGGGAGAAGTTGGTCACCGCGGTCGGCGTCTGCACGATGGAGCGGCTGTGGAAGAACTGCGTCAGGTAGATGTCCGCCACCGGGAAGCGCGCCGCCTGGAAATGCACCACCTGCGAGAGGTTCTGACGGATCTGCTGGTGGAAGGTCGCGTGTTCCACCGGCGTGATCTCGAGCGTGATGCCCGCGCGGCGCAGCTGCGCCTGGGCGGCCTCCATCACCGTCATCATGCCGGTCAGCGTGGTGTGGATGCTGCGGATGGTGATGCCGTTGGGGTGCCCGGCCTCGGCCAGCAGGGCGCGGGCACGGGCGATGTCGTGCGGCGGCAGCGGCACGGCCGCATGGCCCTGATAGCCGCGCGGCACCACGGATTCCGCGGCCACCGAGGTGTCGCGCCCGCGCAGCTGCACCACCTGGTCGCGGTTCAGCGCATGGGCGATGGCTTGGCGCACGCGGATGTCGTTCAGCGGCGGCATGGTCATGTTGAGGTGGATGACCGACATCTCGGCCGGCTGCATCGCCACCACGCGCACATTGGGCAGGGCGCGGGTGCGGGTGAACCAGTTCTGGTCCTGGCGGCCATAGATCATGTCCAGCTCGCCGGCCTGGAAGGCCAGGTCGCGCGCCGCGTCGGAGGGCACGAAGCGGAACATGATCTCGCGGATTTGTGGCGCGCCGCGGAAATACCCCTCATGCGCGGTCAGCCGGCCGAATTGCTGCGGCACGTATTCGGCGAAGGCGAAGGGGCCGGTGCCCACGGGGCGGCGGCGGAAGCCCTCATTGCCCATCTGCTCCACGGCCGCCTTGCAGACCATGAAGCCGCCCGCGTAGTTCATGACGACGCCGAGCAGGCTCGGCATGTTGTTCTTCAGCGTGATGCGGACGGTGTGGCTGTCCACCGCCTCGACGGTGTCGAAGGCGGTGTAGTCCGAGGAGAAGGCCGAGGTCTCGCGCGTGGCCGCGCGGCGGAGCGAGAAGACGGCATCCTCGGCCGTGAATTCGCCGAAGCCGTGGTGGCATTGCGCGCCGCGGCGCAGGTGGAAGGTCCAGGTCCGCCCATCGGCGGAGCTTTCCCAGCGTTCCGCGAGGTCGGGCTCCATGTTCTCGGGGCTCAGCTCACCGGGGCGCAGCCGCACCAGCCCGCTGAAGATGTGCTGCAGGAAGCCGCGCCCGGGCGTGGTGGAGTTGAGGTGCGGGTCGAGCACGCCCGCATCGGCGGAGGCGATGCCGATCCGCAAGGTGGTCTGCTGGGCCGAAGCCACCGCAGGCACGAGCATAACCGCCGCGGCGAGCGCCGCAGCCTTCCACCAACCCATGAGCCACCACCCATTATGTTCTTGATGCGTAGAGCATATGAAACCGCCCGCATCCGCCGCAAGCAATGTTTGCGGGAACTCTCCCGCGATCCGCGCGCGAGGTGCTAAGCAGCGGCAGGGAGACGACCATGAAATTCCGCATCACCGCGCTTGAGGCCTTCGAGTGGTCCTTCACGCTGCGCATGCCCTTCCGCTTCGGCGTGATCACGGTGCGCGATGGCATCCAGGCCGTCCTGCGCGCGCGCATCCGCACCGAGGACGGCCAGGAGGGCGAGGGCATGGCGGCCGAGACGCTCGCCGCCAAGTGGTTCGACAAGGACCGCGCGCTGAGCGACGCGCAAAACCAGCACCAGCTGCGCCGCAGCCTGGAGATCGCGATGGCGGGCGCGTTGGCCGCCGATGCGGACACCGCCTTTGGCCACTATGCCACGGCGACGCGCTCCCACACCGAGGCCTGCGGCGCCGAGGGGCTGAACCCGCTGGTGGCAAGCTTCGGCCGTGCGCTCGTGGACCGTGCCGCGCTGGACGCGCTGCTGCGCCTGCGTGGCCTGGCTTTCCACGAAGGGCTGCGCGCCGGGATCACGGGCTTCGCGCCCGCCCGGCTCGATCCCGCGCTGGTCGGCTTCGACGCCGGGGCGATGCTGGCCGCCACGCGGGCACCCGCCCGCATCCATGCGCGGCACACCGTGGGCCTCGTGGACCCCATCACGGCGGCCGATGTGGAATCCCGCGTGAATGACGGCCTGCCGGAGACGCTGGAGGAGGTCACCGCCACCTATCGCCATGGCTGGTGGAAGCTGAAGGTGGGTGGCGACCTCCGCGCCGATATTGACAGGCTGTGCCGCATCGCCTCCGTGCTCGACCGGCTGCACGGCTACCATGTCACGCTCGACGGCAACGAGCAGTATGAGGATGCCGAGGGCGCGCTGGCGCTGTGGCGCGCCATGCAGGCGGAGCCACGCCTCCGGCGCCTCGTGGCCTCGGTGCTCTTCATCGAGCAGCCGGTGAAGCGCGCCCGCGCGCTGGAGACGGGCATGGCGGCGCTGGCCGCCGAACGCCCCGTCATCATTGACGAGAGCGACGGGCCGCTCGATGCCTTCGTGGTGGCGCGTGGCCTCGGCTATGCGGGCGTGTCGAGCAAGAGTTGCAAGGGCATCTGGCGCTCCTTCCTCAACCTCGCGCGCTGCCGCGCCTGGAATGCGGAGGCGGGCGGCACGCGGCATTTCCTCTCGGGCGAGGACCTCACCACCCTTTCGGGCCTCTGCGTGCAGCAAGACCTGGCGCTGGTCAGCGCGCTGGGCCTGACCCATGTGGAGCGCAACGGGCACCACTTCATTGACGGCTTCAACGGACAGCCGCGCGATGTGGCGGCGCGTTTCCTCGCCGCGCATCCGGACCTCTATGCGGACACCTCGCGCGGGCCGCGGCTGGCCATCCGCGAGGGGCTGCTCGACATCGGCAGCCTCGCCACGCCGGGGCTGGGCAGCGCCGTGCTCCCCGATGTGGCGGCGATGCGCCCGATGGCGCGGGCGGAATGGCCGCCCGCGATCCCCTTCAGTTCACGGTGATGTTCGCCGCGCGCACCACGCGCCCCCACTTCTCCGTCTCGGCGCGCATGAAGCTGGCGAGTTCCTCGGGGGTGGAGCTCACCGGGTCCGCGCCCACCTGCGTCAGTCGCGCGCGCACGGCGGGGCGGGACAGCGCCTCGTTCAGCACCGCGTTCACCCGCCGCACCACCGCGGCCGGCGTGTTGGCCGGCGCCAGCACCGCGCCCCAGGAGGAGGCCTCGGCGCCCGGCAGGCCGATCTCGGCCACCGTCGGCACATCGGGCAGGGCAGGGTGGCGCCGTGCGCCCGTCACCGCCAGCGCCCGCACGCGCCCGCCCTGGATCTGCGGCAGGGCGCTCGGCAGCTGGTCCAGCATCATCTGCACCGTGCCGGCCACCGTGTCGTTCAGCGCGGGGGCCGAGCCGCGATAGGGCACGTGCTGGATGTCCACTCGCGCCACCTGCTTGAACAGCTCCACCACCGTGTGGGTCGAGGTGCCGTTGCCGCCCGAGCCATAGGAAATCTGCCCCGGCCGCGCGCGCAGCAGCGCCAGCAATTCCTGCGCCGTCTGCGCCTGCACCTGCGGGTTCACGATCAGCACATGGTCCGTCGCGAAGGCCATGCCGATGGGCGTCAGGTCGTTCAGCGGGTTGAAGCCCAGCTGCGCGTAGAGATGCGGGTTGATGGTGAGCGTGCCCGTCGTGCCCATCAGCAGGGTGTAGCCATCGGCGGGGCTGCGGACCACGTTCTCCATGCCCACATTGCCGCCGGCGCCGGTGCGGTTCTCGACCAGCACGGGCTGTCCAAGCTGCTCGGCCATGGGTTCGCCCAGCACGCGGGCCACGACATCGGTGGCACCCCCGGCCGCGAAGGGCACCACGAAGCGGATGCCGCGCGTGGGCGTCCAGGACTGCGCCAGCGCGGCCCCGGGCAGGATGAGAGCCGGCAGCGCAAGGGATGCGCGGCGGGTGATGTTGGACATGGTGTTTCCTCCTGTGATGCGTGCGGGCCGTTCGCGGCCTCTGTGGTGGTGTCAGTGGGTGGCGGCGTGGCGCTCCCGGATGATGCGAAGCACCTCCTCGGGGTCCTCGCCCCACCAGCGGCGGGAGAGAAGCTCCACCTCGGTAAATCCGGAATATCCGGCCGCTTCCGCCATGCGCCGGATGGCGGCGATGTCGATGACGCCATCACCCGGCATGCCTCGGTCGAAGACGAGGTCCGTCGTCGGCACCAGCCAGTCGCAGGCGTGGAAGGCGGCGATGCGGCCCTTGGCGCGCGCCATCTGGGCGGCGAGCTCCGGGTCCCACCAGACGTGATAGACATCCACCGCCACACCCACGCCATCGCCCAGCGCCTCGCAGAGGTCGAGCGCCTGGCCCAGCGTGGACAGCACCGAGCGGTCCGCGCAGGTCATCGGATGCAGCGGTTCCAGCGCCAGCGTGACACCGGCGGCGCGCGCCTCGGGCAGGATCGCCTCCAGCCCCTCGCGCACCATCCGGCGCGCGCCCGGCAGGTCTTTCGAGCCGGGTGGCAGCCCGCCGCACACCATGACCAGGCATTGCGCGTGCAAGGCCGCGGCCTCGGCGATGGCGCGGCGGTTGTCCTCGATGGCGGCGGCGCGGCCGGCGGCGTCGGCGGCGGGGAACATGCCGCCGCGGCAGAGGCCCGTCACGGTCAGCCCCGCGTCACGGATCCGCCGCGCGGCGGCCTCGACACCCATGGCGTGCAGCACGTCGCGCCAGGGGGAGATGCCGGGAATGCCCTGCCGCGCGCAGCCCTCGATGCACTGCGCGAGGCCCCATTTCTCCTTCACCGTGACGGTGTTGAGCGACAGCGGCGGGGCGTTGTGCGCGCGATTCACGTTCCGCTCCTCGCCGCTTCGCGGCTGCGGTGCTGCACGATCGCGCGCATCACGCCACCCCATGCAGCGCCAGCAGCGTGCGCATGCGCGACGCCGCCAGTTCCGGGTCACGCAGCAGCCCCGCCTTGTCCGCCAGCCGGAAGAGTTCAGAGAAATGCTGCAGGCTGCGCGTGCTCTGCTGCCCGCCCACCATCACGAAATGGTCCTGGTGGCCGTTCAGCCAGGCCATGAAGACCACGCCCGTCTTGTAGAAGCGGGTCGGCGCCTGGAAGATGTGGCGCGACAGCGGCACGGTGGGTGCGAGAATGTCGTGAAACGTCGAGAGGTCGTTCTTCGACAGCGCCGCCAGCGCACCTCCCACCGCCGGCGCGATGGGGTCGAAGATGCCCAGCAGTGCGTCGGAATGGCCCTCCGCGTCGCCGGCGATGAGTTCGGCGTAGTTGAAGTCATCGCCCGTATACATCCGCACGCCTTTCGGCAGGCGGCGGCGCATCGCGATCTCCTTCTTGTCGTCCAGCAGGGAGATCTTCACGCCGTCCACGCGGTCGGCATGGGCGGCGATGACCTCCAGCGCCACCTCCATCGCGGCCATGTGGTCGTGATGGCCCCAGTAGCCCTCCAGCGCCGGGTCGAACATCTCGCCCAGCCAGTGGATGATGACGGGCTCGCGCACCTGGCGCAGCACGCGGTCATAGACGCGCACATAGTCGTCCGGCCCGCGCGCCGCCTTGGCCAGCGCGCGCGAGGCCATCAGGATGATGCGCCCGCCTATGGCTTCCACGGCGGCGCATTGCTCCTCATAGGCGCGGATCACGTCGTCCACCGTCACGTCCGGGCCGGGGGTCAGATGGTCGGTGCCCGCGCCGCTCGCCATCACGGCACCCGGCGTGTGCTTCGCCGCGTCGAGGCTGAGGCGGATGAGTTGCTGCGCCGCCGTCCAGTCCAGCCCCATGCCCCGCTGTGCCGTGTCCATGGCCTCCGCGACACCGAGGCCCAGCGACCACAGATGCCGGCGGAAGGCGATGGTGCGGTCCCAGTCGATCTTGGCGTCGAGCCAGGGGTCCTGCTCGGCCATCGGGTCCGCCACCACATGCGCGGCGGCCAGCGCCACGCGCGGGAAGGGGGGTGTGGCGCGCGGAAACTCGCGCGGCGGCGAGAGGGTGTAGGCGGCAAGGCCCCCGGGCGTGGGCAGGTTCAGCGTGGGCACGGTCAGGCCTCCAGCTTCGGCAGGTCCACCCAGCGGCGCTCCTTCCAGGATTGCAGCCCGGCCATGGCGAGCTGCACGCCCTTGGCGCCCGCCAGCAGGTTCCAGGGATAGTCCGGCACCTCGCCCGCGATGTGGCGCAGGAAGAGTTCCCACTGCACCCGGAAGCCGTTGGGATAGGGCTGGGTGTCGGGGACCTTCTGCCAGCCCTCGAAGAAGTTGATGGGCTGCGGAATGTCGGGGTTCCAGACGGGCTTGGGCGTGTTCACCCGCGCCTGCGTCCAGCAATCGGTCAGCCCCGCCACCGCGCTGCCATGGGTGCCGTCCACATGGAAGGTGACGAGGTCATCGCGCCGCACCCGCGTGCACCAGGAGGAGTTGATGTGCGCGATCGCCCCGCCTTCCAGCTGGAAGGTGGCATAGGCCGCGTCATCGGCATCGGCGTCGTAGGTGCTGCCATCCTCCTGCACCCGCTTGGGGATGTGGATGGCGCCGAGGCAGGAAACGCTCTCGACATTGCCGAAGAGGTTGTCCAGCACATAGCGCCAGTGGCACAGCATATCGAGGATGATGCCGCCGCCCTCGGCCAGCTTGTAGTTCCAGGAAGGGCGCTGCGTGGGCTGGAGGTCGCCCTCGAAGACCCAGTAGCCGAATTCGCCGCGGATGCTGAGGATCTTCCCCAGGAACCCGCTGTCGATCACCATCTTCAGCTTGCGCAGCCCGGGCAGGAACAGCTTGTCCTGCACCACGCCATGCTTGATGCCGGCCTGCTTGGCGAGGCGCGCCAGCTCCAGCGCATCCTCCAGCGTGTCGGCCGTGGGCTTCTCGCAATAGATGTGCTTGCCGGCGGCGATGGCCTTGCGAATCAGCCCCGCGCGCATCTGGGTGGTGGCGGCGTCGAAGAAGATTTCGTCCTTCGGGTCGGCGAGGCAGGCGTCGAGGTCGGTGCTGACGCGCTCGATGTTGTGAGCCTTCGCCAGCGCTTCCAGCTTGCCGCGGTTGCGGCCGGTGATGACCGGGTCCGGCATAAGCGTATCGCCATTGGCGAGCTTCACCCCCCCATCGGCCCGGATGGCCGCGATGGAGCGGATGAGGTGCTGGTTCATGCCCATGCGCCCCGTGACGCCGTTCATGATGAGGCCGATGCGGCGTTCCGCCATGGTCGCGTTTCCTTCCCGAAGTAACCAGGTGGTTACTTCAGCCGGAACGCGCCATCAGGTCAAGCGGCGATCAGGGGCGCAGGTAGCCGAGCACGACCTCCACCGCATGCGCCTCACGCGCCGCCAACGCCTTCTCGCTGCCCAGGTCGGTGCCGAAGATGGTGGAGAGGGTGAAGCGGTTGGCCACCGTGAAGTGCCCCAGCGCCACGATGGAGAGGTAGAGCTGCAGGGGGTCCACGTCGCGCCGGAAGAGGCCCTCGGCCGCACCCCGCGCCAGCACCTCGCGCAGCCGCGTGGTCAGCGGCGAATAGAGTGCCGGCACATTGCCCGAGCGCCGCAGATGCGCCGCCGCATGGACGTTCTCCTGGTTCAGCAGGGCCACGAATTCCGGGTGCCGCGCGGTGTAGCGCAGGTTGAAGGCCACCAGCCGCGCCATGGCCTCGGCGGGCGGCAGGTGGGCGACGTCGAGCTGCTCCTCCTCCTGCCGCTTGGCCGCGTAGGCGGCCTCCAGCACGGCCAGCCAGAGATCCTCCTTCGCGCCGAAATAGGCATAGAGCATGCGCTTGTTGGCGCCTGCGCGCGCCGCGATTTCGTCCACACGCGCACCCGCCAGGCCCTTGGCGGCGAATTCCGCCATGGCCGCGTCCAGGATGCGCTGGCGCGTGGCGGCCGCGCGCGGCGAAAGGGGCGGGGCCGCGTCCATCACGCGGTGGGCCGCAGCAACAGGCGGGATTCGGCGGCCGCATCCACCGCTTCGCGGCTGAACAGCAGCGGAACGGATTCATCCCGCGCCCAGAGGGGAAACAGGTCCCGGTAATGCGGGCTGTCCGGATCGCCCGACTGGCCGGGGCTGTTGATGGTGAAGCTCTGGTCCCAATCGCCCACATCCAGCACCATGCGCCAGGACACGCCGGAGATGACGCGGAAATCCGAGGCCCGCCAGCCATTGTTGTTGATGGTGAGGTTTGACCCCCCGCGCGGCGCCGGCCCCACATCCAGCTTCGCCGCCAGCGCAGGCGCGAAGCGCGAGAGCGGGTGTTCGAAATAGCCCTGGTGCAGCGCGCCCCATTGCCAGGTGGTCGGGTCGTCGCCGAGGCGCTTCCTCGTATCCTCCCAGGCCGCGACCAGCGTCTCGCGCAGCAGCGCGTCGCGGCGCGCGGTGTCGGTTTCCAGCAGGTGCAGGACCAGTTGCGTGTCGGGCACGGCCACCATGGCCGCTACGCCGTCCGGCGCCCAATTCCGCATCACGCCGGGAACGAGGTGCCGCCCGAACCAGATCTCGAACAGCGCCGCCGGGCCGCTTTCCGCCGTCAGCCGATGGTCCCAGCCGGCCAGCAGCGCGAAGGCCGGGTGCGCGTCATCCAGCCCGGCCAGCAGCGCGCAGAGCCGCCGCGCGGGCACGCAGGTGGTGTCCGATTGCAGGGCCAGCGTCTCCGCCACCGACCAGCGTTTGTCGCCCGCCAGCGCCTCGGACAGCCGGGCATAGCGCGCGCCATCGGTCCATTCGAAGCCGGTGCGCCTGGTGGCGAAGTCATAGCCTTCGGGCAGGTTCATCTGGTTCGCGGTGCCGAGCCAGCCGCATTCGGGGTTCTTCGCCCGCGGCAGGCCGGAGGAGCGCATGATGCCCTCCCATTCATGCCGCCCATCGCCCGGCACCGGCAGCAGGCCGTCCGAGGTCGTCCGCACCGGCACCATCCCCGCCGCGGCCCAGCCGATATTGCCCGCCACATCCGCCACCACATGGTTGCTGGAGGGCGCGCCCCAGCCTTCCAGCGCTTTCGTGTAGTCCTCGAAGCTGCGCGCCTTCAGGTAGTTCAGGCTGGCGAGATAGGCGGCGTTGCCCGGCAATTGCCACACGCTGCGCACCGCCCAGGCGCGGTGGCGCGACAGGTCGCGATGCAGCACCGGCCCATGGCGGGTGAAGCGCAGGGTCACGCGCCGGGGCGCCTCGCCGCGCACCGGAACCTCCTCCTCCACCAAGCGCATCCGCTCCCAGCCGCCTTCGTAGCGATAGAGGTCCGGGTCCTCGGCGTTCAGCTCATAGACGTAGAGGTCCTCCTGGTCGGTGGGATGGATGGTCAGCGAGAAGGCCAGCACGTCATTGTGCCCGAGGCTCACCCCCGGCACCGCCGGTTCCCCCGCGCCGATCACGTCGAGGCCTGGCGCCGTCAGATGCGTGATGTAGCGCAGCGAAGGCTGTTCATGGACGCGGTGCGGGTCGCTCGCCAGGATCGCGCGGCCGGTGGTGGTGCGCGAGGGCGCCAGCGCCCAGTTGTTGCTGCCCTGGGCGTCCAGCGCCATGGGGTCGGTGGGCGTGCCATTGGCGATGGCGGCGGGGTCGGTCGCCAGCAGATAGGTCCGCATCACCTCGGGCGGCACTTCCTCCGCCAGCCAACCCTCGGGGATGATGACCGTCCAGTCGGGCTGGAGCAGCTTGTGGAAGCGGTCCGCCTCCATCCCGTGCCGGACGGCGATGTTGTTGCGCGTGACCTCGGCATCCAGGTTCCGCACCCGCGCATGGGTGCGGCAGCGCACCACGTCCTCGGGCGCCCAATGCGCGGGCTCAGTCCCCAGCAGGCGGAATTCCAGCGGCAGGCGTTCGGGCTCGCGCGCCACGAGGTCCACATAGGCGTTGATGCCGGCCACGAAGGCCGTGGTCCAGGCCTTCGCCTCCGGGCCGTATTCGGCCCATTCGGCCTCCATGTCGCCGCGGTAGAGCAGCAGCCGCGCTGCCACGTCGCGCTCGACATAGGCGGCACCCAGATCGCCCGCCAGCAGGCCCAGGCCCCGCTTGCGCCAGCTGTCCATCTGCCACAGCCGGTCGCGCGCCGCCTGGAAGCCCTGGGCGAAGAAGGCGCCTTCCTGTGTCGCCGCGCGAATATGCGGGATGCCCCAGCGGTCCATGATGATCTCGGCCTCGGCGGGCAGGCCGGGGAGGTGCAGGGTCTCGGTGGGGATGCTCATGCGGCGGTGAATCCTGTCGGGGCCGCGCCATGCTGCGTCGGCCCGGAAGCGAAGCCCCGGTGTCCGGCCCTGTCAATTCATGCGGCAAGCCTGGCGCGCGATGTGCGAAGAAGGCGGCACGAGGAGAACACCGCATGACCCTGACCACGCTGCGCCTGAAGGCCGAACCCGCCACGCCCGAATCCATCGCGCCTTACGGGACGCTGATCACCCCCGGCGAGGATGGCACACCCTACGGCCCCGCCGATGCGGCGCTGGAACTCGGGCGGGGCACGCCGCGGCTCTACATCATGCGGCTGAACCGCAAGCCGCTGCTGGTGCGCGGCATCACGCGCCACAGCCAGGTCACGCAATGCCTGGCGGCGATGGGCGGGCGCGACTGGTTCATCTGTCTCGCGGCGCCGCAAAACCCCGACGCGCCGGAAAGCCCCGACCCCGCGCGGATCGCCTGCTTCCGCATCGGCGGCGGCGTGGCGCTGGCATTGAAGCGGGGCACCTGGCATGCCGGCCCCTTCTTCGAGGCGGAGAGCGTGGATTTCCTGAACCTCGAACTCTCCGACACCAACGAGACGGACCACCACACGGTGCGGCTCGATCAGGAATTCGGCACGGTGATCGAGATCGTCCCCTAGCGCAGCCAGGCGAACAGCGCCGACAGCAGCACGACGAGCGCGCCAGTGAGGAGGGCCAGCCACAGGGCGGTCTTGCGTCGCATGGGCGTCCTCCTCTCAGACGAGTTCGAAGATTTCGGTCTGGACGCGTGCGGGCTTCACACCCATCGCGTGCAGCGCGCCCTCGGCGGCGCGGGTCATCGGCGTGGGGCCGCACAGGAAATGGTGCAGGCGGGGGCGCGGCGCGGGCGGCAGATGGCGTTCCAGCATGGCCTGGTCCACGAAGCCCGTCTCGCCCGTCCAGCCCTCGGGCGGGTCTTCCAGGATGTGGACCAGGCGCAGGTCCATGCGGTCCCGCAGCGTGTCCAGCTCCTCGCGGAAGGCGACGTCCTCCCAGTTCTTGTTGCCGTAGAACAGCCAGAAGGGGCGGCGGTCGCCCTGGGCGGACAGGCTGCGCAGCATGCTCATGACCGGGGTGACGCCGACGCCACCCACCACGGCCACGAAGCCCTCCACGCCCGGTTGCATGGCGGGCGAGAAGACACCGAAGGGCGCGTCCAGATAGGCCGTCTCGCCGGGTTTGATCTCGCCGATCTTGCCGGTGAAGTCGCCCAGCTCCTTGATGCCGAACTCGACGCGCGGCAGGGCCTCGGGCGGGGAGAGGATGGAGAAGGGATGCTCGCGCAGCCCGAAGGGCGAGGCGCGCAGCGTCAGCCAGGCGAATTGCCCGGGCATGAAGCCCGTCAGCCCGCCATGACCCACCGGTTCGACGGCCAGCGTCCAGACCTTATTGCGTCCGGGCCGGACCTCGATCACGCGCCAGGGCGCCCGCCGTTGCCGCCAGGGCTTCACCACCCGCAGCCACACCAGCAGGCCCAGCCAGCTCAACGTGACGGCCAGCCACAGCGCGCGCTTCAGCGGCGCCGCCGTGAAGTAGCCGATGCCGATGATGTGCGCGACGGCCGCCGCGAAGCCCAGCGTGGCGAAGATCACGTGCAGGTAGCGCCACAGCCCGTATTCAAGCCGCAGCGCCTTGCGCCATTCGGAGGTGACGACCGCGAGCCCGAAAAGCAGCAGCGCCGCCCGCCCCGCCGTCAGTTCCCAATCCGCATAGCGCGGGTCGAAGGTCTCGCCCAGCGTGTGGGGATAGAGCAGCCAGAGCAGCGCGAAATGCAGCCCCGCCAGCCCCAGCGCGATCCAGGCCAGGTAGCGATGGAACAGGTAGATGATGTCAATGCCGAAGGGCGCGCTGAACTTGCGGATGCGCGAGGTCAGCGCGAACTGCACCCCCATCATGGCCATGGCCGCGAAGCCCGTCGCCATGGAGAAATTCCACCAGAAGGAACGCCCAGGCGGCACCTCGCCCAGGAAGAGCAGCGCCTGTGGTGCCAGCACCAGCACGAGATAAAGCCCGATCCAGGCCGCAGGCCGCCGGCCCATACGCGTTCCCCCTCCTGCGCGCCACGCGGCGCGGGTTGCAGGAGGGGAACACCCCGCGCGCCCCAGGGTTGCGAAATTCAGCCGGCGCGGCCGTAGCCCTCGCGCAGCGACGCGCCGATCCCGTGCAGATCGAGCCCCGCCAGCAGTGGGTTGGAGGAGAGTTCCATCCCCCACAGCGCCTCCATCACCGCGATGGTGGCGCGGGTGCGCGGCATCGCGACACCCGTCGCCTCGGCCAGCGCGGTGTAGAATGCGAGGCCATAGGGCACGTCCTCCGTCACATAGCGGGTGTCCATGCTGGCCGGGCCGTTCACCGTGGCGCCCTTGGCCTGGATGGCGGCGCCCATCTCGTGCAGCGGGCCGCGCGGCACGGCGGAGGCCCGGTGCAGCGATTCATCGAGGTCCGGCACGGCATGGCCAAAGGCGGCGGCGAGCGCCGCGCGTTCCCCGGCCAGCGCCTCCATCAGGCGGCAGGTCGCCTCGGTCATCATCCCGTATTGCGGCCAGGTCTCGCCCCGCTCGATGCGCGAGACATTGGCCAGCGCCAGGGCCGCATGGATGATGGGGTTGGCATTGGCCAGGGCGGGTTGCAGCGCATCGGGCGCCAGGGGGCATTCATGGCCGAACACGCTGTGCGCCAGCGCCGCCACCTCGGGCGCGGCCGCGGCGGGGAGGGCGGCCACATCCACCGCCGCCCGCAACCCGATGACGCGCACCCGGTCGGGCCCGATGCGCCGCGCCGTGCAGGGGGTGGTGGCCAGCGCCCCCACAGGCGCGCGGCGCGGCCCCGCCACGGAGGCCCAGAGCGCGTCGAAGGCCAGCGGCGCCAGCGAGGCGGCGGGCGAGACCAGCAGCGTCACGCCCGCCGGCAGCACCGCCGCGATGCGCGGCAGCACACCCGGGAAGGCATAGGCCGGCACGGCCAGCAGCGCGGCCTCGACGCCCTCCAGCGCCTCGGGCAGGGTGGCCGCCACGCGGACGGGCCAGCTTCCCGTCAGTGCCCCCTCGCTGTGCAGCAGCGGCCCCAGCCCGCGCGTGCCCGCGCCCGAGGGCGACCACAGCGCCACCTCATGCGCGCGCGAGGCCGCCAGCGCCGCCGCCGCCGGCCCCACCGCCCCAGCCCCCAGAATCGCCAGCCGCATGCCTCAGCCTCCATGTTGGGGAAGGAGCTTGGACGGTCGGGGAAAGTTTCCCTAGTCTTGACCTGGACACAGGAGAACAGCCTTGGCCCTTTCCCGTCGCGCGCTGCTGGTCGCCCCTCCCGCGCTGGCCGCCACCCCGGCTTTGGCGCAAGGCGGCGCCTGGCCCTCCCGCCCCATCCGCATCATCGTGCCGGCGCCGGGCGGCGGCGGCACGGCGGACACGCTGGCGCGCATCTTCGCCAATGAGATGGAAAAGCGCCTGACCCAGCCTGTGGTCATCGAGAATCGCGGGGGTGCCGCGGGCAATGTGGGCGCGAACCTCGCCGCCCGCGCCGCGCCCGATGGCTACACCCTGCTCTGGACCTGGGCGGGCACGATGGCGACCAACCCCGCCCTCTACCGCGACATGCCCTTCAACCCGCAGACCGACTTCACGCCCGTGATCCTGCTGGGCAGCGTGCCCAACATCCTGATCGTGAACAACGACTTCCCGGCGCGCAGCCTGGCTGAATTCCGCGATTACGCCCGCGCCAACCCCGGCGCCATCAACCATGGCACCACGGGCAATGGCTCCTCCATGCACCTGGCGGCGGAGCTGTTCGCCTCGCGCACCGACACGCGGCTGACCCATGTGCCCTACACCGCGCCGGCGGCGGCGGTGACGGACCTGCTCTCGGGCCGCATCCAGTCCATGTTCAACCTCGTCACCGGCGCGCAGCCGCTGGTGACCTCGGGCCGGGTGCGGGCGCTGGCCGTGCTGTCCGAGACGCGCGTGCCGCAACTGCCCGACGTGCCGACGGCGACGGAGCTGGGCATGCCAGGCCTCGCCTTCGGCACCTGGTTCTGCCTGATGCTGCCGCGCGGCGCGGAGCCGGCGCTGGTGGCGCGGCTCAACACGCTGGCGAACGAAATCCTGGCCGATGCCGGGGCGCGGCAGCGGTTGGAGGCGGCGGGCATGGCGCTGGATGGCGGCGGCACGCCCGAGCGGCTGCGCGACTACCTGGCCGCCGAAATCCCGCGCCACGCCGAGCTGGTGCGGCTTTCCGGTGCGCAGCTGAACTAGCGTCTGATCCGCGGAGGCGAAGGCCGGAGCGGTGAATCGGCCGCGCCGGCCTAAATGGCCTTGCGGAGATACCTCACCCGCTTGCCATAGCGGTGGTCGAGGGATTCGCCCGCGATGGTGAAGCCCCGCCGCTCATGGAAGGCCATGCTGATTTCGTTCAGCGGTTCGAGGTTCACCTCGCAGACCAGCAGCGCGATCTTGTCGGCCCGCGCGATGGCGGCGAGGTCCTCATACAGCGCACTCGCGACACCCTTGCCACGCGCGGCGGGTGCCACCACCACGCGGTCCACATAGGCGAAATAGCTCTCCCGCGCGGTGAACCAGGCGTGGTTGGGGCCCTGGGGCGGCGTCGCGTGGTCGAAGGCCAGCAGGAAACCCGTGCCATCCGCCGTCATGCGGGCGGCATAGGCGTTGCGGAGCCTGCCCTCGAAGGCGTCGAGAGTCATTTCGTTCACCGCCTCGGCCTCGCTGTTGTTCAGGGCCAGAAGGGCGGGCAGGTCGGCCTCGGTGATGTCGCGAATCTGCATGGGGCCAATCTTCCATGGGCGGCGCGGCTTGCCCAGCGCCGTGACATCGTCATTCCCCCGGCGCCCGCGCCACGTTAGGTTTGCCCCGATGACCTTCCCCACCCATCCGCAGCGCGAGGCGCTGGCGGGCGAACTCCATGCCCGGCCGGCGATCCCGATCGAGCTGCCGGCGCGGCTGTCGCGGCTGGCCATGGCCAACCCCGACCGCGAGGCGGAGGACGCGCACCTGGCGGCCCTCTGCGCCCGGCACGGGGTGGTGCCGCCGCGGCCTGGCGCCTCCTGGTTCCTGGCGGATTTCGGCGCCTTCCGCCTGCGCTTCGAGCGCCACACGGAATTCACCGGCTGGAACTTCCTGGCCCCCGGCGCCGATCCGGAGCACCCCTTCGCCCGCCCCGCCATCGCGCATCTGCCGCCCGACTGGCTGGCGAAGCTGCCGGGCCAGGCCATCGCCGCCACCCATATCGCGCTGGTGGACGCCAAGGTGGAGGCCTGCGGCTTCGTCACCGACAGCATCGCGGGGGCCGCCGTGGCCGAGCAGGTGGCCATGGTCTTCACCGATTTCCGCCTGCACCCGGACGGCTTCACGCGCATCCTGCTGGCGGGCGCGCCCAACCCCATCCTGGCCGGGCGCCTCGCCCAGCTGTTGTGGGAGATCGAGACCTACCGCGCCATGGCCCTGCTGGCCCTGCCGGCCGCGCGCGGGGTGGGGGCGGTGCTGTCCAACGCCTCGGCGCAATTCGCGCGCATCTCGGCGCAATTGCCCGCCTTGCATGATCTCTCGACCGAACGCGCCACGCTGGAGGAGCTGACCGAGGTGGCCGGCGAGATCGAGCGCGCCAGCGCCGACACCTCCGAGCGTTTCTCCGCCAGTGCCGCCTATCACCGCCTGGTGCTGCGCCGCCTGTCCGAACTGGGCGAGGTCCCGCTGCACGGCATCCCGACGCTGAGCCGCTTCCTGGACCGGCGCCTGGAGCCCGCCATGGCGACCGTCTCGGCCACGGGCGCGCGCATCAGCGCGCTGTCGCTGCGCGGCGCGCGGCTGGTGGAACTGCTGCGCGCCCGGGTCGCCGTGGCGCAGGAGGAACAGGCGGAAAAGCAATTGGCCACACTCGCCGCCACCGGCCGCGCGCAGCTACGCCTGCAACAGACGGTGGAGGGGCTCTCCGTCGCCGGCATCACCTATTACCTGCTGACCGTGATCGGCTACCTCATCAAGCCGCTGCCTTTCTGGGGCCAGGTGGGCACTACGGCCGAGATCATCATCGCGGCGCTGGTGCCTCTCATCGCCGCGCTGGTCTGGCTGAACCTGCGCAAGCGGCGGCTGGAAAGCGACCACTGACCCTGTTTCAGCCCGCGGCGACCGGCGAGGTCAGCCGCCGCACCGCCTCGACCAGCGGCGGCGCGTCCCACACCGCCTCGCCGGTAAGGCGCCCGCGCTCCATGCCGTCGCGGTCAATCAGCAGGGTGGTGGGAAGGCCGCGCGCGCCGGCACCCCGCGTGGCCGCCCCGCGGGGGTCGAGCCAGATGGCCAACCGTTGCAGCCCCAGCCGTTCGTAGAAGGCCTGCACCACCTCGCGCCCGCCCCGGTCGGAGGAGAGGGCGAGGACCTTGATGCGCTCCTCCGCCACGATGCCGGCGAGCCGGTCCAGCGCGGGCATCTCGGCCACGCAGGGCGGGCACCAGGTCGCCCAGAAGTTCACCACCAGCCCCTGGCCGGCGAAATCGGTGAAGGAATGGGGCCGCCCTTCCGCATCGGTGAAGCTCACGGCCGGGGCAGGGCGGCTTTCCTCGCGCAGCCGCTCGATGCCGGTCTGGCTGTGTTGGGCAAGTGCCGCTTGCGCGGGCAGGATCGCGGGGGCAACAAGGGCCAGGCCCATCTGGCGACGACGCATCAGCACGAAAGCGGCACTCCCTTGTCCATTCCCAACCAAACCGGAACCAACCAGCAATGGGGCGGGCGCTTCGCCGAAGGCCCCTCCGCCATCATGCAGGCCATCAATGCCTCGATCGGCTTCGATGCCAAGATGTGGCGCCAGGACATCCGGGGAAGCCTCGCCCATGCCGCCATGTTGGCGCATGTGGGCATCATTTCCAGCGAGGACGAGGCCGCCATCCAGAAAGGCCTCGCCGACATCGCCGCCGAGATCGAGGCCGGGCGCTTCGAATGGTCCGAGGCGCTGGAAGATGTCCACATGAACATCGAGGCCCGGCTGACCGACCGCATCGGCGAGGCCGGCAAGCGCCTGCACACGGCCCGCAGCCGAAACGACCAGGTGGCGACCGATTTCCGCCTCTGGGTGCGCGATGCCATGGATGGGCTGGCGGCGCAGCAGCTGGAACTGATCCGCGTCTTCGTCCGCCGCGCCGAGGAACATGCTGGCACCATCATGCCCGGCTACACCCACCTCCAGCCGGCCCAGCCCACCACCTTCGGCCACCACCTGCTGGCCTATGCCGAGATGCTGTGGCGCGACCGGGGGCGGATGCTGGATGCGCGGGCGCGGCTGAACGAATGCCCGCTGGGCTCGGCCGCCATGTGCGGCACGGGCTTCCCCATTGATCGCCACGCCACGGCGAAGGCGCTGGGCTTCGACCAGCCCACCCGCAACAGCCTGGACGGGGTGGGCAGCCGCGACTTCGCCATGGAATTCCTGGCCGCCTGCGCCATCTGCGCCACGCATCTGTCGCGCCTTGCGGAAGAGATCGTCATCTGGACCAACCCCGCCTTCGGCTTCGTGACCCTGCCGGACAATCTGACCACCGGCAGCTCCATCATGCCGCAGAAGCGCAACCCGGACGCGGCGGAGCTGGTGCGCGGCAAGACCGGCCGCATCAATGGCGCGCTGATCGGCCTGCTGACGGTGGTGAAGGGCCTGGCCCTGACCTATGCGAAGGATTTGCAGGAGGACAAGGAAGGCGTCTTCGACGCGGCCGAGAGCCTTACCCTCTGCCTCGCCGCGACCGCCGCCATGGTGCGGGACATGCAGCCCAACATCCCGCGGATGGCGACCGCCGCCGGGGCGGGCTTCTCCACGGCCACCGACCTCGCCGACTGGCTGGTGCGCGAATTGAAGCTGCCCTTCCGCGACGCCCACCACGTCACGGGGCGCCTTGTCTCCAAGGCGGAGGGCATGGGCGTGGACCTCTCGGGCCTGACCATCATGGAGATGCGCGAGATCGAGCCGCGCATCCATGAGGGTGTGTTCGGCGTGCTGTCGCCCGCGGCCTCGGTGGCCTCGCGCCGCAGCCATGGCGGCACGGCGCCCGACAATGTGCGCGCCATGGCGCGCGAATGGCAGGAGCGTCTGGGATGAAGCGAGCCGTTCTGACCCTGCTGGTGCTGGCGCTGGCGGCGCCCATCCTGGCCGCCTGCGGCCGCGCCGGGCCACCGCGCCCGCCGGGGCCGCCTGACCAGATCACCTTCCCCAGGGTCTATCCGGCGCCGCGGTGAGGCCAGCGCCTGATCCGCGGAGGCGGAACGCCGGAGCGGTGAATCAGTCGCCCAGCCAGCGCCTGATCCGCGGAGGCGGAACGCCGGAGCGGTGAATCAGCCGCCCAGCCAGCGCCTGATCCGCGGAGGCGGAACGCCGGAGCGGTGAATCAGTCGCCCAGCCAGCGCCTGATCCGCGGAGGCGGAACGCCGGAGCGGTGAATCAGCCGCCCAGCCAGCGCCTGATCCGCGGAGGCGGAACGCCGGAGGGGTGAATCAGTCGCCCAACAGGGTTCCGGGGTCGGTGTTCGCGCCGCAGACCAGCACGCCCACCCGGGCACCGGCCGGCGGCACCCAGCGGCCGGAGAGCAAGGCGGCCAGCGCCGTCGCCCCGCCCGGCTCGGCCACCACCCGCGCATCGTTCCACAGGCGAAGCTGCGCCTCGCGGATGGCGGCATCGGTGACCAGCGTCGGCACCAGCCGTCCCGCCCCGTGCAGATGCGCCGCCAGCGGGAACATCAGGGCCCCCACCTGGCGCGCGCCCAGGCTGTCCGCCGCCGCGCCGCCCACCGGGGCGGGCACGGGGCGCCCGGCGGCCAGTGCCGCGTGCAGGCAGGCGCAGCCCTCGGGCTCCACGGCCACCAGTGTGACGCCCGTGGCCAGGTGCCAGGCCGCCATGCCGCCGATCAGCCCGCCACCACCCACCGCGACCAGAAGATGAGTGAGTTCCGGCGATTGCTCCGACCATTCCGCCGCCACCGTGCCCTGGCCGGCCAGGACCTCCGGCTGGTCATAGGCGTGGATGAGCAACGCGCCGGTCTCGGCCGCGCGGGCTTCGCTGGCCTCGCGCGCCTGGTCATAGGCCGCACCCCCCACCACCAGACGCGCGCCGAAGCCCTGGATGCGCGCGCGCTTGGCCTCGGCCGTGATCTCGGGGACGAAGATTTCGGCCGGAAGTCCCAGCGCCTGGGCGGCGGCGGCCACCGCCGCGCCATGGTTGCCGCCCGAGGCCGCCACCACCCCCGCCGGGCCGGGCGGGCGGGCGCGCATGGCGTTGAAGGCGCCGCGTGGCTTGAAGCTGCCGGTCACCTGCAACTGCTCCAGCTTCAGCGTCACGCGCGGACCGAGGTCCAGTTCCATCACCGGGGTGCGCCGCACATCGCCCGCGATGCGGCGGGCAGCGGCCTTGATGTCGTCGGGCGTGGGGGTCATCTCCCCGGCAGACCACGCCCGCGCGCACCGTGCAAGCCGCCCGGCGGTGCCGCTTCCGTCCCGGCCCCAATGCTGCCATAAACCGTTTATTCACAAGTGACGGGCAGCCGGGATGCTCCTGCACGGAAGCTGCGTGGCGCTGGACGGGGCGGGCATTTTGTTGCTGGCCCCCCAGGCGGCGGCAAGTCGGATCTGGCGCTGCGCCTGCTGGGGCAGGGGGCGCTCTTGGTGGCGGATGATCAAGTCGAGATGTCCATGCACGGCGCGGCGCTGATGGCGGCCCCGCCCACCGCCCTGGCCGGGCGGCTGGAGGTGCGGGGGCTCGGGCTGCTCGAAGGCCTGCCCTGGGTGCGCGCGCGCCTTGCCCTGGCGGTCGAACTGGTGGCGCGCGAGGCCGTGCCCCGCCTGCCCGAACCCGCAAGCTGGACCGCGCTCGGCCATGCCATTCCCCTGTTGCGCCTGGACGGGCGCGCGCCCTCCGCGCCCGAGCTGCTGAAGCGCGCCCTGGACGTGCTGGCCGGCCGCCTGCGCCTGACGGCCGGGGCCTTCACCGCGTGAGCACGGATGCGAAACCCGTCCTGGTGCTGGTGACGGGCCTCTCCGGCGCGGGAAAATCCTCCATCCTGCGCGTGCTGGAGGATCTGGGGCATGAGACGGTGGACAACCCGCCTCTCGCCATCCTGGACAGCTTGGTCGCCGGCAGCACGGCGCCCCTGGCGGCGTGCGTGGACATCCGCAGCCGGGGCTTCGACGCGGAGCAGGTGGTGGCCGCCATCGGGCGGCTGCGTGCGCGCCCGGGCCTCGACCTCACCCTGGTCTTCGCCACGGCGGAGGAGGCGGTGCTGCTGCGCCGCTACACCGAGACGCGCCGCCGCCATCCGCTGGCCACCGGCAAGGGCGGCGTGCAGGAGGGCATCGCGCGCGAGGCCGCGCTGCTGGCCCCCCTGCGCGAGGCCGCCGACCTGGTGATGGACACGACCGACCTGCCTTTGCCGGAACTCCGCCGCCTCATCGAGGCCCGCTTCCGCGCGCCCGGGGCGCCGGGGCTGAACATCCTGGTGCAGTCCTTTGCCTACCCCAAGGGATTGCCGCGCGAGGCCGACCTCGTCTTTGACCTGCGCTTCCTCCGCAACCCGCATTACGTGGACGCGTTGCGCCCCCGGACCGGGCAGGACCCCGAGGTCGCCGCCTATGTCCAGGCGGACGAGGCCTATGCGGGGTTCTGGTCGCGGCTGACCGGTTTCCTGGAGCCGTTGCTGCCCCGCTATGTGGCTGAGGGAAAGAAATACCTCACCATCGCGCTGGGCTGTTCCGGGGGCAGGCACCGCTCGGTCCACATGGCGGAACGGCTTGCGGACCATCTCAGCCGGCAGGGCTGGCGTGTTGATCTCGCGCATCGTGAACTGGGGGGCATTCGTGCTATGGAACATCCGGCGGCGCGCGGCACCGATGTCCCGGGGAATAGTCCCCCCAACCCCGCCCCCCTAGAAGACCCGAAGACACATACCCCCCAGATGCCCCTTTACCCCGTCGAACCGCAATGATCGGCCTTGTCATCGTCACCCATGGGCGGCTCGCGCTGGAGCTGCGCCATGCGATGGAGCATGTGGTCGGCCCGCAGAACGCCGTCGCCACCGTCTGCATCGGCCCTGAGGACGACATGGAGGGGCGGCGCGCGGACATCCGCGGCCGCATCGCGGAGGTGGACCAGGGCGATGGCGTGGTGCTGCTGACCGACATCGCGGGCGGCACGCCCTCCAACCTCGCCCTCTCGCTGGCCGAGCAACGGAAGGTGGAGGTGATCGCGGGGGTGAACCTTCCCCTCCTGGTCAAGCTCGCCAAGATCCGCGGCACCGAGCCGCTGGCGGAGGCGGTGGACCACGCGACCAAGGCCGGGCGAAAATACATCGCGAGCCAGTCCGATCTTTCGGGCTCAACCACAAATGGCCATCTAAAAGCCACAGGGAATGGGAACGTCGGATGAATGAATGGCCTTCCGAGGATGGTGCCGCCGTGCCCCAACCCCCCATCACCATGACCCCGGCCGAGCCAGGCCCCTGCGGCTGCGACCCCTCCGGCGGCATGGTGCTGCGCCGTACCATCACCATCCCCAACAGCCGTGGCCTGCACGCCCGCGCCGCCGCCAAGCTGGTGGCCCTGGCCGAGCGTTTCTCGGCCTGCGTCAATGTCAGCCGCGCCGGCCAGACGGTGCCCGCCTGCTCCATCATGGGGCTGATGATGCTGGGCGCCGGCCAGGGCAGCGAAGTGCTGGTCGAGGCCGAGGGCTGGGACGCGCGCGAGGCGCTGGACGCCGTCGCGGGCCTGATCGAGGCCGGTTTCCATGAGGACTGAGCGCCGCCATGGCGGCCCCCCCATGGCGACTTCGCGTGATGCCGGCCCCCCGGTGAAGCCCGAGGGCCCCGCCAAGCCCGAGGCGCCCCGCCAGGAGGAGCGCCGCCGCTCCCCCCGCGCCGCCGCGCCCGCCACCGCCGCGGAACAGCGGCTGACGGGCATTCCCGTCTCGTCCGGCATCGCGATCGGCGCCGTCTATGACACCTCGGAGGAGGTGGCCGAGACCCCCCGCCGCGCCATCACCGAGGCCGAGGCCGATGCAGAGCGCACCCGCCTGTCGGAGGCCGCGGCGCAGTCGCGCAAGCAGGTCGCCAAGCTCAAGGGCCGCCTGGCCGTCCTGCCCGAGGAGGCGCAGGAGGAACTCGAACCCCTGCTCGACGCCTATATCCTCATGCTGGGAAATTCGCGCCTGCTGCGCGGCGCGCGCAAGCGCATCGGCGACGAGCTGCTGGCCGCCGAGACCGCCGTGCATGACGAGGCCGATTCCATCGCCGCCGCCATCCTGGCCGCCAAGGACGACGACAAGGCCGGGCTGAACCGCCGCGCCGGCGAGGTGCGCGAGATTGCCCGCCGCCTCATTCGCAACCTCACCGCGACACCCTTCCGCAGCCTCAAGGGCGTGCCGGTCGGCGCCATCCTGGTGGCCGAGGAACTCACCCCCGCCGACGCCGCCCTGCTGGAGCCCGGCCGCATCGCCGCCGTCTGCACCGAGGAAGGGGGCGCCGATGGCCACACCGCCATCATGCTGCGCGCGCTGGGCATCCCCGCCGTCATCGGCTGCCATGGGCTGACGGCCGCGGCCAAGCGGGGCGACCAGGCCGTGGTGGACGGGGCGGGGGGCTTCATCGCGCTGCACCCCTCCGCCGCGACGCTCGCCACCGCCAAGGAGGGCCTGGCCGCCCAGGCCAAGGAACGCACGCGGCTCGGCAAGCTCCGCCGCCTGCCGGCCGAGACGCTCGACGGGCAGATCGTGGAGCTGCAGGCCAATCTCGAAATCCCGGCCGAGCTTCCCCTGCTGGACCACGCCGGCGCCCAGGGCATCGGCCTGCTGCGGACCGAGTTCCTTTTCATGAACCGCAAGGATCTGCCGGACGAGGACGCCCAGGTCTCGGTCTACCGCATGATCGTGGAGGCGATGGGCCATGACCCCGTCACCATCCGCGTCCTCGACTGGGGCGGCGAGAAGGAGATCGAGGCCCTGGCCGAAACCGTGCCCATGGCGGTCGGCCCCAACCCCGCGCTGGGGCTGCGCGGCATCCGCATGCTGCTGAAGCATCCGGAGCTGCTGGAGGAGCAGTTCGCCGCCATCCTGCGCGTGTCCAACCTCGGCAATGTGCGCGTGCTGCTGCCCATGGTGACCATCCCGGCCGAGGTGGCGGAGGCGCGCGAGATCTACGAGCGCGTCGCCCGCCGCCTGCGCCGCCGCGGGGAATCCCTGCCCGACAAGCTGCCCCCGCTGGGTGCGATGATCGAGACGCCGGGCGCCGCGCTCGCCGCCGACGCCATCGCGCTGGAGGCGGATTTCTTCGCCATCGGCACCAATGACCTCGCCATGTACACGCTGGCCGTGGACCGCGCCGAGATTGACGTGGCGCATCTCTACGACCCGCTGCACCCGGCCGTGCTGCGCCTGATGCAGTTCGCCATCGAGGCCGCGCTGCGCCTGCGCATGCCGGTCTCGGTCTGTGGCGAGATGGCGGGCAATCCGCGCCTGGTGCCGCTGCTGCTGGGGCTTGGCCTGCGCTCGCTCTCCATGAACGCCAGCGCCATTCCCCGGGTGAAGCAGGCGGTGCGCGCGCTGAACATTGACGACTGCGCCCGCTTCGCCCGCCGCGTGATGGAGCAGAGCGACCCCGCCCAGATCACCGAACTGGTCGAGAAGTTCGGGACGGCCTGACGGTCCATGGCCGGCCACCCCCTGAAGCGACGTGGCCTGCCGGTGCTGCTGCCGCTGCTGGGGGCCGGCGCCGCCCAGGCCGCGCATGCCACGGGGCCGGAGGCGGATTGGGACTGGCTGCGCGGCCGTTTCCTTGCCGCCGAGGGGCGCATGGTCCCGGCCAGCCGCCCCGAGGCCACGGAATCCGGCTTCCAGGCCGTGGGCCTGCTGGCCGCGCTGCACGCGAACGACCTGCCGCGCTTCGAGCGCATCCTCTCCTGGTCCCTCGCCACGCTGCGCCGGCCGGATGACCACCTCTGGGCCTGGCGGCGCGAGGAGGGGTCCACCGATTCCAACAACTCCACCCATGCCGACCTGATGGCCGCCTGGGCGCTGGTCCAGGCGGGCGAGCGCTGGCGCCGGGCCGATCTGCGCCGGCAGGGCCAGGCCATGGCGCAGGACATCCTGGCGCGCTGCCTGCTGCCTGGCGATGCACCCCTGCTGCTGCCCGCCGCCGGCGGCTTCTTCAACGCGCGGCGCGGGGTGCTGAGCCCGGGCAGCCTGGTTCTGCCCGCCTTTCCCGCCCTGGCCCAGGCCGCGCCCGACCGGCGCTGGGAGTATGTGCGGGCGGAGGCGCTCGCCCTCATCCGCCGGGCGCGCTTCGGCCCCTGGCTGCTTCTGCCGGACTGGCTGGAGCTGGACCGCTCCAATGCGCGCCTCGCCCTGGCCACGGGTTGGCCGCCCCGCTTTTCGGCCATCGCGGCCGGGGCGGTGCTGCATCTGTGCTGGGTCGGGCTGGGACGCGACCCGCCGGTCGCGGCGGCGCTGGCCTTCTGGGAAGGGCAGGGCGACATTCCCGCCTGGGCCGACCTGCGCGAGGGCCGCGTGGCGCCCACCCCCGGCCATGCCGGGCTGCGCGCCGTGGCGCGGCTGGCCGAGGCCGCCTCGCTTGGCCGGGGCACGATGGACAGCCTGCCCGTGCTCTCCGACGCCGAGGACGAGGAGGCGGCGGGGCTCGTGCTGCTCTCCCGCATGGCGTGGCGCGACATAGGCCTCAGCCGGCGCGGCGAGTAGGGTCTCCGTTCTCGGTCGAGGACAGGCCCAGCGACAGGTCGTGCCAGGCGATGCGCGAGAGCAGGGTAAGGGCGGCGGCGTAATAGTCCGGCGCGTCCTCGACCCGCGGCATGTCCTCCGGCCGGCCATGACCACGCTGCGCCGCCTCGGCCAGCCGCGCCACCGCGCGCACGCCGCTGGGCGCGGCGAAGGGCGCCTGCAGGCCGGTCTGCAGATCCACCCAGGCCGGCATCACGCCATGGGGCTGCTCCAGCCAGAAGCGCCGCGCCGCCGCCACCGCCGCCTTCTGGTGCAGCCCGGACCAGCAGAGGTTCAGCGGGATGCGCACGGCGTCGAAGGAGAAGCGGCCGGGCCAGCCCCGCGCCGGGATTCCCTGGCCCTCGCCGCTGGCCGGCAGTTCCAGCCAGTCGGGCGGCAGCCCCCATTGGCCGAAGCGCGCCTCGCGGATGATGGGCAGGAAATCCGTCTCGACGCGCCGCCAGGCGGGGTCGGGCGCCAGGAAGGAGAGGGCCCGCAGGGCGGGCAGGGTGTAGTAGGACAGGTTCAGGACCACCCGTTGCTCGTTGCGGAACCCGTAGGCGCCGGGCAGCAGCACCGCGCGCCGGCCCACCTGCGTGACGCAGCGGCGCAGGATGTCGCGCGCCATCTGCGTGGCGCGCGCGCGGTAGCGCGGAACCCGCCACTTGTCGCCCGCGATGGCCAGTGCCCAGGCGACGAAGATGTCGCCATCGGTGGCGTTGTTCATGTCGTTCACCGGCACATCCGTGCCGGGGCGCCAGCGCCAGGCCAGCAGGCTGTCATCCGGCCGGCGCAACGCCTCGACCGTCCAGTTCAGGATCTGGTCGAAGCTGCGCTGGTCATGGGCGCGGACGGCGGCGAGCAGGGCATAGCCCTGGCCCTCGCTGTGCGAGACATGGCCGTTTCCCGTGTCGAGGATACGCCCCGAAGGATGCAGGAAGCGCCGGGCGAAGGCGAACCAATCCGCCTCCAGGTCCATCCCGCCATGCGAGGCTTGGGCGGGTGCCGCGACGGCCGCGAGCATTCCGCCGAGGGCCGCGCGGCGCGAAAACGCCTCGATGCCCGGTGCCGGTCCAGCCATTTTGGCATGCAGATGGACGGCCACTTTTTGTTGCTCCGCCAGAAGGTTCCCCGAGCATAATCACAACCCTTGCGGGATTCCATGGGGGAAAACACGCGCTTAACGCGCGGTGGAGAAAAAAGTTACTGTGGCGGAAGCCCCACGAGCCGGCGAATGAGTTTCTTGGCCAAGCCACTGTGCGGCCTGTCGAAAAGCCGGGCCAAGCTCCAGCGCCCATGCCGCACGCGCGCACGCAGGTTGGAGAATTCGCGGAAGCCCGCCTCCCCATTGCGCCGCCCAAATCCCGATTCGCCAACCCCCCGAAGGGCAGGGCCGTGATGGCCGCGTATTCCAGCGCGCGCCCCGTGACGATGGCGCCCGAGCGCGTGCCGGCGGCCACCGCATCCTCTTCCGCGCGCGTGGCGCCGAAGAGGTAGATGGCGAGGGGATGCGGCCGCGACCGCACCCAGTCCAGCGCGGCGGCGAGGTCCGGGCATTCCTCCAGCGCGAGGACCGGCCCGAAAATCTCCTCCCGCGCCAGATCGTCCGTGGCGGGTGCGAGGCCGATCCCCTCCGGCGCCAGCCACTCGATGCCGGCCGCGCCCACGATGCGGTCCAGCCGCGCCTGTTGCGTGATGTTGATGACCCGCGTGCCCGTCGGCCCCACGCCCGCTTCCTGGGCCGCGCGGCTGAAATCCGCGGCCCTGTGGCGCACCAGCAGAACGGTGTCGGGCGCGATGCAGGTCTGGCCCGCATTCACCGCCTTGGCCACCAGGATGTCCCGCGCGGCGCGGGCGAGGTCGGCCCCCGGAAGCACCAGGGCTGGGCATTTCCCCCCCAGTTCCAGCGTCAGCGGTGTGAGGTGCTGCGCGGCGGCGGCCATGACCTTGCGGCCCGTCTCGGTGCCACCGGTGAAGACCAGGTGGTCCCAGGGGGTGGCGGCGAAGTCGCGCGCTACCTCGGGCCCGCCCTCCACCACGAGGCCCATGCGTGGGCCGAGCGCCTCGGCGATCACTTCGGTCAGAAGCGCGGCGCAGCGCGGCGTGTGCTCGGATGGCTTCAGCACCACCCGGTTGCCGGCGGCGATGGCGTCCAGCGCCGGCAGCAAGGCCAACTGAACCGGGTAGTTCCAGGGCGACATGATGCCCACCACGCCCTTCGGCACGCATTCCGTCCAGGCGCGGGCGGGCTGGAAGGGGAAGGGTACGGGCGCGCGCGCGGGGCGCATCCAGCGGGGCAGGTTCCGGCGCAGATGCGCCGCGGCGTCGGCGATGATCTTCACATCGGCCAGCAGCGTGTCCTCGGCGCTGCGGGCGCCGAAATCCGCATGGGCGGCGTCGGCGATGGCGGCGGCGCGGGACAGGACCGCGCGGGACAGGGCATCGAGGAAGGCGCGGCGCTGGTCGAGGCCGGGCGCGCCGTCCTCGGCTTCGGCGGCGCGCAGGGCGGCGAGGGCTTGGGCGGGCGTCATGCGCCCCGATGGGTAGGGGAGGGCGCCGGGCTTGGGAAGCCCGGCATACCCGCACGCGCAGGTTTACCGCGCGCCGCGCAGGGCCAGCACGCAACCACCCAGGAACACCACGCCACCCGCGATCATGTACCACATGGTCTGGTCGGTGTAGCGACCGGTGAAGGTCTCGACCACCTGCTCCATGGGGGCCTGGGTCGCGTTCAGGCCGATGATGAAGAGCACCACGCCCAGCACGGCCAGGCCCGCGCCCAGGAGGAAACTCGCTCGCATATGATGTCGCTCCGGTTGTTGTGCGCTCTCAACACCCGGTAGGCGCGTGGGTTGCGGTGAATGCTAGCCGATGGCGCGCGCCGCCGCCCGGCCCGAACACGCCGCGGCTTCGATGGTCGCGGGCAAATGCGGCCAGGTCCAGTCGCCGGCCAGCGCCAGGTTCGTCAGATGCAGCCGCTTCGGGCGCGGGATGGCGCCGGGGCGTTGGCGGGGCGTGGCGCGGCGTTCCTTCACCACGCGGCAGGGGGGCGTCGCCATGGGCCAGTCGCCCGGCAGTCGGAACGCCATCGCCGCGCGCAGGATTTCCGTCCAGGCGCGGGCGGCGAGCGTCTCCGCCTCCTCGCCCGCCTCGGCATCGCCCGCGCTGACGGTGACGGAGACGCCTTCCGGCCGCACCAGGATCCATTGGCAGAGCGCGCCCAGCAGCCCGATGAACCGCACCGGCCCCGGCCCCGTGCGGGCGAAATGCAGGTTCACGATGGGGGCATGGGCCTGGGGCGCGTCCACATGGGTCAGCAGGCGCGTGGCCTCCCAGGGGGGCAGGGCCAGCACCACGCGGTCCTGGGCGCCGAGGGGGATGCTGTCCTCGTGGAAATGCAGCGCCGTGGCGCGGCCGCCCGACTGGTCCAGTCGGCGCAGCCGGTTGTCGGGCACATAGCGCCCTCCGGCCTTCGTGATGGCGTCCAGCGCCGGCTCCACCAGATCGGGCCCCAGCCCGCGGCGCGCCACGAACAGCCGCGTGGCGCCCGGCGCGCCCAGCCGCCGCAGCACCTGGCCCATGCGGCGGGAGGAGGCCTCCTGCGCCGGGGTGTTGAGCGCCGCGATGGTCAGCGGGTCCACGAAGCCGCGCAGGAAATCGGGGTGCGCGGCCATGGCCTCGCCGATGGTGCGGTCGGGCACCGGGATGGCCATCCGCATCATCGCCGCCACGGCGCCGGCCGAGACGCCCGCCGGCCGCCGGTCCGCCCGCCACCAGCCGAGCGGCGAGAGCGCCACCAGCCGCGCGGACCCATCCGCGAGGTCCAGCACAGGCAGGCCGTCGGGTTCGGGTTCGATCCAGCCTTCGCGTGCGCCGATCTCGTCGAGGAAGCCCAGCGCCACGCGGTTCGCGCCGATCAGCGCATGGGTGCCGTTGTCGGTGCCGTCGGGCAGGGCTCGGGCGCGGCCGCCGGCGCCGGGTGTCGCTTCGTGCAGCGTGACCTCGCGCCCCGCGCGGGCCAAAGCGAGGGCCGCGACCAGCCCCGCCACACCCGCCCCCACCACATGGATCATGCGCCGCGCAGCCCGAGCGCGAAGGCCGCCATCTCGATCTTCTCGCGGCGGGAGAGGCGCGCGCGCGGCCGTGCCCCCGCGAAGCCGCGCGCGATCATGATGTCGAGGATGCGCCGATAGGCCATCATCATCACCCGTGCCGGGTGCAGGGCGCGGATGTCGTGGCGCGGCAGTTCCGCCTCGGCGCGGGCGAAGCCCTGGCGGGCCTGTTCGGCCAGGCGCTCGCAGATGCCGGGAAAGGCCGGGTGCGCCACGATGGACCGCGCCGGCCCTTCCGGGATGCCCGCGGCGTCGAGCAGGCTGCGGGGGATGTAGACCCGTTCGCGCGCCGCATCCTCGTCCACGTCGCGCAGGATGTTGGTCAGCTGGAAGGTGTGGCCGAGGTCGAGCCCCCATTGCTCCGCGCCCGGGTCGCCGAAGATGCGCACGCTCATCGCGCCCACGCTGCCGGCGACGCGGCGGCAATAGAGGTCGAGCGCCGCTTCGTCCGGCAGGCGCAAATGGTCCGCGGCGTCCGTCTCCATGCCCGCGATCATGGCCTCGTATTCCGCCAGCGGCACGTCGAAGCCGATGCGCGCGAGGTGCAGTTCGCGCGAGATGACGCAATCGGGCGCCGTCAGCTTGCCGCGCCAATCGGCCAGGAAGCGGCGCTTCTCCGTCTCCGGCATGGCGCCGTCCGCGATGTCGTCCACCGCGCGGCAGAAGGCATAGACGGCCCAGAGGGCGCGCCGCCGCTCGCCCTTCAGCGTCGCCATGCCGCGCGCGAAGGAGGAACCGGCGCGCTTCACGCGGCTGGCCGTCAGGTCCGGATCATGCGGGCCGGGCAGGGGGGCGGCCAGGAGTTCGCCTGCGAAGTCGAGCTTGCCCAGCGCCACCCGCCCCAGCACCGGGTCGGCGGCGCGCAGCCTTGCCAGCAGCCGCCGCGCGAGGCCGATGGTCATGGCGGACTGGATGGCCAACCGCCGCGAGGCCACCAGGCGCGGCAGGGCCTGGGCGCGGTCGAGCTGTTCCTCCACCCGGTCCAGCATGGCGTCCAGCACCTCGCGCCGCTTCGCGTTGCCGGGGGTGAAGAAGGCCTCCTCGCCGCCCGCCAGCGCCATCCAGCTTTGCGGCACATAGACGCGGTCGAGCTTCGCGCGGTCGGGCACCAAATCCTGGAGGTGGTTCAGGATCTGCAGCGCGGTGCAGAGGGCATCGGCGCTGGCGCGCGATTCGGGCGTGTCGCTGCCATGCAGGCGCAGCAGCATGCGGCCCACGGGGTCGGCGCTGCGGGTGCAGTAGTCCAGCAGCGCGTCCCAATCCGCGTAGCGGGCCTGCCGGGAATCCTGGCGGAAGGCCGACAGCATGAGCCGCGCTTCCTCCACCCCCACCCCCTCCGCATGCAGCCGCGCCGCCTCGGGCAGGGGCGTCCGCGGATCGTCCAGCGCCGCCTCCATGGCGTTGAGGCGGGCGAGCTTCTCGTCCGGGGTGAGGCTTTCGCTGTCCGCGATGTCATCCGCCGTGCGGACGAAGCGGTAGAAGGCCATGACCTTCCCGCGCACCCCCTTCGCCAGGATCAGCGAGGCGGTGGGGAAGTTCTCCGTATCGTGGTCGCGGTTGGGCGCGCCCGGGGCCTTGACGTCCGTCATGCCCCCTTTGTGGCGGTATAGGCGCGACCTTTCCAGCCCGCCTTGAGCCCCAAAGCGGAACGCACCAGCGCCGTCCACTGGATGGCCAGCGCCACCAGCACCGTCAGCGGGTGCAGCGGCACGGTCCACCAGGGTTCACCGGTGCGCCAGGTGACGGCGGCGCGCAGCGCGAACATCAGCAGGATGGTGATGGCCGCCTCCCAGCCCGGCAGCAGCGCCCAGGGCCACAGATGGGCGCCCGCCAGCAGCACCGTCCAGACGGGCAGGCCGATCGGGGTGGCCATGCCCTCGCGCGCGTTCTTGATGAAGCCGCCCCAGGCATGGGCGAAGCCCTCATACATGCGGCAGGTGGCGAGCGGCGCGCCGTCCACGATCTCGGTGTCATGGCCGCGCTCGCGGAAGAGGCGGGCCAGCGCGATGGCGTCGTGCAGCACGCCCTTGATGGTGGTGTGGCCGCCCGTGCCCTCATAGGCTCGGCGCTCGACCAGGATGAGCTGCCCGCAGGCGGCGGCGAGGGAGGGCTTGCGCTGGATGGCCCGGCCGCCGAAGGGCAGATAGCAGATCAGCAGGAAGTTGATGAAGGGCACGGTCAGCCCCTCGCCGATCGTCTTCATCTCCTGCCGCGGCACGCCGCTGATGAGGGCGATGTTCTTCGCCGCGCTGTGCGCGGCCATGGCCGCCGCGGCGTGCGGGGCCAGGCGCACATCGGCGTCAATGAAGAGGAGATGCGTGCCCGTCGCGGCCTCCGCCAGCCGGGCGCAGGCATGCACCTTGCCCGTCCAGCCCGGCGGCAGGGAGGGCGCGGCCACCAGCCGCACGCGGGCGTCGCGCGCCGCATAGGCGGCCACGATCTCGGCCGTGCGGTCGGTGCTGCCATCATCCATCACCACCACCTCGACCTCGCAGCCAGTGGAGGCCAGGGCGGCGTCGAGGCAGGTGGCGATGTTGCCTTCCTCGTTGCGCGCGGGAATGAGGATGGAGACCTTGGTGCCCGCCGGAGGTTTTCCGGAAAGGCGCGGCATCAGCCGCAGGTTGATGATGCCGAAGATGACCGGCATCAACGCCAGCGCCAGGGCGATGTGGGCGAACTCCATGGACCTTCAGGCTCCCGTTTGCCCGCGTGTCTCGTGCCGCGGATCGTGGCGCTGCCCCCGCAGCAGCGCGCGCGCATATTGCCAAGTCCCGTAGAGGCCGCCCATGCCTTTCCGGCCTTCGACGGCGATCTCGAACCGGGAAGGGTCGCGGCTGATGGCGTCCTCGGCCAGGCGGTCCATCACGGCGGTGCAGGCGGCGCGAATGTGCTCGGTGCGGGCGTCGCGGTCCATGGCCAGCAATTCGCGCGCATCGAGCGGGGGCCCGAAGGCGATCAGCGCCTCGCCGCGCTTCTCGCTCCAGTGCAGGTATTCCATGGCCTGGGGGATGATGAGCGCATCGGGCGCGATCTCGGCCAGGCGCGTGACACCGGGCGCGAGCGGCACCGGGCGTTCGCGCACATCGGCGAAGCGGCCTGGCGCGTTCATCCAGAGCATGTGGCGGGGGTCTTCCAGCACGGTCTTCGCGGTCTGAAGGAAGCGCACCGCGCCGCGCGCCGTGCCCTGCTCGATGCCGAAGACGCCGAGGCGCTTCATGAAGCGGTACTTTTCCAGCGCCGCCGCATCAATGGGCGTGAAGCCGGGGCGTTCCAGGAAGAAGCGCCGCATCATCAGCAGGATCAGCACGCCATCCCACCAGCCGGGATGGTTCATCAGGATGATGGCGGGCCGCCCGGGCGGCACCTGGGGCAGCCCCCATTTCGCCACCCGCAGCGCGGTGAAACTGCCCTGGAAGGTGCGCGTGAAGGCCACCTGGAAGAAGGCCATCATGCGCTCGGAGCGCAGGGCGACGGGAGACACGTCTTCCGCCGCCATGGCGGTCAGGCGCCCAGCAGCTCGGCCTCGCGCCGGCCCGCCAGCTCCGCCTCGGGCGACATGCCGCGGCCGCCCAGGTCGCGGTCCAGGCTGTCCGCCGCGATCCAGCCCGACATCATCACCATGGGCATGCCGGGGCCCGGATGCGCGGCACCGCCGGCGAGATACAGGCCCTTCACCGCGCGCGAGCGGTTGCCCGGCTTGAAGGCGCCCATATAGGCCCCGTGCGAGGCCAGCCCATAGATGGCCCCGTTCAGCACGCGGTAGCGCTCATGGATGTCCACCGGCGTGAGCCGGTGCTCGACCACAATGCGCTCCTCGATGTCGGGCATCGCGGCGGTGCGCTTCAGCTTGTCCAGGATCTTCTGGCGATAGCCGGGGAAGAGCTGGTTCCAGTCATGGTGCGGCCGCATATAGGGCGTGTGCACCAGGACATAGAGCGCCTCGCCACCCTCCGGCGCGCTGCTCGGGTCGGTGGCGGAGGTCGCGGCGAGGTAGGCCGTGGGGTCCGGTGCCGGTTCGCCCTTCTTGTAGATGGCGTCGAACTCCTCCTCCGCGTCGCGCGAGAAGACGAAGCAGTGATGCGCCAGGTGGTCATAGCGCTTGTTCAGGCCGAGATAGAGCACCACGCCCGAGCAGGCCGGCTCATAGCCCTTCTTGCCGTAGCTCTCGCCCGGCGCGCCGCCCACCAGCTCCTTGTAGGTGCGGATGGCGTCCATGTTGGAGATGACGGCGTCACAGGCGATGCGCTCGCCGGAGGCGAGCTTCACGGCGACGACCTTGCCGTTCTCGATGTCGAAGCCCGTCACGTCGCTGTTGGGGCGGAGGTCCGCGCCCAGCTCGCCCGCCAGCCGCGCCAGCCCCTCGGCCACGGCGCGCGTGCCGCCCACCGGGTACCACACGCCCTCGCTCGCCTGCATGTCGCCGATGGAAGAGAGGACGGCCGGCGCCAGATAGGGGTTGGAGCCGACATACTGGCAGAAATGGTCCAGCATCTGCGCCAGGCGTTCATCCGGCACATGGCCGCGGATGACCTTGGCCACCGTCTGGCCCATGCGCAGCGAGAGCACGTCGCGCAGGGTGGAGGGGCTGAAATTGGCCTTGAGGTCCAGCGTGTCGCCAATGCCCTCGACGGATTTCCAGAAGAAGAATTTTTCGGAGACGCCATGGAGGTGCTTGGCCACGTCCTGGAACTTCCGGTAGCCCTCCCCCAGCCCCTTGCCGGGGGCGAAGCGGTCCATGGCCTGGGCCATGGCGTCCACATTCTCCATCAGGTCGATGCGGGTGCCGTCCTCGAAGAAGCAGCGCCATTGCGGGTCGAGGCGGATCAGCGGGATTTCCGTGTTCGGGTCGCGCCCCGCCTCCGCGATGACCCGGCGCAGCACGCGCGGCACGGTCAGGATGGTCGGGCCCATGTCGAAGCGGAAGGACCCGCTGCCATCGGGCGCGTCCAGGAAAAGCTGCGCCGCCTTGCCGCCGAGCCAGGGGTTCTTGTCCAGCAGCGTCACGCGGTGGCCGCGCGCGGCCGCGGTGACGGCGGCGGCGAGGCCGCCCAGCCCCGCCCCCACCACGACGACATGGGAGGTGGTCATGTGTTCGCTCCTTGCGGCGCCAGGGCGGCGGGCCGTTTGCCGGCCGCCAGCGCCAAATCTTCCTGGATGAGGCGCGTGGTGATGCGCGCCCCCTCATAGATCACGGGCAGGCCCGAGCCCGGATGCGTGCCGCCGCCCACGAGGTAGAGGCCCTCGGTGTCGTTGAAGCGGTTGCGTGGCCGGAAGCTCAGCATCTGCATCAGGTCGTGGCTGAGGTTGAAGGTGGCGCCATAGCCCACCGAGAAATCATCCTGCCAGCCCTGGGGCGAGACCACCCGCTCATACCGGATGCGGGATTCGAGGTCATGGATGCCCAGCGTCTCCAGCCGCTTGATGGCCAGGTCGCGGAAGGGCTTGGCCTCCTTCTGCCAATCCGCGCCGAAGCGCAGGTTGGGCACGGGCACCAGCATGTAGAGGGCCGAATGGCCGGGGGGTGCCAGCGAGGGGTCCGTCACCGTCGGGTTCTGGACATAGAGGCTCGGCACCGCCGGGATCACGCCGCTTTCGATCTGGCGGATGTTCTCCTGATAGGTCTCGGCCAGCAGGACGTTGTGGTGCGAGAGCTGCGGCAGCTCACCCTCGATGCCGAGGTAAAGCATGAAGGTGGAGCAGGAATAGCGCGCGCGCTCGATCTTGCGGTCGGACCAGGCCTTGCGGATGCGGTCGGGCACCAAGCGCGGCACCGCATGGGCGAAATCGCCATTGATGACGACGGCATCGGCCGGGATGTGCTGCCCGCCCACATCCACGCCCGTGGCGCGCCGGCCCTGGAAGGTGACCCGGTCCACGGGCGTGTTGAGCTTGATCTCGACGCCCAGCCGCTCCGCCACGCGGGCCATGGCGTCACTGACCGCGCCGCAGCCGCCACGCGGGTGATAGACGCCGTATTCGTACTCCAGGAAGCTCAGGATGGTGAACATCGAGGGGCATTTGAACGGCGACATGCCCAGATACTTGGTCTGGAAGCTGAAGGCGAGGCGGATGCGCGGGTCGCTGAAGTAACGCTTCAGGTCGTCATCCACCTGCAGATGCGGGCGCAGCTGCGGCAGGCTGCCCAGCACGTCGCGGCCCAGCATGCGCGCGGCGGTGCTGAAGGGCTGCTCCAGCACCGGCTTGAAGGCATCGAGCTTCCAGCGATTGTCCGCCATGAAGCGCCGCACGCCCTGCGCGTCCTGGGGCGCGATGGCGGCGATGGCGGCCTCCATCCGGTCCAGGTCGCCGGTCGCGTCCAGGACGGTGTTGGGCTTGCCCTCGAAGATCAGCCGGTATTGCGGGTCGAGCTGGATGAGTTCGATCTCGTCATCCAAGTCCGCGCCGCAGGCGGTGAAGATTTCGCGCAGGATTCGCGGGTAAAGAAAGAAGGTCGGCCCCAGGTCGAACTTGTAACCTTCCGGCGAGGTCAAGGTACGGGTGCGCCCGCCCACCACCTCATCCTTTTCGTACAGGGTCACGCGGGCGCCGGTGGCGGCCAATTGCATTGCCGCCGCGAGACCCCCGGGCCCCGCGCCAATGATGGCGATGCTGGGACGGGGGCGCCGCAGGGCGGGAGCGGGAAGTGATGCGTTCATGCCTGGGCTGTTCTTGTGCTGCGCATCAACATGCTGTGTTGGCGCGAGGGCGCAAGCCCCCGATTGTTCACAACCACTTCTTTCCCCTAAGCGATCAGCGCCAGGACTTCGTCGGCCCCGGCGATTTCCTGGCAATGCGCCACGGCGCGGGGCAGCAGCCGCGCCATGTAGAAGCCCGCGATGGGGCCATAGGCGGGGTCCAGCCGGGCGGCGCGGGCGAGCTGTGCCGCGCCCAGGAACCAACCACAGGCTTCAAGATAGGCGGTGGCGGTCGCCGCCACCTCGGCCGGGCCGGCGCTCAGGATGCGGCGGGTGGCCCCCTCCAGCGCCTCGGCGGCGGGGGCGAGGCGCGCATCCTCCGCCACGGCGGCGGCCAGCATGGCGCGCAGCGTGGCCCCCTGGTCGCGCGGCAGCTTGCGGGTGACGAGGTCCAGCGCCTGGATGCCGTTCGTGCCCTCATAGATGGGGCAGATGCGCGAATCGCGCAGCACCTGGGCGGCGCCCGTATCCTCCACGAAGCCCATGCCCCCATGCACCTGCACGCCGAGCGAGGCCGCGGCCACGCCCCGGTCCGTGCACCAGGACTTCACGATGGGCGTCAGCAGGGCGAGCTTTTCCTCCGCCCCCGCCACGCCGGCCCGCGCCGCATCGGCCGCGACGCAGGCTTCCAGGGCCAGGAACCGCCCGGCCAGGGTGGTGGCCCGCATCTCGGCCAGCATCCGCGCCACATCGGGGTGGCGGGCGATAGGCTTGCCGCCCTGCTCGCGCCCCTCGGCATAGGCGGTGGCCAGGTGCAGCGCCCGCGCCCCGGCCGCCACCCCCTCGATGCCGACCTGGAGGCGGGCATTGTTCATCATGGCGAACATGGCGGGCAGGCCGCGATGGGGCTCGCCGATGAGTTCCGCCTCCGCCCCCTCGAACAGCATGATGCAGGTGGGCGAGGCATGGATGCCGAGCTTGCGCTCGATCCCCCCGCAGCGCACCGCGTTGCGGCTGCCATCCGCCTTCAGCTTCGGGCAGGCGAAGAGCGAAATCCCGCGCGACCCCGCCGGCGCCTCCGGCAACCGGGCCAGCACCAGGTGCAGGGTGTTCGCGGCGAGGTCGTTCTCGCCATAGGTGATGTAGATCTTCTGGCCGTGCAGGGCGTAGCGGCCATCGCCCAGCGGCTCCGCCCGGGTGCGGACGGTGGAGAGGTCACTGCCCGCCTGGGGCTCGGTCAGGCACATGGTGCCATTCCATTCGCCCGAGACCAGCGGCGGCAGCAGGCGCCCGGCCTGGTCCTCCGTGGCGTGGCGTTCCAGCAGCTCGATGGCGCCCCAGGTCAGGGTGGGGCAGAGGCTGAAGGCGTGGTCGGCCGTGGTCAGCAGCTCCTTCATGGCGGCCGCCAGCGCGAAGGGCAGGCCCTGGCCGCCATGGGCCTCGCCCGCCGGCAGCCCCTGCCAGCCGGCCTCGATCCACTTGGCGTAGATGTCGCGGTAGGCGGGAGGGCAGCGCACCTCGCCGCCTTCGAAGCGGGCGCCCTGGCGGTCCGCCTCCAGCCGGTGCGGCTCGACCACGCCCTCGGTGAATTTCCGCATCTCCTCCAGCAGGGCGGCCACGTCGTCGGCGCCCAGCACCTCCTCGGGGATGGGGTGCAGCCGGGTGAGGGCGAAGCGGATGTCGTCGAGCTGGCTGGTCATGCGGGCAGGCTCTCCTCTCCGGCGGCCCAGGCCGAGAAGCCCGCCGCGTCCTCGTTGCGCGCGATGGCGCGGGCGAGGCGAAGCCCCAGCACCGCGCCGAACTTGAAGCCATGGCCGGAGAAGCCGCTCATCACCCAGGCCCGCGGCGACAGGGGCTCGATGATGAAGCGCTCTTCATCCTCCACATCGTAGAAGCAGTTGGCACTGTCAACCAGCGTGAAGCCGTCCAGCCCGGGGATGCGGGCGCGGGCCAGGTCCAGGATGCGCGCCACCTCGCGCGGGTCGGCCTCGCGCGTGGGTTCGTCCGGGTCGCCCTGGCGGGAGAAGCTGTGGTCGCCGATCTTGAGCGGGGTGCCAGCCACGGGCGGCACCAGGTAGAAGCCGCCCGTCTCGCCCAGTTCCAGCACCATGGGGGCGCGTTCCCATTGCGGCAGGGTGGCGGCGGGCGGCATCAGGCGGATGATGACCTGGCGCGAGGCGACGACGCGCCCCGCCAGCGCCGGCAGCAGCCGCGGCGCCCAGGGCCCGGCGGCGACCACCAGCACGTCCGCCGCGCGGGTTGCGCCGTTCTCCAGCGTGAGGGCGCCACGGGCCGCGTCCACCGAGATGGCGCGGGCCTGCTCGAACACCACGCCGCCTTCGCGCAGATGGTCCGCCAGCGCGCCCACGATCCGCCCGGCCAGCAGCACGCCGCCCAGCGGGCAGAACAGCGCATCCGCCACATGGCCACCGGAGAGATAGGGGAAGCGCGCCTCGACCTCGGCGCCCGTCAAATCCTCGGTCGGGTAGCCGCCGATCGCGAGGCCCGCGCGGCTGCGCTGCACAAGGGTGCAGCCCGGTTCGTCAATGGTCAGCACCCCGGTCGGGATGTGCAACACCTGGCCGAGTTCGGCCCAGAGCTCCTCCCAGGCGGCATAGGCGGCGTCCACCATCCGCATATAGCCATGCTGCCCGCCATAGCTGTGGCGAATCAACCTGTGGTGGTCCACCGAGGCGCCATGCGGGTTGGGCGGCGTGGCCTGGTCCACCACCGTCACGGCGAAGCCCTCGCGCCGCAGCCCCCAGGCGGCGCCGAGCCCCATGATGCCGGCGCCGAGGACGAGAGCGGTTGGACGGTTCTGCATTCCATCCAACCTAGCGCATTTTCGCCCGTGTCACAGGGGCGTTTAGGGTTCGTTACCCTCCCGGTCAGCGTCCCTGCCAGACGGCCGGCCGGCGGGCCAAGAAGGCCTCCACCCCCTCGGCGAAGTCCCGGCTGGTGAAGCACATCTCCACCAGGTCATCGCCGTTGATCTCCCGCAGGGGGGCGCGCAGGCGGCGCAGGGCCTCCTTGCAGGCGCGCAACGTCAGCGGGGCATGGCCCGCCACCGTGGCGGCGAGTTCCGCCGCCCGCGCCTGGAGGGAGGCATGGTCGGGCAGGATTTCCGACAGCAGCCCCCAGGCCTTCATCTCCTCCGCCTCGATCAGGCGCGAGGTGTAGACCAGGTCCATCACCCGCGTGGGCCCGATCATGGTGGAGAGCCGGGCGAAATTCGCCATCGAGAGCGTGTTGCCCAGGGTGCGCGCGATGGGGAAGCCATAGCGCGCATTGGCCGCCCCGATGCGGAGGTCGCACACCGCGGCGATTCCCGCGCCACCCCCGGTGCAGGCGCCCGCGATGGCCGCGATGGTGGGTTTGATGCAGGTCTCGAGCGCGGTCATGATCCGGTCGATCTTTTCCTCATAGGCGAGCGCATCCTCGGCCGTGCGGAAATTCGTGAACTGGCTGATGTCGGTGCCCGCGGCGAAGGCCTTCTCCCCCGCGCCGGTGATGACGATGGCCTTGATGGCGTCGTCCGTGTTGGCCTGGGTCGCCAGCTTGGCCAGGCCCTCATACATCTCGAAGGTCATGGCGTTGCGCGCCTGGGGGCGGTTCAGGGTCACGAAGGCGATCCCGTCCCGGTGCTCGATCAACAATTCACTCGACATGTTCTGTTCCTCCATTTCCCGGGCAGGGTTGCAGCGAAAGCCGCGGGGTGGAAGATGCGCACGCGCAGTCGCCAGGGGACCCATGCCATGATGCCGCTTTCCCGTTTCACCGTGCTCGACCTCACCCGCGTCCGTTCGGGTCCCACCTGCGTGCGGCAGCTCGCCGACTGGGGTGCCAATGTCATCAAGGTCGAGGCCACGGATGAGGTGGACACCGGCAAGGGGCTGGGCGGCGAACGCCATGGCCCGGACTTCCAGCTGGTGCACCGCAACAAGCGCGGCATCACGCTGAACCTGAAGTCCGAGGAGGGACGGGCCACCTTCCACCGCCTCGTGCAGAAGGCCGATGTGGTGGTGGAAAACTACCGCCCCGACGTGAAGAACCGCCTGGGCGTGGATTACGAGACGCTGTCCAGGATCAACCCGCGCATCGTGCTGGGCTCCATCAGCGGCTTCGGCCAGACCGGCCCCTATGCGAAGCGGCCAGGCTTCGACCAGATCGCCCAGGGCATGGGCGGGCTGATGAGCGTGACGGGCCTGCCCGGCCAGGGCCCCGTGCGCGCGGGCATTCCCGTGGCGGACCTCACGGCCGGCCTCTATTGCGCGCTGGGCATCATGGTGGCGCTGCTGGAGCGCGAGAGCACGGGCAAGGGCCGCTGGGTGCATACCTCGCTGCTGGAGGCCATGATCGCGATGATGGACTTCCAGGCCACCCGCTGGACCATGGCGGGCGAGGTGCCGCCCCAGGCCGGCAATGACCACCCGACCACCGTGCCCACCGGCCTGTTCACCACGACCGATGGCGTGGTGAACCTGGCCGGCGGCGGCCAGCAGATGTGGGAGCGCATCGTCTCCGTCCTCGGCATCCAGGAGGAAGCCAAGGACCCCGACGTGGCGAATGACAAGCTGCGGTCCAAGAACCGCGCCAAGACCAACGCCATGCTCCAGAAGGTGATCGGCACCAACACCAGCGCGCATTGGGTGGCGGAATTCAACAAGGCGGGCGTGCCCTGCGGCCCCGTCTATTCCATGGACCAGGTCTTCGCCGATGAGCAGGTGAAGCATCTGGGCATCGCCATGCCCGTGCAGCACCCCAAGCTGGGCGAGATCACGCTGGTGCGCGCGCCCATGCAGATCGAGGGCGTGGCATGCGCCCGCAACCCGACGCCCGAGCGCGGCCAGCACACGGATGAGGTCCTGGCCGAATTCGGCTTCACGGCCGAGGAAATCGCCGCCCTGCGCGCGGCGAAGGCCATCTGAATGCGCATCGCGTCCATCCGCCAGGGCGTGGTGCCGATCAGCAGCAGCATCGCCAACGCCTATATTGATTTCTCCAAGATGACGGCCAGCGTGGTGGCCGTCACCGTCGAATCCGGCGATGGCCGCAAGGCCACGGGCTATGGCTTCAACTCCAATGGCCGCTACGCCCAGCCGGGCTTGCTGGCCGAGCGCTTCATCCCGCGCCTCGAAGCCGTGGGCGAGTTGCCCGCCCATGAAGATGGCGGCTTCGACCCCATCCCCGCCTGGACGGCGATGATGAAGAACGAAAAGCCGGGCGGCCATGGTGACCGTTCGGTGGCCGTCGGCGTGCTCGACATGGCGCTGTGGGACGCGGCGGCGAAGCTCGCCGGCGTGCCGCTGTGGAAGCTGCTGGCCGACCGCTACAACCAGGGCCGCGCCGATGAGCAGGCCTGGGTCTATGCCGCCGGCGGCTACTACCAGCCGGGCAAGGATGTCGAGGCGCTGGTCGAGGAGATGAAGCGCTATCTCGGCCTCGGCTACAGCGTGGTCAAGATGAAGATCGGCGGCTCGCCCGGCATGGGCGTGCGTGAGGCGCTGCTGCTGGACCTCCAGCGGATCGAGGCCGTGCTGAAGCTGCTGGACGGCGCGGGGCACCGGCTCTGCGTGGACGTGAACGGGCGCTTTGGTTTGCACGCGGCCCTCAGCTACGCCGCCGCCATCCAGGGCTTCGGCCTGCGCTGGTATGAGGAGCCGCTGGACCCGCTGGACTACAGCACCCATGCGACGCTGGCCGAGCATTACGCCCCGCCGATCGCGACGGGCGAGAACCTCTTCTCCATGCTGGACGCGCGCAACCTGATCCGCCATGGCGGGCTGCGCCCGGACCGCGACGTGCTGCAGTTTGACCCCGCACTGTCCTATGGGCTGGTGGAATATCTCCGCACGCTGGAGATGCTGCGCGAACACGGCTGGTCACCCCGCCGCTGCGTGCCGCATGGCGGGCACCAATTCGCGCTGAACATCGCCGTCGGCCTGGGGCTGGGTGGCAATGAAAGCTATCCGGAGGTCTTCGCGCCCTTCGGCGGCTTCGCCGACAGCACGCCCGTCGAGAACAGCCGCATCCGCATGCCCGACATCCCGGGCATCGGCTTCGAGGCGAAGTCCGACCTCTACGCCGTGCTGCGCGACCTCTGAGCCCTCCATGCGCGTGATCGGCTTCGCCGGCTGGAGCGGTGCCGGCAAGACCACGCTGGTCACGCGCCTCATTCCCTGGCTGGCCGGGCAGGGGCTCACGGTTTCCACCATCAAGCACGCGCATCACCGCTTTGACCTCGACCGGCCGGGCAAGGATTCGCACGCGCATCGCGAGGCAGGTGCGGCGCAGGTGCTGCTGGCCTCCTCGCAACGCTGGGCGCTGCTGACCGAGCATCGCGGCGCGCCGGAGCCGGAACTGCCCGAATTGCTGGCGCAGCTCGCCCCCGTGGATCTGGTGCTGGTGGAGGGCTTCAAATCCGGCCCCCATCCGCGCATCGAGGTGCACCGCGCCGCCTTGGGCCAGCCCTATCTCCACCCGGACCAGCCCGGCATCGTGGCGCTGGCGAGCGACGCGCCGCCGCCCCCCGGCGCCCCGCCGCATCTGGACCTGGACGACATCCCGGCCATCGGCGCCGCGGCACTTCGCCTCGCGGTGCCGCGCGCGGCGCTGTAGCCTCGCGCCATGGCGCTCCCTGACGACTGCTTCGCGCTGGACGATTCCCCGCTGACGGTCGAGGCCGCGCAGGCGCTGATCGCCGCGCGCGTCACCCCGCTTGGCGGCGAGGAATGGGTGCCGCTCATCGCCGCGCTGGGGCGCGTGCTGGCGCGGCCGCTCCACGCCGCGACACCGCTGCCGCCCTTCACCAATGCGGCGCTAGATGGCTACGCCTTCCAGCACCCCGCGACCGGCCCGCTGCCCATCGCGGCCCGCATCACGGCCGGGCAGGCGGCGGGCGCGCTGGAGCCCGGCACCGCCGCGCGCATCTTCACCGGCGCCGCCCTGCCCGAGGGCGCGGACACGGTGCTGATGCAGGAAGCGGCGCGGCTGGTGGGGGGCGCGCTGCTTGTGCCCCCCGGCCTCGCCCGCGGCGCCAACACGCGCCGGGCGGGCGAGGAACTGGCCCTCGGCGCCGAGGGCCTGCCCGCGGGCCGCCGTCTGCGCGCACCGGAAATCGGGCTGGCCGCCGCCCTGGGCGCCGCGACCCTGCCGGTGCGGCCCCTGCTGCGCGTGGGCGTCTTCTCCACGGGCGATGAGCTGGTGCCGCCCGGCCAACCCCTCGGCCCCGCCCAGGCGCATGACAGCAACCGCTTCACCCTGATGGCGCTGCTGGCCGCGCTGCCCGTCGCCGTCACCGACCACGGCATCCTGCGCGACGACGCCGCCGAAACCCGCCGTGCCCTGCACGCCGCCGCTGAAAGCCAGGACCTGCTGCTGACGTCCGGTGGCGTCTCGGCGGGCGAGGAGGACCACGTTCGGGCCAGCCTGGGCCGCCTCGACTTCTGGCGCCTGGCGGTGAAACCGGGGCGGCCGGCCGCGCTGGGCGTGGTGGCGGGCACCCCGTTGCTGGGCCTGCCCGGCAACCCGGTGGCGGCGGTGGTGGCCTTCCTGCACCTGGCGCGGCCGCTGGTGCTGCGGCTGGCGGGCGCGCAACCCGAGACGCTGCCCCGCCTCACCGCCATCGCGGGCTTCCATCACACGAAACGCCCTGGCCGGCGGGAGTATCTGCGCGTCGCGCTGCGCGACGGCACCGCCCAAAAATTCCCGCGCGAGGGTTCGGCCTGGCTGACCTCGCTGACGCAATCCGACGCGCTGGCCGAGCTGCCCGAGGCGTTGGAGGTGGTCGGCCCTGGCGATGCGCTCCGCCTTCTCCCCTTCCAGGGAATTTTCTGACAGGCTCGCCTCAAGACCCTGGAGGAAACCGCATGACCGACCACGTCCAGACCACGCGCGAGGGCGCGGTGCTGACCATCCGCCTCAACCGCCCCGACAAGAAGAACGCCCTCACGCGCGAGATGTATGGCGCCATGGGCGCGGCCCTGCGCGCGGCCGCGGGCGACGACGCCGTGCGCGTGATCCTGCTGGCGGGTGGGGCCGACTTCACCGCGGGCAATGACATCGCGGACTTCGCGGCGGTCGGAGAGCGCAAGCCGGGCGACCCCGGTGCCGCCTTCGAATTCCTCGAAGCCCTGGTGGGCATGACCAAGCCCGTGGTGGCCGCGGTGCGCGGCAATGCGGTGGGCATCGGCACCACGCTGCTGCTGCATTGCGACGTGGTGGTGGCCAGCACCACCGCCCGGCTGATGATGCCCTTCACGAAGCTGGCCCTGGTGCCGGAGGCCGGTTCCTCCTTCCTGCTGCCGCTGCGCGTGGGTCCGGCGCGGGCGAATTGGTGGCTGCTCTCGGGTGCCGCCTTCAGCGGGGCCGAGGCGGCGGAAGCCGGCCTCGCCACCCGCGCCGTCGAGGATGGCGCGGTGGACGCCACCGCCGCCGAGATGGCCGCAACCCTGGCCGCCCTCCCGCCCGGCTCCGTTCAGGAATCCAAGCGCCTCATCAAGGCCCCGCACGCCGAGGCCCTGCGCGCGGTCATGGCGGCCGAACGCGTCTCCTTCGGCGAGCGGCTGCGCAGCGAGGAGGCGCAGGCCGCCTTCGCGGGCTTCCTCAAGCGCAAGGGTTGATGACGACGCGGCCCAGCGCGCGGCGGTTGGCCACTTCCGCCATCGCCGCGCGGAACTCGGCCAAGGGATAGCGCGCATGGACCTCGGGGCGGAGCTTCCCCTCCGCCCACCAAGCCACCAGCTGGTCCCACAGGGCGCGCACGCGCGGCGCGTAACCCTCGCGCCCATCGCCCGGCGACCAGCCGATGTAGCTGCCCCAGTTGAGGCCCGCGACCGCGATGTTCTTCAGCAGCAGGATATTGGCCGGCACGGTCGGGATGCCGCCGCCCGCATAGCCGATGGTGACCAGCGTGCCGCCGTCGCCCAGGCAGCGCAGCGATTCGTCGAAGCTGGCCCCGCCGATCGTGTCCAGCACGCAGGAAACGCCCGCGCCGCCGGTCGCGGCGCGCACGGCGTCGCGGAAGGGAAGCGTCGAATCCAGCACCACCTCGGCGCCCCGCGCGCGCAGCGCCGCGTGCTTCGCCACGCCGGCGCGCGCGATGACATGGGCGCCCAAGGCGCGCGCCACCTCCACCCCCGCCAGCCCCACGCCGCCACCGGCGCCCTGCACCAGCACCCAGTCGCCCGGTCCTACCCGCCCGCGCCACATCAGCGAGGCGGCGGCGGTGGGGTAGCTGATGGGCATGGCCACCGCGGCATCGAGCGGCAAATGGTCCGGCAAGGGCGTGACGTGGATGGCGTCCACCACCGCCTCCTCGGCCATGGCACCCCAGTCCAACGCGGCGAAGACGCGCGTGCCCGCCGGTAGCGGGCCTTCCAGCACCACGCCCGCGGCCTCGGTGCCCGGCGTGAAGGGCAGGGGCGGGCGGCGCTGATACTTGCCCTCCACCACAAGCTGCGTGGCGAAGGACACGCCGGACGCCTCCACGCGGATCCGCACCGCGCCGGGGCGCATGGGTGGCGGCGGGACCTCCTTCACCTCCAGCTGGTCGAAGGGCCGCCAGGATTCGCAGACCAATGCGCGCATGGCGTCAGCCCGCCGTGATGTTGGCGTCGCGGACCAGGCGGCCCCAGCGCTCGTATTCGGACCGCACGAAGCGGGCGAAGTCGGCGGGCGGGCTGGCCACGGGCTGCGCCCCCAGCGCGGTGAAGCGCGCCTTTGCCTCCTCCGTCGCGTTCACCGCGGCCACGGCCTGCTGCATGCGCGTCGCGATCGCCTCCGGCAGGTTCCTGGGCCCCCACATGCCGTACCAGGTAGTGATCTCGTAGCCCGGCACGCCCGCCTCCGCGATGGTGGGCAGATTCGGGAAGGCCTCGATGCGTTCGGCGGTGCTGACGGCGAGGGCCTTCAGCCGCCCCTCGCGCACATGCTGGGCCGAGGAGGCCAGGCTGTCGAACATCACCTGCACATGCCCGCCCACCATGTCCGTCAGCGCGGGGCCGGAGCCGCGATAGGGGACATGGGCGATGTTCGTGCCCGTCATCAGCTTGAACATCTCGCCCGCCAGATGCGGCGCGCCGCCGATGGAGGAGGAGGCATAGGAAAGCCGCCCCGGCTGCGCGCGGGCCAGCGCGATGAGTTCCGCCACGCTGTTCACCGGAAGCTGCGGGTTCACCACCAGGATCAGCGGCACCTTCACCAGCTCCGTCACCGGGGTGAAATCCGCCACGGCGTCGAAGGGCATGTTGGGCTGGAGGTGCGGGATGATGACATGCGCGGACGCATTCACCAGGAACATCCCGCCATCGGGGGCCGCGCGCGCCACCTCGCCTGAGCCGATCACGCCCGAGGCGCCCGCCCGGTTCTCCACCACCGCGGGCTGGCCCAGCTGCGCCTGCAAGCCCGCCGCCACCACACGCCCCGCGATGTCGGTGGGCCCCCCGGCGGATAGGGCACGATGATGCGCACCGGCCGCGTGGGCCAGGATTGCGCGCGTGCCAATGCGGGCGTGGCGAGCAGCGGCGCGGCCAGGATGGCGCGTCGTGTGGCGTGCATGGGTTTCTCCCTTCCTCGGTTGGAGCGATGATACGCCCAAACGGAGGAACGGCCATGCCAGGACCCTATGACGGAATTTTCGTGCTCGACGCCGCGCAAGGCATCGCCGGCCCCTATTGCGGCATGCTGCTGGCGCAGGCGGGGGCCACCGTGGTGAAGCTCGAACCGCCCAAGGGCGACTGGTCGCGCGGGCTGACGGCGCGCGAGGGCGACCATTCCGTGATGCACACCGCCTTCAACCGCGGCAAGAAAGGGCTGGTGCTGGACCTCGCACAGCCCGAGGACCGCGCCAAGGCCGCGCGCCTCGCCGCCCGGGCCGATGTGCTGATCGAGGCCTTCCGCCCCGGGGTCGCCGCGCGCATCGGCCTCGGCCCCGAGCAGGCCAAGGAGGATGCGGTCTGCGTTTCCGTCTCCGGCTTCGGCCAGTCCGGCCCCTACAGCGAGCGTCCCTGCACCGATGGCGTGGCGCAGGCCTTTTCGGGCCTGGTGTCGCTCAATGCCGGGGCGGATGGCGTGCCGCACAAGGTGGGGACGCTGGTGGTGGACGTGTTTTCCGGCCTTTCCGCCTTCGCCGCCTGCCAGGCCGCGCTGGCCGAACAGGCGCGCGACCGCGCCACGGGGGCCACGCCGCGCCGGCGGCACCTCGACATCTCGCTGATGCAGGCGGCGGCCTCGCTGCTGGTGCTGCCCATCGCCGAGGGCGGCTTGCTGGGCCGCATGCCGGCCGAGCTGAACGTGCCCGCCGGCACCTGGCAGGGCAGCGATGGCGCCTGGGTGATGGTGGCCATGGTGCGCGAATCCGAATTCGTCACCCTCTGCCAGGAACTCGGCCTGCCCGAACTGCCCAATGACCCGCGCTTCAACAGCTTCGCCCAGCGCGCCGCCAACAAGGCCGAGATCGTCCCCATCCTGCGCGAGGCCTTCCGCCGCAAGACCGCCGCCGAATGGGTCACGCAGCTCCAGGGCGTGCGGATGCTGTGCGACCGGGTGAACACACCCCTCGAATGGCTGCGGGACCCGCATGTGCAAGCCGTGGGGGCCGCCCCCTTGTTCAACCAGCCAGGCCTCGGCACCCTGCCTTTCCCGGCCATTCCGGGCTTCGGCGCCTGGGAGGTGCCGGCCCCCGGTCTCGGCGCCGACACCGATGCCATCCTCCGGGAATGGGGAGCCTGAACCATGCCGCGCGACGCCCAGGGCAACGCCGCCACCTTCGCCTCCGACGAGGCGGCTGCCGGCTATGACCGCACCATCGCCTCCTTCCTGAACTACCGCTTCGACACGCCCTTGCAGCTCAAGGCCGCCCTCGCCCTGGATGGCGAGGCGCCGCTGCTGCACGCCATGAAGGCGGGCTTCTCCATGATGGCCTACAATCAGGCCTTCATCCCCGCCGCGAAGGCCTCCATCGCGACCGCGCGCGGCCTACGGCCCAATGCGCGCGAGAGCCTGCACCTGGACGCGCTCGAGGCCTGGGCCGATGGCGGGCAGGAGCGCGCGCTGGCCATCTGGGAGCGCATCGTGGCCGAGCACCCGCGCGACATCCTGGCCTTCCGCTTCCACCACTTTTCCGCCTTCTGGATGGGCCGCACCCCGGCCATGTATCAGCTCGTGGAAGCCGCCATCCCGCACTGGGCGGACGACATGCCGGGCTATGGCTCCATGCTGGCCTGCCGCGCCTTCGCCCATGAGGAATGCGGCAGCTACGCCATCGCCGAACGCGCCGGGCGCGAGGCCATCCGCCGCGACCCCAGCGACCTCTGGGCCGCGCATGCGGTCGCGCATGTGCTGGAAATGCAGGGCCGCCGCGCCGAGGGCATCGGCTGGATCACGCAGCTCACGCCGCATTTCGGCGCGGGCAACAACCTCCGCCACCACATCTTCTGGCACCAGGCGATGTTCCACCTGGAGCGCGGCGAGCATGACGAGGTGCTGCGCCTCTACGACCAGGGCTTTCGCGACCTGCAAAGCCCCGTGACGCAGGTGCAGCCCGACCTCTACATTGATTGCCAGAACGCGGCCTCCATGCTGTTCCGCCTGGAGCGCCAGGGCGTGGATGTGGGCGACCGCTGGGTGGAGCTGGCCGACAAGGCCGAGGGCCGCATCGGCGACTGCCTCTCCGCCTTCACCCTGCCGCACTGGATGATGGCGCTGACCGCGACCGGCCGGCTCGACGCCGCATCCCGCATGCTCGACGCCATGCGCGACTACGCGCTGGCCAATACCGGCGACAATCCGCGCATCGTGCGCGACTACGCCATCCCCGCCTGCGCCGCCCTGCTGCACCGCGCCCGCGGCGAATACGCGGACGCCGTGGCCGTGATGCGCCCGGCCCTGGGCGGGATGCACGAACTCGGCGGGAGCTACGCGCAGCAGGACGTGCTGGAACAGCTCTTCCTCGACGTGGCGCTGAAGGCCAACGCACAGACCGACGCCGACATGCTGCTGGAACGCGTCCGCGGCCGCTGGCCCACACCGCCGGAACGGCGGGCGGGGTACGCGCGGGGGTAGGCGCCCCCGGCAGCGCCCCACCTCCGCGCATACCCGGCCTGCGTTACAGGCTTGTGCCGCCTGCGCCGGAAGGTTAAGCACCGGACAGGAAATGGCGGGTTGGCCTGCGAGCTGGCCCTTTGCCATGCACGACAGGGAGACGAAACCAATGACCACTCGCCGCAACATCCTGGCCGGCGGTGCCGCCGTGCTGGCGGCGCCGGCCGTGGCGCGCGCCCAGGGCAACACCCGCAGCTACATCCTCGCCACCGCCTCCATCGGCGGCACCTATTACCCGGTGGGCGTGGCTTTCGCGACGCTGGTCAAGCTGCGCCTCGCCAATTCGCGTGGCATTGACATGTCGGCCATCTCCTCGGCCGGCTCGGGCGAGAATGTGCGCCTGATGCGGGAAAACCAGGCCCAATTCGCCATCATGCAGGGCCTGTTCGGCGTCTATGCGCGCGACGGGTCGGGCCCCATCCAGTCGGCCGGCCCGCAGCAGAACATGCGCTCCATCATGAACATCTGGGGCAATGTCGAGCATTTCGTGCAGCGCGCGAGCCTTGCCCCCACCGGCACCATCGCGGACTTGGCGCAGATGCGCGGCCGCCGCTTCTCCATGGGCGCGCGCAACTCGGGCACCGAGTTCTCCAATCGCTTCATCTTCGCGAACCTGGGCATCAACCCGGACACGCATTTCGACCTGGTGTTCCAGGGCTTCGGCCCCTCGGCCGAGGCGCTGCTGAACGGCCAGATTGACGGCAGCAACCCGGGCGGCGGCATCCCGGTGGCGGCGGTGACCCAGATCTTCGCCCGCCAGGCGGCCCAGTTCAAGCTGCTCTCCTTCACCAATGAGCAGGCGGCCCAGGCCGACGGCAACAACGGCCTCTATGTGCCGACGCAGATCCCGGCCAACTCCTACCCGGGCCAGGCGCAGGCGCTTCAGACCATCGTCCAGCCCAACTTCCTGGCCTGCAACGCGGCGGTGCCGGAGAACGACGTCTACGAGATCACGAAGTCCATCTTCGAGAACCTGCCCTTCCTGAACGGCATCCATGCCGCCACGCGCGAAATCCAGCTGGAGACCGCGCTGAACGGCCTGGTGAACCCCGTCCACCCGGGTGCGGCGCGCTACTACCAGGAAAGGGGCGTGACCATTCCGGAGCGCATCCGTCCGGCCTGAGACGCGCGTGAACAGCACCGAACAGGCTCCGCGGGGGCTGCGCGGCGAGGGAAGCCTCGTCGCGCGGTTCCTGTTCGTGGCCGGCGTCCTTCTCTCGGCGTGGCACATCTGGCTCAACACCTTCGGGGTGATGAGCGAGCTGCGCGCCTCCGTCATCCACTTCGCGGGCTTCGCCGTGATCGGCGCGCTGGCCTGGCCGATCATGCGTGGGGAGGGTGCCCGGGGCTGGCTTGCCCTCGCCATAGACATCTTCATCGCGCTGATGGCGGTGGGCTGCGCCATCTACCTCATCACGGGTGAGGTCGCCTTCTACGCCCGCGCCAGCGAATTCCTCTGGTATGACTGGGTCTTCACCATCGCGGCGCCACTGATCGCGCTGGAGCTGATCCGCCGCACCACGGGCATCGTCGTGCCCATCCTGTGCATCCTGGGCTTCACCTACGTCACCTTCTGGGGCGCCTGGCTGGGCGGCGTGCTGCGCTTCCCCGGGCTTTCCGTCGAGATCGCGCTGTTCCGGACCTTCTATTCCGATGACGGGATGTTCGGGAACATCGCCCTGATCTCCTGGAACCTGGTGGCGATGTTCATCATCTTCGGCGCCTTCCTGCAGGTGTCGGGGGCGGACCGCTTCGTGCTGGACCTGGGCCGCGCGGTGGCCAAGCGCATGCAGGGCGGGCCGGGCTTCGTGGCCGTCATCGCCTCGGCGCTGTCGGGCACCATCTCGGGCTCGGCGGTGGCGAACGTCACATCCACCGGCGCGGTCACCATCCCGCTGATGAAGAAGGCGGGGTTCAAGCCGCATTTCGCGGCGGGGGTGGAGACGGCGGCCAGCACCGGCGGCGGCATCCTGCCGCCCATCATGGGCGCGGGCGCCTTCATCATGGCCTCCTTCACGGCCATCCCCTACCTGCACATCGCGGCCGTCTCGGCCATCCCGGCGCTGGTCTTCTTCTTCGGCGTGGCGGTGGGCGTGCGCATCCATGCGAAGCGCCACGACATCCGCTTCGTGGACGAGGAGGCGCCGCCGCTGATGGAGACGGTGCGTCGCCGCGGCCTGCCCTTCCTGATCCCCTTCACCGTGCTGCTCTATCTGCTGTTCTCGGGGATGAGCCCGGCCTATGCCGCCGGTGCCGCCACGGCCACGGTGGTGGTGGTCTCCTGGATTTCGGACACGCCCATGGGGCCGCGCCGCATCCTGGAGGCGCTGTATCTGGGCGCCCGCACCATGGCGCCGACGGCGGTGCTGCTGGTGGGCATCGGCATCCTGATTTCGGCGGTCGCGACCACGGGGCTCGGCAACGTCTTCTCGATCATGATCGAGACCTGGGCGGGCGGGAACCTCGCCATCGCGCTGGTGCTGATCGCGCTCGCCTCGCTGGTGCTGGGGGCGGCGCTGCCGGTCACGGCCTCCTATGTCGTGCTGGCCACGCTGTCGGCGCCGGCGCTCGCGGACATGATCCTGAACTCCTCGGCGCAGGCGGCCTTCGTGGCGGGGAACATCCCCGACATCGTCCGCGCCGTGGCCATGCTGGCCGCGCCCGACATCTCCCTGCCGCCCCCCGGCACGGGCATGGCGGCGGCGGAGGCGGCGCGTCTGCTGGCGGCCATCCCGCAGGACATGCGGGCGCAGGTCTATGACGCCTCGCTCTCCTCCGGGGCGGCCATGCTGGCGTTGCTGTCGGCGCACATGATCATCTTCTGGCTCAGCCAGGACAGCAACGTGACGCCGCCGGTCTGCATCCCGGCCTATGCGGCGGCGGCCATCGCCAATGCCTCGCCCATGGCCTCGGGCTTCGTGGCGTGGCGATTGGCGAAGTCGCTCTATTTCGTGCCGTTGATGATGGCCTACCAGCCCTTCCTCTCGGGCGACATCTGGGTGCAGCTGTCCATCGCGGCCTTCGCGCTGCCGGGCATCTACGCCATGTCAGCCGCCTTCGAGGGCTTCGCGGAAGCACGCCTCAACATCATCGAGCGCGTGATCTTCGGCGTGGCGGGCTTCGTGCTGATCGTTCCCTTCGGCCAGATGGTGAACTGGATCGCCATCGTGGTCTTCGCGATCATCATGGGGATGAACCTGGTGCGCGCGCGGCGCGGTTCCGCCGCCGCCTGAACGACGCCCGCCCGGGGGACCATCCCCCGGGCGGGTCTTTTCCCTTTCCCGGCTTTGGTCGAGAATGCGAATTATTCGCATCAAGGCCCGCCGATGACCCTCACCCCCCACCCCCGCGCCCGCTGGATGGACCCCACCACCGGCGCCTTGCTTGACGCCGGCCCCCTCATGCGGCGCCTGGCCACCCGCCGTGCCGTGCTGCTGGGCGAGCGCCACGACATCGCGGAAATCCATCGCTGGCAGTTGCAGGTCGTCACCTGCCTGCATCTGCTGCAACCAGGCCTCGCGGTCGGCTTCGAGATGTTCCCCCGCCGCCTGCAGCCCGTGCTGGACCGCTGGGTGGAGGGCGCCTTCACCACCGAGGAATTCCTGCGCGAGGTGGAGTGGGAGAAGGTCTGGGGTTTCCCGCCCGAATTCTACCTGCCCCTCTTCCACTTCTGCCGTCAGCAAGGTGTGCGGATGCTGGCGCTGAACTGCCACCGCCCGCTGGTGACCCGCATCGGCAAGGATGGCTGGGATTCCGTGCCCGAGGAGGAGCGCGACGGCATGACGCCCGCGGCCCCGCCCACGCCCGGCCACCGCGCCTACATCTCCTGGCTGACCGGCCGGCCCGAGGCCGAGATCACCGACCGCTTCCTCCGCGCCCAGCAGGTGTGGGACCGCGCCTTCGCCTGCAACATCGCCGCCGCGCTGGAGGGTGGCGTGCCGCTGGTGGTGGGCATCATCGGCGCCGGGCATCTCGATTTCGGCCATGGCACGCCGCACCAGCTGGCCGCGCTGGGTGTGACGGAGGTGTCGGTGCTCCGCACCAGCGAGGCCGCCACGCTGGACACCCAGGACTGGGCCGGCATCGCCGAGGCGGTCTTCCGCCTCGACCGCCCGGAGGAACCGGCCGCCCGCGCCTGACGGGTCAGGGCAGCCCGTTGCGGATATGCGCGCGGAAGCCGGGGCTTTCCGCCAGGCGCTCCAGCCAGGCGTCCAGGGCGGGGGTGGGCGCCTCGCTGCCATCCTTCACCACGGCCCAGCGGTGCACGGCCATGCCGCAGGCCATGTCGGCGAGCGTGAGGGTGGCGCCCGCCAGGTAGGGCCCGCCGCGCGCCAGTGCCTGCTCCAGCACGCCCATGCGGTGCGCGTATTCCGCGCGCCCCAAGGCCGCCATGCCAGGCCCGTTCCAGGGCGCGAGGTTCAGCACGCCGCCGAGATAACCCAGGCGCATGGGCAGCGTCATCTCATAGGCCACCCAGTCCATCCAGGCCTCGACCTCGGCCCGCGCGGCGGGCTCGGCGGGCAGCAGGTCGTGGCGCGCCCGCGTGGCGGCGAGGTGGCGCATGATGACGTGGGATTCGCGCAGCACCGCATCGCCATCCACCAGCACCGGCACCGTGCCCAGCGGGTTCAGCGCCAGGAACTCCGGCACCTGCATGCTGCGATGGCCGCGGCCCCAATCCTCCTGGGTGAAAGGTTCGCCCAGCTCCTCCAGCATCCAGAGCACCTTGCGGACATTGAAGGCGTCCTTGCGGCCGAGCAGGCGGAGCGGGGCAGGGGGCATGGGGCGGTTCCTCGTCTGGCGCGCGGGCAGAGTGGCGCGCCATGGCACCGCTGGCCAGATGGGGCGGGGCGGGGATAGACAGGCGCCATGCAGGAACCGCTCGGCACCTTCGAACGCTGGCTCAGCCTCTGGGTCGCGCTGTGCATCGGCGCCGGCATCGGGCTGGGCGCGCTGGCACCTGGCCTGTTCCAGGCGCTGGCGGCGCTGGAATATGCGCGGGTGAACCTGGTCGTCGCCGTGCTGATCTGGGTGATGATCTACCCGATGATGGTGGCGGTGGACTTCTCCTCCCTGCGCCACATCGGCGACAAGCCCAAGGGCCTGGTCATCACGCTGGTGGTGAACTGGCTGGTGAAGCCCTTCACCATGGCCGCGCTCGGCGTGCTGTTCTTCGAGGTGGTCTTCGCCGACCTGATCGCGCCCGCCGACGCGCAGCAATACCTGGCCGGCGTCATCCTGCTGGGCGCCGCGCCCTGCACCGCCATGGTCTTCGTCTGGAGCCAGCTGGTGCGGGGCGACCCCACCTACACGCTGGTGCAGGTCTCGGTGAACGACGCGGTGATGGTGCTGGCCTTCGCGCCCATCGTGGCGCTGCTGCTGGGCGTCACCTCCATCCCGGTGCCGTGGGAGACGCTGCTGCTCTCGGTGCTGCTCTATGTCGTGGTGCCGCTGGCCGCGGGCATCGCGACGCGCGCGGCGCTGCGGGAGGCGGCGGCGGTGGAGGCCTTCACCGCGCGGCTGAAGCCCGCCGGGGTGCTGGGACTGCTGGCCACCGTCGTGCTGCTCTTCGGCTTCCAGGGCGGCGTGATCCTGGCGCAGCCGCTCGTCATCCTGCTGATCGCGGTGCCGCTGCTGCTGCAATCCTATGGCATCTTCGCCCTGGCCTATGTCTGGGCGTATCTCTGGCGGGTGCCCTTCCGCGTCGCGGCGCCCTGCGCGCTGATCGGCACGTCGAACTTCTTCGAACTTGCGGTGGCGGTGGCCATCAGCCTCTTCGGGCTGAACAGCGGCGCGGCGCTGGCCACCGTGGTGGGCGTGCTGGTGGAGGTGCCGGTGATGCTCTCCCTCGTCGCCATCGCCAACCGCACGCGGGACCGTTTCCCAGCCGGTTGAGCCGGCGGCGCAACTCGGGCACAACCGGGGCAAGGACACCGAACGGGGAGGAACCAAGATGACCACATCCACACGTCGGCTGCTGCTGGCGGGCGGGGCCACGCTGCTGGCCGCCCCCGCGCTGCGCGCGCAATCCGCCTGGCCCTCGGGGCCCATCCGCATCATCGCACCCTTTCCGCCGGGCGGCAGCACGGATGCGCTGTCGCGGCTGCTGCAACAGCCGCTGTCGCAGGCACTGGGCGTGCCCGTCATCGTGGAGAACCGCGCCGGCGCCTCGGGCTCGCTCGGCACCGCCGCCGTGGCGCGCAGCGCGCCCGACGGCAACACCTGGGTGCTGGTCTTCGACACCCACGCCGTGAACCCTGCGCTGATCCCGAACATGGGCTTCGACACCGAGCGCGACCTGACGCCGCTGCTGCTGTTCGGCACGGCGCCCATGGTGCTGACGGCCCATTCCACGCGGCCCTACAAGGACTGGGCGGCGATGGCCGCGGCGGCGCGCGCGCGGCCCGACACGCTGACCTATGGCACCATCGGCAATGGCTCGCTCGCGCATCTGACCATGGCGCTGGTGGGGCGTACCACGGGGCTGCAACTGGTGCATGTGCCCTATCGTGGTGGCGGCCCGCTGGCCGCGGCGGCGCTGGCGGGCGAGGTTGACCTGCCCATCGCGACCCGCCCGGCCATCGGCGTGCATGTGGACAGCGGCGTGCTGGTGCCGCTCGCGCAGACCAGCAACACACGCTCGCCCAGCATGCCCAACGTGCCGACCTTGGCCGAATGCGGGGTGCAGGGCATTGATGCGCGGGCCTTCTGGGGCTTCCTCGGCCCGGCCAATATGCCCGCGGCCATCAAGCAGCGGATGGAGGCGGAACTCCGCAAGGCGCTGGAGATCGAGACGGTCCGCACGCGCGTGACCAATCTCGGCATTGACCTGGAGCCGCAGGGGGAGGAGGCGTTCCGCGAATTCCTCTCGCGCCAGATCCGCACCTGGGGCCAGGTGGTGCGCGAGAACAACATCCGGCCGGACTGACGGGGCGGCTTCCTGCGGGCGTGGGCTAGCTACTCCTTCACCGCGCCCGTCAGGCTGCTCACATAGTAGTCCACGAAGAAGGAATAGAAGATGGCGACTGGCAGCGAGCCCAGCAGGCTGCCCGCCATCAGCGCGCCCCACTGATACACGTCGCCTGTCACCAGCTCCGTCAGGATGGCCACGGGAACGGTCTTGTTCTCGCTGCTCTGGATGAAGGCCAGCGCGTAGATGAACTCGTTCCAGGAGAGGGTGAAGCTGAAGATGCCGGCGCTGATCAGCCCCGGCACGGCCAGCGGCAGCGTGATCTTGGTCAGGATCTGCAGGCGCGTCGCGCCGTCTATCAGCGCGCATTCCTCCAGCTCATAGGGAATGGATTTGAAGTAGCCGATCAGCAGCCAGGTGCAGAAGGGCACGAGGAAGGTCGGGTAGACCAGGATCAGCGCCATCGGGCTGTCGAAGAGGCCGAGTTGCACCACCATCGTCGCCAGCGGGATGAAGAGGATGGAGGGCGGCACGAGATAGGCCAGGTAGATGGCCAGCCCCACATACTGGCTGCCACGGAAGCGCAGCCGCTGGATGGCATAGGCCGCCAGCGTGCTGGCAAAGAGCGAGAGGAAGGTGGCCCCCACCGAGACCAGCATCGTGGTCCAGAGCCAGGAGGGGTAGGAGGTCTCGAACAGCAGCTTGCGGATGTGGTCGAGCGTGGGCGAGGTGATCCAGAAGGGGTTGTGTGTCGCGAAGTCATACAGCTCGGCGTCCGGTTTGAAGGCCGTCACCGTCATCCAGTAGAAGGGGAAGAGCAGGATGAAGAGGAAGCAGCACAGCGGCACCCAGAGCGTGACGACGCGGCGCGCGCGGCTGTCCCACTGCATGGCTTCCGGTCCGTCGGAGGCAGCGTTGCTCATGGCTGGGTCCTCTCAGTCATTGCCTTCGCCCTGCTGCCACTTGCGCCGCGCCAGCGCGAAGTAGCTGAACAGGGTGGCGAAGACGAGGAAGGGGATCATGGAGACGGCGATGGCGGCACCTTCCGCCAGCTCGCCGCCCGGGATGCCGCGCTGGAAGGCAAGCGTGGCCAGCAGATGCGTCGAGTTCACCGGGCCGCCGCGCGTGATGGCGTAGACCAGCTGAAAATCCGTGAAGGTGAAGATGATGCTGAAGGTCATCACGATGGCGAGGATGGGCAGCAGCATCGGGAAGGTGATGTAGCGGAAGCGCTGCCAGGGCGAGGCGCCGTCGAGCAGCGCGGCCTCATAGAGCGAGGGCGAGATGGTCTGCAGCCCCGCCAGCAGCGAGATCGCCACGAAGGGAATCCCGCGCCAGATATTGGCCACGATCAGCGAAAAGCGCGCCGGCCATTCGCTGCCGATGAAATCTATGTTGGTGGTCCGCAGCCCCAGCTCGATGAACACCCAGGAGATGATGCTGAACTGCGGGTCATACATCCACCAGAAGGCGATGGCCGAGAGCACCGTGGGCACGATCCAGGGCAGCAGGATGATGGCGCGGAAGAAGGATTTGAAGGGCAGGTACTGGTTCAGCAGCAGCGCCAGCCACAGCCCCAGCGCGAACTTCCCGACCGTCGCCAGCGCCGTGTAGAAGACGCTGAAGAACACCGCGTTCCAGAAGATGGGGTCGGTGAAGAGGTATTCGAAATTCTCGAAGCCCACGAACTGCCCGCGCCTTCCGATGGTGCCATCGGTGAAGGCGAGCCAGATGCCCAGGCCCAGCGGATAGGTGAGGAAGACGCCGAGCAGCCCCACCGTCGGCAGCAGGCAGGCGATGATGAGAAAGGTCTTGCTGTCGAACAGCCGGCCAAGCGCGGTGGGTTGCCGCCGCGTGCGGGACCAGTGCTGCGCCCTTTCGGCGGGAAGGGTGGTGTCCATGGCGCGGGCACTCCGGCTGGGGGTCCGCGCAGTGGGGCGCACCGCGCGGATGTTTCAGGGTGGCGTCAGCGCCGGCGGAAGAAGCGCGTCGCGCGGCGTTCGGCCTCGCGCGCGGCGGCCTGCGGCGTGGCCTGGCCGGAGGCGACGGAGGCGCACATCTGCACCATCACATAATCCGCGTTCGCGGCGGCCGAACCCTCGGTGATGGGCCCGCTGTAGCCATTGTAGAAGGCGGTATCCATCACGTCGCGGAAGATGCTGACCTTGGGGTCGCTCGCCCACACCGCACTGGTGTTGTAGGCGTTGAGCGGCTGCGACCAGTAGCCGAGGTTCGCCTGCAGCCAGGGGTCGTACTGCTCGCTCTCCATCAGGAAGGCCAGCAGCGCCTTGGACGCGTTGGGGAAGCGGCTGTGGCGGAACACCATGGCGTTCAGCGTCAGCCCCGCCATGGGCGAGGTCTCGGCGATGCCCTTCGGCAGCAGCGAATGCTCCGTGTCGTCGGCGATGGGGCGCGTGGCCGGATCGTTCTTCAGCGCGAAGTAGAGCGAGACGCCGTTCGCCGTCAGGAACAGCTCATTCGACGCATAGGCGCGGTTGTTGCTGATGTCGCCCCAGGCCAGCGTGCCAGGCACGAAGGTGGCGTAGAGCTCCTTCAGGTATTCCAGCGCCTGGAGCGTCTGCGGGCTGTTGATGCCCACGCTGCCATCATCATTCACCAGCCGCCCGCCGAAGGACCAGACGAGCCAGTTGGCGAAGCCATTGCCATCGCCCACCGCATTGCCCAGCGCGAAGCCCGCGGGCTTGTTGATGCGGCGAAGCTGCTGGCAGAGGCGCAGATAGCTGGCATGGTCATCCGGGATGGACTGGAAACCCGCCTCGTTCACCGCGGATTTCCGCCACACCAGCGGCCCGCCCGAGGCGCCGAAGGGAAGCGCGAGCCAGTTGTTGCTGCCATGCCGCTTGCCATAGCGCTCGGCCAGCCGCTTCCAGCCGCCATACTTCGCGCCCAGATATTCCGCGACATCCGTCACCTCCACCACCTTGTCGGCGTAGACGTGCGGCGCCTCGTTGAAGCCGATGATGACGTCGGGGCCGGCACCCGTGTTGGCGGTGACGGCGGTCTGCTGGTTGATGTCCTCCCAGCCCACGAAGTCCACGCGCACCTGCACGCCCGTCGCTTGCGCGAAGCGCGCGCAATTGGCGCGGAACACCTCCTCGTCGGGCTGCACGAAGCGCACGGGGCGCAGCACGCGCAGCGTGGCCCCGTTCTCCACGCGGAAATTGGGGGTGGCCACCTGCGCCGCCTGGATCTGCGCCGAGGCCTGCGCGCCCACCAGGCTCGCCGCGCCGCCGAGGCCGAGGGTTCGGCGGGTGATGCTGAATTGCGTTGGCATTGTTTCCGTTCCTCCCAGTTATGACGGGCGTCAGAGACGTTGCCCGCTGTCCTTGTCGAACAGATGCGCCATGGCGGCCTGGGGCAGCACGGGCAGCGTGTCGCCGGGCCTGGCCGAGATGCGTTCGCGGAACACGCCGTTCACGGGCGTGTCGCCGATGCGCATCATGACCATGGTCTCGCTGCCCATCGGCTCCACCAGGTGGACGCGCGCGGGCATGCCATCGCCGGCCAGGCGGAAATGCTCGGGCCGGATGCCATAGACGGCGGGGCCGGGACGGGCTTGCTGCGGCGGCAGCGGCCAGCTGGTGCCGTCGGGGGTGAGGAAGGCGCCATCCGCGATGCGCCCTTCCAGCAAATTCATCGCGGGGCTGCCGATGAAGCCCGCCACGAAGAGGTTGGCCGGCCGGTCATAGAGTTCCAGCGGCGGCCCCGCCTGGCGGATATGGCCGAGTTCCATCACCACGATCTTGTCGGCCATGGTCATGGCCTCGATCTGGTCATGCGTGACATAGACCGTCGTCACCTTCAGCCGCTGGTGCAGCTCCCGGATTTCGGAGCGCATCTGCACGCGCAGCTTGGCATCGAGGTTCGACAACGGCTCATCGAACAGGAACACCTGCGGGTCGCGCACGATGGCGCGCCCCATGGCCACGCGCTGCCGCTGCCCGCCCGAGAGCTGGCGAGGATAGCGGTCGAGCAATTGCTCCAATCCCAGGATGGCGGCGGCCTTGCGGACCTCGGCATCCATGGTCTCGCGCCCGACCTTGGCCAGCTTCATCGAGAAGGCCATGTTGTCGTAGACGGTCATGTGCGGATAGAGCGCGTAGTTCTGGAACACCATCGCGATGTCGCGGTCCTTGGGTGGCACGGTGTTCACCACCCGCCCGCCGATCGCGATCTCGCCGCCCGTGATGTTCTCAAGCCCGGCCAGCATGCGCAGCAGCGTGGACTTGCCGCAGCCCGAGGGCCCGACCAGCACCACGAATTCCCCATCCTCGATGTCCACGGAGACGCCGTGCAGCACCGCGGTGCTGCCGAAGGCCTTTCGCACATTGCGGATTTCGACGCTGGCCATCAGTGTGCGGCCACGACTTCGGGCGCGCGCGCTCCTGCCTGTTTCGGCATGCCGCTTCCTCTTCCATTTCCTCGCCGCGGTCTTTGCCGCTGCGGCTACTTCACGTCCTTCGCCGAGGACTTGTCCAGTGGTGTTTTTCCGAAATGCGTGCTGCACCCGCGAAGCCGGCGGGGCATTGGCGCGCGGCGGAACCGGGTCCAGAACAGAAGAAACCGCATCACGGAGACGCAAGATGACAGCAGAGATTCTCGCCCAGCTCGCCCCCACCGGCGTGCTGCGCGCCGGCATCAACATGAGCAACTTCCTGCTCGTCACCGGCCGCGGCCCGAACGGCGAGCCGGATGGTGTCTCGCCCGGCATGGCGCGCGCCATCGCCGATCGCCTGGGCGTGCCGGTGCATTACGTGCCCTATCCCCGCCCCGGCGAACTGGCCGATGCGGCGGGGACCGGCGCCTGGGATATCGGCCTGATCGGCGCCGAGCCGCAGCGCGCGGAAAAGATCAGCTTCACCGCCGCCTATGCCGAGATCGAGGCCACCTACATGGTCCCGCCCGGCTCGCCCATCACGGCGCTGGACCAGGTGGACCGTGCGGGCGTGCGCATCGCCGTCGCCGCGCGGGCCGCCTATGACCTCTGGCTGGAGCGCAACATCCAGCACGCCACGCTGGTGCGCGCGGAAGGCCTGGATGGCGCAATGGACCTCTATCTGCGCGAAGGGCTCGACGTGCTGGCCGGCCTGCGCCCGCGCCTGCTGACCGATGTGGAAAAGCAGCCCGGCGCGCGCATCCTGGAGGGCAAATTCACCGCCGTGCAGCAGGCCATCGGCACCGCGCGCGCGAACGAGGCGGCGGCGCGCTTCCTCGCGGAATTCGTGGAGGAAGCGAAGCGTTCGGGCCTGGTGGCCAGCCTCATCGCGAAGCACCAGGTGCGCGGGTTGTCGGTGGCGCCCGCCGCATAGGCGCACGGGGGGTGGCGTCGGCGCCGCATCGTGACACCATCGGGCAAAAGAACCACCCGGAGGAGCCGCCGCATGACCCACGACACCCCCTACACCGTCGCCGACATGGTGGCCGAATTCCTGGCGCGCATCGGCGTCACCACCGCCTTCGGCATCGTCTCCGTCCACAACATCCCGATGCTGGACGCCATCGGCCGGCGCAACGCCATCCGCTACGTGATGTGCCGCGGCGAGATGGGCGGCGCGCACATGGCCGATGCCTATGCGCGCGTGACGGGCCATCTGGGCGTGCTCTTCACCAGCACCGGGCCTGGCATGGCCAACAGCATCGGCGGGCTGGTGGAGGCGCGGTTTGCGGGCTCCCCCGTGCTGCACATCACAGGCCAGACGCTCACGAAATTCCTCGACCGCGACACGGGCAGTGTGCACGACGTGCCGGGGCAGACCGCCATCCTGGAAGCGGCGGGCAAGGCCGCGTATCGCGTGCGCCACGCGAACCAGGCCTTCGGCACGCTGTGGCGCGCGGCGATGGAGGCGATGACGCCGCCGCGCGGCCCCGTCTCGGTGGAAATCCCCATTGATATCCAGCGCGCCACCATCGCGCGGCCGGCGGCGCTGGACACGCTGGAACTGCCCGTGCCGCCGCCGCTGCCGCCCAGCGAGGCCGCGCTGGATGAGCTGGCGGACCGGCTCGCCTCCGCGAAGCGCCCCATGATCTGGCTCGGCAACGGCGCGCGCGAGGCGGGGGCGGGGGCCATGGCGCTGATCGAACTCGGCTTCGGCTGCGTGAATTCCTGGAATGGCCGCGGCATCGTGCCGGAGGACCACCCGATGACGCTGGGCGCCATGCACGGCAATGGCTCGCCCCGGGTGCAGGAATTCTATGGCACGGTGGATGCGATGGTCGTGCTCGGCTCGCGGTTGCGCGGGCATGAGACGCAGGATGGTTCGCAGAAGCTGCCCGCCAACCTCATCCATGTGGATGTGGACCCGGCCGCCGATGGCCGCACCTATCCCAACACCCTCTTCGTGCAGGGCGATGCGGAGTTGGTGGCGCAGGGCCTGGCGCGCCGCCTGAAGGGCCGCATGCAGACGGACCCGGCCTTCCCCGCCGACCTCGCGGAGACGAAGCGCCGCGCGGTGGAGGAATTCCTCGCCACCCTCGGCCCCTATCACGGCTTCTGCGAACAGCTGCGCGCCGTGATGCCGCGCGACGCGCTCTGGGTGCGCGACATCACCATGAGCAACACCACATGGGGCAACCGCGTCTTTCCCATCTATGGGCCGCGTGACGCGGTGCACCCGGTGGGGGCCGCCATCGGCCCCGGCCTGCCGCTGGGCATCGGCGCGGCCATGGGCGCGCAAGGCCGCAAGACGGTCGCCATGGTGGGCGATGGCGGCTTCGCCATGAACATGAGCGAGCTCTGGACCGCCGTGCAGGAGCGCGCGCGCCTCTGCACCATCGTGATGAACGATCGCGGCTATGGCGTGATCCGCGTGATCCAGGATGCGGTGGTGGATGGCCGCCGCTTCGGCGACGATCTGCTGGGGCCGGACCTCGGGCAACTCGCCGCCGTGGCCGGGCTGCCGCACTTCAAGGTCTCGCGCGCCGAGGATTTCGGTGCCGTGGTGGCGCAGGCGCTGGAGGTGGACGGGCCCACGCTGGTGGAGGTGGACATGGTGGCCATCGGGCCCTTCCCGCCCTATGCGCCCTACACCACCATGGGCAAGCACGCCGAACGCGCGCGTCGCTGAATCACTCCGTGTTGCGCGCCCGCTCCATCAGCCGCGCGATGCCCGTGATCTTCTCCAGCCCCATGTCCAGGGGCTGGCCGGTGCGCGGGTCGGGGTAGATCTTCAGGTAGGACTGCCCCGCCACCTTCTCCCACCGCCCCGAGGGCCGGCGCATCTGCAGATCCACGCCGGTGGATTTCAGCAGCATCCGCACCAGCGCCTCCTTCGGCGCGTCGGGCTTTGGCAGGCAGGGATAGGCGCCGATCATCTTCCAGCCATTGGCCAGCGCCCAGTCCGTGAGTTCCTGCTTCGTCATCATGCCATGGAGGCCGGGGGCACGCTGCCCGGGCGCGGGTCAATGGGCAGCATCCGGTCCAGCCCCGCCGCCGCCTCGAACAGCGCCGCCGCCTGCAAGGCCACATCCTCGCGCCGGTGCGGGGCCACCACCTGCAAACCCACCGGCCTTCCATACTGGTCGAAGCCGCAGGGCACGGCCACGGCGGGGCAGCCCGTCATGGTGATGGCGGCATTCAGCATGGAGCCCGCCATGTAGTTCTCCAGCTTCACGCCCGCGATGGTCTCGGGGTTGCGCAGCATCACGTCGAAGGCGGGCGTGGGCGCGCCCGGCGTGATGAACACGTCATACTTGCCGAACATCGCCACCATGCGGCGGAAGAAGGCAGCGCGCTCACGGTCCGCCCAGGCCAGGCGGCTCGGCGTCGCGTCCAGCCCGCGCTGGGTGTTCCAGATGATGTCGGGCTTCAGCTGGTCGCGGTGGGACTGCATCTGCAATTCGCGGTCCACGACGAAGACCTGGCTGCGGAGAACCAGGAAGGCTTCGTCCAGTTCGCCCAGGTCGGGCGCGAATTCCTCGACCACGCAGCCCATCGCCTCGAAATGCTTCATCGCCTTCGTGCAGATCTCGCGCACCTCGCGGTCCACCGGCAGCTTGCCGTTGAAGTCGGTGGTGAAGGCGATGCGGCGGGGGCGGTTCTGCTCGGCCGAGGCCACGGCGGCGGCATAGGGCAGGGCGGGCGCGTCATAGGTCAGCGGGTCATGGGCGCACCAGCCCGCCATGGTGTCGAGGAACAGCGCCAGGTCCGGGATGTTCCGCGCCATCGGGCCCTGCACCGACATGGGCGAGAAGGTGTTGTTCACCGTCCCCCGCGTGATGCGCCCGGGCGAAGGCCGCAGCCCCGCCACGGAACAATAGGTGCCAGGCCGCCGCGTGCTGCCGCCATGGTCCGTGCCCTGCGCGAGCCACACCTCGCCGGTGGCGAGCGAGACGGCGCCACCCCCCGTGCTGCCCCCGCAGGTGAGCGAAGTGTTCCACGGATTGCGCGTGCGCCCGAACACCTCGTTGAAGGTGGAGCCGCCCGCGCCGAATTCCGGCGTGTTGGACTTGCCGATGACGATGCCGCCCAGCGCCTCGATGCGTTCCACCACCGGGTGCGAACGCTCCGGCACATGGTCCTTGAAGATGGGCGAGCCATAGGTGGTGCGAACGCCCGCCACATCGGTCAAATCCTTGATGGAGACGGGCAGGCCGCCCAGCCACCCCGCCTGGCCCTCGCGTTCCCGCCCCTCGCCGCGCATCAGCCGCTTCGCGTGGTCGCGCGCGCGGTCGAGGCAGAGCGTGGGCAGGGCATTCACCGCGGGCTCGACCTCCGCGATGCGCGACGCCGCCGCTTCCACGAGTTCGAGGGGCGAGACCTCGCCGCGCGCGAGCGCCGCGACGGCCTGGGTGGCGGAAAGACGGATCAGATCATGCGACATGGTGCGAGAGTGGCACCAGGGCCCGCACCCCGGCAACCGTGCGCTTGCGCCATTCCCCTCGCCCGCGTTAGCCATGGCGGCACAAACACTGGGAGGAACCAAATGTTCTCACGTCGCATGCTTTTCGCGTCGGCGCCGGCGCTCGCCGCACCCGCGCTGCTGCCCGGCACCGCCAGCGCGCAGAACTTCCCCACGCGCCCCATCATGATGGTGAACCCCTATCCGCCCGGCGGCGCCACGGAATTCGGCGCGCGCCTCATCGCGCAGCGGATGGAGCAGGAACTCGGCCAGAGCGTCGTGATCGACGCCCGCGCGGGTGCGGGCACGGCCATCGGCAACTCCTTCGTGGCCGGGCAGCGTCCCGATGGCTACACGCTGTTGATGGGGACCACCTCGCTCGCCGTGCTGCCAGCCTTGCAGCCCACCTCCGTCCCGCGGGACCCGCGCACGGCCTTCGCCCCCATCGGGCCGGCCACCATCTCGCCCTTCGTGCTGCATGTGCATCCGGACTTCCCGGCGCGCACGGTGCAGGAGGTGATTGACTACGCGAAGGCCAATCCGGGCCGGGTGAGCTGGGGCAGCTCCGGCATCGGTGCCATCAACCACATGACGCTGGAGCTCTTCCGCGCGCGCACGGGCATTGACGTGGTGCACGTGCCCTATCGCGGCGGCGCGCCCGCGCTGGTGGACATCGCGGCGAACCGCATCCAGTGCATGTTCGCGGCGGCGCAGGAAGCCTCCAGCTCGATCCAGGCAGGGCGCACGCGCGGCATCGCGGTCACGTCCACCGAGCGCATGGCCTCGCTGCCCGACCTGCCGCCCATCGCGGAGACGGTGCCGGGCTTCAACTCCGTGTTCTGGCAGGGCGTGTTCGCGCCCGCCGGCATTTCGCAGGAGATCGCCGCCCGGCTGGAGCGCGCGGTCCGCAACGCCGCCGAGAATGCCGAGGTGAAGGAGCGGCTGGCCAGCGCCGGCATCGCCAACTGGCCTGGCGATGCGGCCCTGCTGCGCGACACGCTGGCACAGGACACGGAGACCTGGGGCAACATCATCCGCACCCAGAACATCACGGTGGGCTAGCGTCTGATCGGCTTCGGTGGATCACCGAAGCCGTGAATCAGCCGCGGCGACAGTTCGTCTGATCGGCTTCGGTGGATCACCGAAGCCGTGAATCAGCCGCGGCGACAGTTCGTCTGATCGGCTTCGGTGGATCACCGAGGCCGTGAATCAGCCGCGGGCGACAGCCCCCAGAAGTCGCAGATGCGGCGGGCGGCGGGGGTGCCCGCCGCCAGCACCCAGCGCGCCGCACGGCCTTCTCCCTCGCCGATGGGAAAGCCGTGCGCCATCTCCTCCAGCGTCCACAACTCCACCAGAGCGGTGGCGCCGCGTGACCACTGGCGCAACCGCGCGCCAGGGGCGGGCTCGGTGTCTTGCGAGGGTTCCTCCAAAAGCCCGTGCAGCGCGCCCCATTGCGTGGCCAGCAGCGCCGCGTTGTCCGGATGTACCGTCCGGTCACGCCCGCCCTGCCAGATGGACAGGCGCGGCCAGCGCGCCGTGCCGCGGGCCGGGTTGAAGGCGCGCACGCTGGCGGCCAGGCCCGCGCGGGTGGTGAAGCGGTTGGCGTGGCGCATGCGGAGCAGCGCGCCGCCGGGCGTTACGGCTGAACCCACCGGCATCCCCGCCACCACCGCGCCCGCCGCGAAGACCGCCGGATAGGCGGCCAGCAGCGCCGCCGCCATCGCGCCCCCGGCGGAGAGCCCCACGACGAAGACGCGCCGCTTGTCGGTGCCGAAATGCCGCATGGCCCAGCGCAGCCCCTGGCGGATGGACATGGCCTCGCCCTGGCCGCGCGCCACATCCTGCGGGCGGAACCAGTTGAAGCAGCGGTGCCGGTTGTTCTCGCGGACCTGCTCGGGCAGCAGCAGGGGCACGCCCAGCGCCTCTGACATCGCGATCCAGCCGGCATCGGCCGCGAAGCTTGCCGCATCCTGCCCGCAGCCATGCAGCACCACGATCAGTGGCGTGCCGGGGGCGGGGGCGCGGCGCGGCACATGGACGAACATGCGCAGGCCGCCCGGATTGGTGCCGAAGCCCGTGATGGCGGAGGTGCGGCCCGGCGTGGGCATGGTGGGTGGGGTCGGCGCCCAGGCGGCCCGCATCAGCCCCATGGTGGCCCCCATGGTGGCGCGGCTCATCCGGCGCAGCGCCGCCGCCGCACCGGGCGGCCGGCGGAAGCGGATCAGCCGCATGGGAGGCGCAGGGGGTGCATGGGGGGCATCGGAGCAGCAACGTGCGCCGGGGGCCTGGGGTTGCCCCGCTAGGCGGGCGGGTCAGCCCTGCAAACCGTCCCACCAGGGGCAGGCGCCGGGCATGCGGGTGTGGTTGCCGTGCAGCACCTGCACCGGCGCGCGTTCGCCGCGGGAAGCGGCCTCCATCCGCATGCGGCGGCCCGCCGCCACGGCCTCGGGGCCCGCCCAGATGCGGTCATGGCCCCAGAGGCTGGGGCCGCTGTCCATGCGCTCCGCCTGCCAGGTCTCAGGCTCGATGTGCCGGCCGCCCCAGCCATATTCCACCAGGAAGCCGCCGGGGGTGCGGGCGTAGAAGCTGGTCATCCAGTCATTGGTGTGGCGGCCGAGGGTGGTGGCGACCCGCCCTTCCTCGGCCTGGGCCAGGTCATAGCCCTGGCCGACATCGTCCAGGCTGAGGCATTCCATCATCAGGTGGTGCATGCCCGCGCGCCCGGTCTCGATCAGCGCCAGCGAATGATGCCGGCCGTTCACATGCAGGAAATAGCCGCGGAAGGGCTGCTCGACCCAGTCGGAGAGGCCGAAGCCCAGCACGTCGCGGTAGAAGGGCAGCACCTCGTCCACGCGCGGCACCGTCAGCACCGCATGCCCCATGCCGAGCGGCCCGGTGCGGAAGCCCGAGATGGCCCGGCCGGGGATGAAGGCGGCGGTGGCCACCTCCGGCCCGTGGAAGAATTCCAGGCGATTGCCCAGCGGGTCGGCGGCCAGGATGAGCGCCGCCACCCGCCGCTGGTCGGCCAGGGCCTGGCTGCCACGCGCGACCGCCACGCCCGCGCCCTCCAGCCGCGCGGCCAGGGTGTCGAGGGCCGCCGCATCCGCCACCTCCCAGCCCATGGCGCCCAGCCCGTCATGGGTGTCGCCGCTGACGAGGATGCGCTGCCGCCGGTCATCCATGCGGAAGGCCAGTTCGGATTGCGTCTTCTCCGCCAGCATCAGCCCCAGCATGCGCGGGCCGAAGCCCGCCCAGTCGTCGAGATTGCTGGCGCGGAGTTCGAGATAGCCGAGAGCCTGGATCGGGGGGCCATGGCGCGCTCCTGTTCTTTGCGCGCATACTGAACCGAACGGCGCCACAAGCCGAGAGGGTGGGGGAGAGAGAACGCCATGTTGTCCAAAAGCGTCCGGGCCGCGCTGGCCCTGCTGCTGCTGCCGGCGACGGCCATGGCCCAAGGTTGGGCGCCGGAGCGCCCCGTCACCATCGTGAACCCCTATGCCGCCGGCAGCACCACCGACACGCTGGCGCGCACCCTGGCCCAGGGCATGACGGCGCGGTTGGCGCAGCCCGTGGTGGTGCAGAACCGCGATGGCGCCGCGGGCGGTATTGGAACGGCCTTCGTGACGCGCGCGGCGCCGGACGGGCACACGCTGCTGTTCGCGCCCGCTGTCGTGCTCTCCGTCCTGCCGGCGCGCGGCGATCCGGGCTATGGGCCGGAGGCGCTGGTGCCCATCTGCCAGACCTTCGAGAACGCGATGGCGATTGCCGTGCGGCCCGACAGCCCCTTCACCACCCTGGCCGATTTGGTGGCGGCGGCGCGGGCGCGGCCCGGCGCGGTTACCTTCGGGCACCAGGGCATCGCGTCCATCCCGCATCTGGCCGCGCTGGAACTGGCCGAGGCGGCGCGGCTGCAATTCCAGGACGTGCCCTATCGGGGCGAGCCCGCGGTCCTCACCGATTTGCGCGCCGGAAGGGTGGATTTCGCGGTGACCGTCATGGGCTCTTTGGCCGGGCAGAACATGCGGGTGCTGGGCGTCTTCGCCCCCGCCCGCCACCCGCTGATGCCCGAGGTGCCCACCGTCGCCGAGCAGGGCTTCCCCGTGGCGCCGACCAGCTTCGGCGGCCTCTTCGCCCCCGCCGGCACGCCGCAAGCCGCCCGCGTGGCGCTGGAGGCCGCCTGCCTGGCCGCCGCCCGCGACGAGGCCTATCGCGCCGTCGCCGCCCGCGTCTTCCAGCCCGAGACCCCCGAAGCCCCGGCCGACGCCCTGGCCGCGCGGCTGGCCCGCGACATCGCCGACAAGCGCCGCCTGCTGACCGCCATCGGCGCCGCCCGCTGACCTTGTTGAAGGAGACCGCATGACCCCCGACGCCACCCATGACCCCGCCCTGACCAGTTGGGTCGCCTCGGCCCAGGCGCCGGGCTGCGACTTCCCCATCCAGAACCTGCCGCATGGCGTGTTCAGCACCGCGGGCGGCGCGCCGCGCGGGGGCGTGGCCATCGGCGACATGATCCTGGATGTGGGGGCGGCGGTCCGCCTTGGCCTGCTGCGCGGCGAGGCGGCGGAGGCCGCTTCCGCCCCCAGCCTGAACGGGCTCATGGCGCTGGGGCGCGCGGCGGAGTTGCGGCGCGACATCTCGGCCCTGCTGGCCGCCGGCTCCACCGCCGAGGCCCATGCCGGCGCGCTGCTCGTGCCCATGGCGCAGGCGCGGATGCACCTGCCGACGACCATCGCCAATTTCTCCGACTTCATGGCCAGCATTGACCATTGCGCGCGGCTGGGCGTGCGGCGGGACCCGAAGAACCCCTTGCCCCAGGCCTTCCGCCATTTGCCCGTGGCCTACCATTCCCGCGCCAGCTCCGTGCGCGTCAGCGGGGAGGCGGTGGTCCGCCCGCATGGCCAATGGCCGCGCGAGGATGGCGCCGTGCGCTTCTCGCCCACGGAGGCGATGGATTTCGAACTCGAACTCGCCATCTGGATCGCGGGCGAGAACGCGCTCGGCACCCCCGTCACCATGGACCAGGCGCCCGGCCGCATCTTCGGCGTGGGGCTGCTGAACGACTGGTCGGCGCGCGACATCCAGCGCTGGGAGATGCCGCCGCTCGGTCCCTTCCTGGCCAAGAGCCTCTCCACCACCGTCTCGCCCTGGGTGGTGACGATGGAGGCGCTGGCGCCCTTCGCGCGGCCCGCGCCCAGCATCGAACCGCCGCCGCTGCCGCATCTGGACAGCGCGTGGAACCGCGCGGTGGGTGCGCTCGGCATCCGCATGCAGGCGTTGATCCTTACACCGCGCATGCGCGCGGAAGGCGCGGCGCCGGCCGTGCTGACCGACACCGACTTCGCCCATCTCTACTGGACCTGCGCGCAGATGGTGGCCCACCACGGCAGCAATGGCTGCAATTTGCTGCCCGGCGACCTGCTCGGCAGTGGCACCGCCTCCGGCCCGGAGGACAGCGCCCGCGCCTGCCTCGCCGAAATCCTGCTGACCGGCCCCGTCACGCTGCCCAATGGCGAGACGCGGAACTATCTGCTGGATGGCGACGAGATCATCTTCCGCGCCCGCGCCGAGGCCCCCGGCGCCACCCCCATCGGATTCGGCGAATGCCGGGGCGAGATCGCGCCCGCCACCGCCTGGCCCCACTGAACCACCGCAAGAGGAAACGCCGTGCCCCGCCGCATCATTGACATCTCCGTGGCCCTCAAGGCCGGGATCGCCAGCGACCCGCCGCGCATGCTGCCGGAGATCAACTATATCGACCACCACATGTCCGCCCCCGCCATGGCGGAGGAGTTCGGCATCCGCCTGGACCAGCTGCCCGAGGGCGAATACGCGGCCGTCGAGCAGGTCCGCATCTCCACCCACAACGGCACGCATCTGGACGCGCCCTACCACTTCTTCAGCCGCATGAACGAACGCCTGGTGCCGGGCGGCGAGCCCTCCTGGCGCATTGACGAGGTGCCGCTCGACTGGTGCTTCCAGCCCGGCGTGAAGCTCGACTTCCGGCACATGGAGGATGGCTATGTCTGCACGCCGGCCGATGTGCAGGCGGAACTCAAGCGCATCGGCCACACGCTGAAGCCGCTGGAAATCGTGGTGGTGAACACCCGCGCGGGCAGCCGCTATGGCCATGACGACTTCATCCACAGCGGCTGCGGCATGGGCAAGGAAGCCACGCTCTGGCTGCTGGAGCAGGGGGTGCGCGTGACCGGCACGGATGGCTGGAGCTGGGACGCGCCCTTCTCCCACACCCGCCGCAAGGTCCAGGAGACGGGGGATGCGGGCCTGATCTGGGAAGGCCACCGCGCCGGCCGCGAGATTGGCTATTGCCACATGGAGAAGCTGTCGAACCTCGAAGCTCTGCCGGCCGATGGCTTCATGATCTCCTGCTTCCCGGTGAAGATCCACCGCGCCTCGGCCGGCTGGATCCGCGCCGTCGCCATCATCGAGGAGTGAGCGCCATGCGCCGCCTGTTCCTGGCCCTCGCCCTGCTGGCGCCCATGCCCGCCTTCGCCTGGCCCGAGCGCCCCATCACCATCATCAACCCCTATGCCGCCGGCAGCAGCACCGACGCCGCCGCCCGCGCGCTGGCGGACTCCTTCACGCGCGAGTTGGGGCAGAACGTCATCGTCACCTCGCAATCCGGCGCCTCGGGCGTGGTGGGCATGCGGGCGCTGACCCAGGCCGCGCCCGATGGCCACACGTTGGCCTATGCGCCGCTGGTGCCCCTGGTGTTCCAGCCGCATCTGGTGCGGAACACGGGTCTTGGCCCTGAGGCCGTGGCGCCGGTCTGCAACGTGACCGAGAACATCCTCGGCATCATGGTGAAGGCCGACAGCCCCATCCGGAACCTGACCGACCTGGTGGCGGCGGCGCGACAGCGTGTGCTGAACTATGGCTCGCCCGGGCCCAATTCGGCGCCCTTCCTGGGTGTGCACCGCATCCAGGCGGCGGCGGGTGGCCAATACACGCACATCCCCTTCCGGGGCGACAATGCGTCGCTGCTGGAGGTGATCGCGGGGCGGCTCGACTTCGCGGCGATCGTGGTGGCCTCGGGCGTGCCGATGGCGCGGGCGGGGCAGGTGCGGCTGATCGCGGTGTTCTCGGAAGGCCGTCATCCCGCCTTCCCCGACGTGCCCACGGCGCGCGAGCAGGGGGTGGATGCGCTGCAACCCTCCTACGCCGCGCTCTTCGCCCCGCGCGGCACGCCGGCCGCGGTGCTGGAGCGGCTGGAGGGCGCCTGCCGCCGCGCGATGGACACGGATGGCTTCCGCCGCTTCACCGAGAACTGGGGCGCGGTGCCCAGCTTCCGCCCGCGCGCGGAACTGGCGCGGATGCTGGCCAGCGAATACGAGGCTGCCGGCCGCACCTTCCGTGAGTTGGGCGTGCAGCCGGAGTAGTCTTTTGCGCGGCTGATTCACCGCCCCGGCCTTATGCCGGGGCGCCTGCACCGGCCGCGCGCTCCTCGCCTACTGCGCGCGCCGCCGCAGCGCCATGTCCACCAGCAACAGCAGCAGCGTGAACACGATCAGCAGCACCGCCACCGCCGCCATGGCGGGGTCGAGGTTCTCGTTGATCCCGTCCCAGATGCGGCGGGGCAGGGTGAACACGTCGCGGCTCGCGATGAACAGCACCATCACCAGCTCATCCCAAGAATGGATGAAGGCGAAGATGGCGCCCGAGACGATGCCCGGCATGATGCGCGGCAGGATCACCCAACGCAGCGTCTGCATGAGCGAGGCCCCCATGCCCCGCGCCGCCTGCTCCAGCCGCGGGTCGAAGGCGGCCAGGGCCGTCGAGACGGTGATGACCACATAGGGAATGCCCGTGACGCCATGGGCGATGACCACGCCCAGGAAGCGGTCCAGCAGGTCGAGCGGCCCGAAATAGCGATACAGCCCGATCGCGTAGACGATGGAGGGGATGATCAGCGGCAGCAACATCAGCAGCCGCACGAGGTCCGTCGCGCGCCGCGAGATGCGCCAGCAGCCGATGGCGCACAGCGTCCCCGCCACCACCGACAGCACCGTGGAAGCGAGCGCGATGGTGAAGGACTGCCAGATGGAGCCCAGCCATTCCTCCGAGGTCAGCACCGTACGGAAGTGCTGCAGGCTCAGCCCCTCATGCGGCAGCGAGAGGAAACGCTGGTCCGTCAGCGCCACCGGCAGCACGATCAGGATGGGCAGCACGAGGTAGAGCGCCGTGATCCAGGCCAGCCCCCGCCCGAAGGGCCCGGCGCCATGGGTTCCATGCATCGCTCAGCCCCCCCCGCTGCCGAACATGCGCCGCAGGTCCACCACCCGGGAAAAGACCAGCAGCGTGACCATGATGGCCACCACCAGCATGGTCGCCATCATGGTGCCCAGCCCCCAGCGGATCAGGTCCAGGATCTGCAGCGCGATCCACTCCGCCACCATCAGCGTGCGGCCGCCGCCCAGGATGGCGGGCGTGATGTAGAAGCCCAGCGAGAAGATGAAGACCAGCACGCCGGCCGCGATCACGCCGGGCATGGAGAGCGGCAGGAAGACCTGGCGGAACACCTGCCCGCGCGAGGCGCCAAGCCCCCGCGCGGCCGCCAGCAGCCGCATGTCGATCTCGCGCATGGAGGCCAGCATGGGCAGCACCGCGAAGGGCACCATGTAGTGCACCATGCCGACCAGGATGCCGAATTCGTTCCACACCAGCGGCAGCGGTTCGCTGATCACGCCCGCCTGCATCAGCGTGTTGTTCACCAGCCCTTGGCGGCGCAGCAGCGTGACCCAGGCGAAGGCCCGCACCAGCACCGAGATCCACAACGGCACCAGCACCGCCAGGATCCACCAGTTGCGCGCCCGCGGCGAGGCGAGGGTGATGGCATAGGCGATGGCATAGCCCAGCAGCAGCGCGAAGGCGGTGGTCAGCAGGCAGATGCGCAGCGTGGTGAAGATGACGCGCTGGATGCCCTCCGAGGTCAGCAGGCGTTCGTAATTGCCGAGGCCCGGCTCGGGCTCGGTGAAGGAGATGGTCAGCACCTGCGCGATGGGCGCCACGTAGAAGAACAGCACCAGCGCCACGGCGGGCAGCAGCAGCAGCCACCAGCCCAGGCTCGCGCGGCCGGAGGCCGTCATGGCGCGTCCTCCTCGACCGGCACGGCGGCATCGGCCGCCCAGCCGAGCCGCACCGGCAGCCCTTCGGCAGGTGCCACGGGCGATTGCCAGGCGGGCAGCACGGCGCGAATTTCGCCCAGATGCGGCGTCTCCACCACCAGCGAGAAGCCGGCGCCCAGATAGGCGAAGGCGCGCACCGTGCCTTCGACCACGTTTTCCGCCGTCTCACCGGCGTTCAGCACCGTGATCTTCTCGGGGCGCAGCGAGAGCAGGGCGCGCCCGCCATCGCGCGGCATGTGGACCGGGCCCGCGAAGCGCACATGGATGCCCTGGCCCGGCGTCTCCAGCAGCATCCCCGCCGCGTCCGGCCCGCGCGCGACGCCGTGCAGGAAGTTCGACTTGCCGAGGAAATCCGCCACGAAGCGGGTGCGTGGGCGTTCATAGAGTTCGCCGGGGCCGCCGAACTGCACCAGCTTGCCATGGTTCAGGATGGCGATGCGGTCCGACAGCGACAGCGCCTCCTCCTGGTCATGCGTGACGTTGACGAAGGTGCGGCCGATGCGCCGGTGCAGCGCCTTCAGCTCCTCCTGGAGTTCGGCGCGCAGCTTCTTGTCGAGCGCAGAAAGGGGTTCGTCCAGCAGAAGCAAATTCGGGTCGAAGACCAGCGCGCGGGCCAGGGCCACGCGCTGCTGCTGCCCGCCGGAAAGCTGCTTGGGCAGGCGCTCCGCGAAGGCCGAAAGCTGCACGAGGTCGAGCGCCGCGCGCACCTTGGCGTCCCGGTCGGCGCGCGACTGGCCGCGCACGCGCAGCGGAAAGGCCACGTTGTCGGCCACGCTCATATGCGGGAACAGCGCATAGCCCTGGAAGACCATGCCGAAATCGCGTTTCTCGGGCGGGAGCGGCGTGATGTCGCGCCCATCCAGCAGCACATGCCCGTCGGTCGGCTCCACGAAGCCCGCCACCGCCATCAGGATGGTGGTCTTGCCGGAGCCGCTCGGGCCCAGCAGCGTCAGGAACTGGCCCTGCTCCACCTCCAGCGAGACATCCTCCACCGCCGTGAAGTCGCCATAGCGCTTGGTCAGCCGGCGCAGCGAAAGGGCGTGGCCCTTCACGACTTGTAGTCCGGCTGCTGGCGGTCGAGCTTGCGGCGCAGCGCCTGCCAGGGCAGCCAGCCCTTGGTGGGGCCGCTGCCGAACTGGTCGCGCGTGCGCTCCACCACCTCGGGCGGCGGCATGGTCAGCGCCTTGCCGCCCGATTGCGCGGCGAGCTGGATTCGGCAGGACTGCTCCAGGTAGTACATGTAGTAGAAGGCCTCGGCCACGGTGCGCCCCACCGTCAGCAGCCCGTGGTTGCGCAGGATCATGCAGTTGTGGCTGCCCAGGTCGCGCACCAGGCGCTGGCGTTCCGACAGGTTGTCGTCCGCCGCGATGCCCTCGTATTCATGGATGGCGACGCGCCCCGCGAATTCGATGCTGATCTGGTTCAGCGGCAGCAGCCCCTGTTCCTGCGCCGCCACCGCCATGCCCGCGATGGTGTGGGTGTGCATGACGCAAGCCGCATCCTCACGCCCGGTGTGGATGGCCGAATGGATGACGAAGCCCGCCGGGTTCACCGGCCAGGAGGTCTCCTGCAAGGGCTCGCCCTCCGCGTCCACGGCGACGAGGGAGGAGGCCGTGACCTCCTCGAACAGCAGCCCATAGGGGTTCACCAGGAACCGATGTCCCGGCCCCGGCAGCCGCACGGACAGGTGCGTGAACACCAGGTCCGTCATGCCGAAATGCGCGATGAGGCGGTAGGCCGCGGCCAGATCCTCGCGCAGCTCCTGTTCGGTCGGCGTGCGGTTGGGGTCGGGGCGGACGGGCGGCGGGGGAAGGGACATCAATAGCCTCGCGCGGGGTCGTAGAGATGGGGAAGCGTCTCGCCACGCTCCAGCGCGGCGATGGCGCGGGCCACGTAGCGCGCGCGCTCGGCGCGGCTGGGCAGGCTGGCCACATGGGGGGTGACGATGATGGAAGGATGCGCCCAGGCCGGGCTGTCGGATGGCAGGGGCTCGGGCGTGAACACGTCCAGCACCGCGCCCGAGAGCTGCCCGGAATCGAGGGCGGCGATGATGTCGGGCAGCACCTGCTGCGCCCCGCGCCCCACCTGCACCAGCCCCGCGCCGCGCGGCAGCTTCGCCAGCAGCGGCGCCGCGAGAAGGCCCTGGGTTTCGGCGGTGGCGGGCAGCAGGCAGACCAGCACGTCGCAGCCGGAGAGGAAGGCGTCACGCTCCTCCGCACCCGCGAAGCACTCGACGCCGGGGATGGATTTGCGGCTGCGCGACCAGCCGCGCACCGGAATGCCCAGCGCACGCAGCATCTCGGCCGAACGCTGGCCCATGGCGCCGAGGCCCATGATGCCCACGGTGCGGTCCGCCGCGGCGAAGGGCGGGTCCACCGCCGCCCATTCCCGCGCGGCCTGGGCCAGCGCCATGCGCCGCGCCTCCTTGGCGAGCGACAGCACGGCCCACACCACGAATTCGCCCATGCGCTGCGTGGCCTCGTCGGGCACGCAGCGCACGATGGGCACGCCCGCCGGCAGGCTCGGATCCGCCACGATGTGATCCACGCCCGCGCCCGAGCCGAAGATGGCGCGCAGCCTGGGCATGGCGGCGAGCCGCCCCGGCTCGGGGTCCCAGACCAACGCGTAGTCCACCATCTCGGGCGTCACGTCCGGGTCATTCCAGTCCCGGACCTCCAGGCCCGGCACCAGGTCACCGAAGCCGCGACGCCATTCCAGGACGGCCTCGGGGCCGCCCGACTTCACCACCAGGATCACGCGAAATACCCTATGTCAGCCGGTCACCATGTCGATGTAGTCGGCATTCACCCGGGCATAGTTCTCACCCCACCAGCGCCCGTTCTGCGCCACCTGCACGGCGGCATTGGCGGGTTCGGTCGGGTTGAAGCGCTTGTATTCCTCGGGGACGAGAGGTGCGGCGGCGGGGTTGGTCGGGCCATTGCCGAAGAACTTCAGCAATTCCACCTGCTGCTCGGCATTGGCCAGCATCGAGGCCAGCAGCCGCTGCGCCGCCGCCCCCGCCGGGTTGCCGCGGGGCATGACGAAGATGCCGGGCTGCAGGATGCCCTGGTTCCAGATGAACTTGAACCGCCCGTTGCTCTCCTGCTCCAGCACCTTGGCGCGGGTGTGCCAGATCTGGCCCATCACCGCCTCGCCCGTGCGGATGAACTGCTCCGACTCCGCGCCCGAGGTCCAGAAGACCAGGTTGCGCCGGATTTCCCGCACGCGAGCGAGCGAGGCGCGCACATCCAGCGGATAGAGTTCCGACAAGGGCCGGCCCAGCGACATCTGCGCCGCGTCCAGCGCGCCCGCCGCGTCACGCCGCAGCAGCCGCGTGCCGGGGAAGCGGCGAAGGTCCCAGAAATCCGCCCAGCTTGTGGGCGCGGTCTGGAATTTCGTGCTGTCATAGACCAGCACATTGCTGAAGGAATACGGCGCCGCGCCATGTTCGAGCGCGAAGGTCGGCCCGATCACGTGCTCGCGGTTCACCACGCTGTAGTCCACCGGCGTCAGCAAATTCATGCCGCCCAGCAGGAAGGCGGAGGTGGCGGAGCTGTCGCAGAGGTCCCAGGTGACGCGCCCGCTCTCCACCATGGAACGGATGCGGCCGGCCGAGGGCCCCGTGCTGTCCTGCACGACGCGGAAGCCCGGATTGGCGGCCATGAAGGGCTCGCCATAGAAGCGGCCAAAGGCCTGGTTGGCCATGCCGCCCCAGTTCACCATCACGATGTTCTGCGGCGTCTGCGCCCCGGCCTCGCCGGCCAATGCCGCGCTGAGGCCGAGGGCGGCGAGCCCCGCCAGCAGCGTGCGGCGGTCCATCTCCCCGCGCCGGTATTTCGCCAGCGCCAATTCGACGCAATCCTGCTGGAAGCTCTGCATCCGTCTCTCCTGCCCGTGCCTGTCGGGTGCGCGGCGGTGTTTTCGCACGGCGCAGCCATCCCAGACGCAACTCGATGGTTGCCGTGGCGCCAGCGTCAGTCTCCCGGGCCGGATCAGACCACGGCGCGGCGCGGGCCGCAATCATGGCGATGCGCGACGCCTTGGGGCTAGGCTGCCCCACCCTGTCCGGAGATGCGCATGAACGCCGAATTCGTCCTGCTCAACGCCCGCATCGCGACCATGGGGGGGCAGGGGGACATCATCGGCGGGCTGGCGTCCATGGGCGGGCGCATCGTCGCCATGGGCGAGGATTTCGCCATGCGCCAGCATATCGGCCCCGGCACGCGGGTGCTGGATGCGGGGGGTGCCCGCGTCATTCCCGGCATCGTGGACAGTCATTGCCACCCGGACGCCTATGCGGTGCGGCTGAAGGGCTGGACGCTGGTCTCGCCCGACCGCGTGGCCAGCCGCGAGGCGCTGCTCGCCACCATCCACCGCGTCTGCGCGGCACTCCCGCCCGGCCGCTGGGGCGCCTTCTACCGGCTGAACGAGCGGGCCTCCGGCGGCTATCCGACGCGCGAGGAGTTGGACGTGGCCGGCGCCGGCCGCCCGGTCTTCATCCTGCGCACGGACGGGCATATGGGCCTCGCCAACCGCGCCGCCTTCGCCGCCTGCGGCCTGCCCGATGACGTGGCGGACCCGCCCTTCGGCGCCTTCGGCCGCGACCCCGCGACGGGCGCGCTCACCGGCCTGGTGCGCGAGACGGCGGCGCATATCTTCCTCGACGCCATTCACGCCACCGACCGCGAATCGGACATCATGGACGGCATGGAGATGGTGCAGGACCAGTGCCTCGCCCATGGCATCACCTCGGTCGGCAACGCGCTGACGCCCACCCAGGCCATCCGCGCCTTCCAGGCCATGCGGCGCGAGGGGCGGTTTCGCATGCGCCTTGGCATCATGGCCTCGGGCCGCGACGTGCCGCTGGTGCCGCATCTGATCGGGGCGGGAATCCGGTCGGGCTTCGGCGATGAATGGCTGCGGCTGATCGGCGTGGAATGGTGCCCGGATTGCTCCACCTCCGGCCGCACCGCCGCCTATTGGGAGCCCTATCTCGGCACCCCCGTGCCCGGCGAGCCCGTGCCCAACACCGGCATGCTGCTCTACGACAAGGAGGACCTGACCCAGCGCGTCACCGCCGCCCACAAGGCCGGGCTGCAGGTGATGATCGAGGGCGTGGGCGACCGCGGCATTGATTTCGCGCTGGACGTGATGGAGGCGGCATTGGCCGCCCACCCGGTGCAGGACCACCGGATGCGCGTGGAACATTGCTGCTTCGTGACGCCCGCCATCCTGGCGCGGCTGAAGCGCGGTGGCTTTATCGACTCGAGCGCGACCGGCTTCATGGACGAGCTGGGCGAGGCCTATGTCGCCAATCGCGGCCAGGCGGCCATGCGCCACATGTGGCCGCACCGCAGCCTGATCGCCGCGGGCGTGCCCGCGCCCGGCCATTCGGATTTCGCGGTGTGCCGCGTGAACCCCTTCACCGCGCTGGGCGCCATGGTCACGCGCCGGACCCAGACGGGTGCCGACCTCGATGCCAGCGAGGCCATCACGCCGCGGGAGGCGCTGGCCGCCTACACCACGCTGGGCGCCTTCGCGCAGCGCGAGGAAGCCGACAAGGGCAGCCTGGACATCGGCAAGCTCGCGGATTTCGCCGTGCTCGACACCGATATCCTGGAATGCGACCCCGCCGCCATCCGCGACACGCGTGTCACCGCCACCGTGGTCGGCGGCGTGGTGCGGCACGGGGGGTGACGCGTGGCATCGCGTGGCGCATAGTCGCGCCAACGACGCCAGAACAACGCACGGCCCTTCAGCCTGAACCAGGAGGCCGCTTGTCCATCGTCCCGCCCGCATCGGGCTGCGCCGCGCCATGACCGCGCGCCGGATGCACCTGCTGGCCTATCTCAAGACGGGCCCCACCGCGAACCACCCGGGCGCTTGGCGCCACCCGGCCGCCGCGCTGGACGACATCTTCGAGCCCGCGCGCTACGAGCACATCGCGCGCGTGCTGGAGGCGGCGCGCTTCGATGGCTGCTTCTATGCCGACACCTTCGGCCTGCAGGACATCCATGGCGGCAATTTCGACGCGACGCTGCGCCATGGCGGGCAGATCAGCTACCTCGACCCCATGATGGTGCTGCCCATCATGGCGCGCGCCACGCGGCACCTCGGGCTGGGGGCGACACTCTCCACCAGCTTCGCCCATCCCTACGCGCTGGCGCGCAGCCTCGCTTCGCTGGACCATCTCAGCGGCGGGCGCGCGGCGTGGAACGTGGTCACCTCGGCCACCGACCTCGAAGCGCGCAACTTCGGCATGGACGGCATCCCGCCCAAGCACGAACGCTATGACCGCGCCGATGAGGCGCTGGAGGCCTGCTGCGCGCTCTGGGACGGCTGGGAGGAAAGCGCGCTGGTGAAGGACCGAGCGGCCGGCGTCTTCGTGGACCCCTCCCGCGTGCACTATACCAACTACGAGGGCCGTTTCGTCCGCACGCGCGGGCCGCTTTCCATCCCGCGCAGCCCGCAGGGGCGACCGGTGCTGATGCAGGCCGGCTCCTCCGAGCGCGGCCGCGAATTCGCCGCGCGCTGGGCCGAGATCATCTTCATGACGCCCCATCTGCGCGAGGACGCCATCGCCTTTCGCGCCGACATGCATGCGCGCCTCGCCGCCGCCGGCCGCGCGCCCGAGAGCTGCAAGATCATGCCCAGCTTCGCCCTGGTGCTGGCCGAGACGGACAGCATCGCGCGCGAGAAGCACGAATACCTGCAATCCCTCATCACGCCCGACGCGCAGATGATGCTGAACTCCGCCCTGGTGGGCGTGGACCTCTCCCGCCATCGCACCGCCGAGGAAGTCGCCGCCGCCCAGGGCAACCAGGGCATCGCGGGCAGCACCGACCGCGTGCTGGCCCAGGCCCGCGCCGAGGGTCTGGGCTTCGCGGAAGCGGCGGCGAAGCCCCGCGGCCTGCTGGTCGGTTCCGCCACCACCGTCGCCGACATGCTGGAGGAATGGTTCACCACCGAGGCCTGCGACGGCTTCATCTTCTGGCCCACCGTCTTCCCCGCCATGTTCGAGGAGGTGGCCCGCCTCCTCGTGCCCGAACTCCAGCGCCGCGGGCTGTTCCGCCGCGACTATGCCGGCGCCACGCTGCGCCAGAATCTCGCTTCCCCATGAAAGGCCGCTTGCGATGACCCGTCCCTTCCATCTCGGCTGGTTCCTCCAGGGCTCCTCCGTCCAGGCATGGGGCGAGCCCTGGACCGGCGCCATCGGGCGCGACTGGATGGTGCCGGAGCTGTTCTGCGACCTGGCCCGCGCGCTGGAACGCGCCCGCTTCGACTATGTGCTGATCGAGGACAGTTCCTATATCGGCGAGAGCTATGCGGGCTCGCGCGAGATCTACCTGCACCACGGCCTCTCCGTGCCGCGCCAGGACCCGAGCGTGATCGCGACGCTGATGGCGGCGGCGACGAAGCATATCGGCATCGTTCCCACGCTCTCCACCTTCGCCTATCCGCCCTACCTGCTGGCGCGGCTGGTGGCGTCGCTCGACCAGGTTTCCTCGGGCCGCATCGGCTGGAACATGGTCACCGGCAGCAGCGATTTCGCGGCGATGAACTACGGCATGGACGGCATGCCACCGCACGATCTGCGCTATGACATGGCCGATGAATACATGGCCGCCGTGAACGCGCTGTGGGACAGCTGGGAGCCGGGCGCCATCCTGGCCGACACGCAATCGGGCGTGCTGGTGGACCACACCAAGGTCCATGCGCCGAACTTCGCGGGGCAGTGGTACAAGACGCGCGGGCCGCTCAATTCCGGCCCCTGCCCGCAGGGGCGGCCCGTCATCGCGCAGGCGGGCGGCAGCCCGCGCGGCCGCCGCTTCGCCGCCACCCATGCGGACACGGTGGTGGCGCAGGTGAAGGGCGCGGCGGGCATGAAGGCCTATCGCGACGATGTGCGCGCCCACGCCGTGGCGCAGGGCCGCAACCCGGATGACGTGAAGATCCTCTTCCTCGTCACGCCCACGCTGGGCGACACGATGGAGGAAGCCCAGCTTCGCCTGCGCCAGCGCCGCGCCCGCATCGAGGCCCAGGTGCCTCAGATGCTGGCCTTCTTCGGCAAGATCACCAACATTGATTTCGGCCAGATGGACCTCGACACGCCCGTGGACCAGATGGAGCTGACCACCAACGGCCACCAGCAATCGCTCGACGAGTTCAAGCGCTTCGCCGGCAAGCGCAGCCTGCGCGAGGCCATGCTGGCCTATCGCGGCAATCCGGGCTCGGTGGACCTGGTCGGCACGCCCGACGCCGTGGCCTCGCAGATGGAGGAAGCCATGCAGGAGGCGGGCGGCGACGGCTTCCTGCTCTCCATGAACGATGTCAGCCGCCGCGCGGTGGCCGAGGTGGCGGATGGGCTGGTGCCGGCGCTGCAGGCGCGCGGCCTGGTGCGCCGCGAATACGCCCATGCGCATTTCCGCGACAATCTACGGGAATTCTGAACCGCGCGCCTCTTCGCCGGTTCATGCCGGCGAGGAGGCTTCCCATGCCCGCCAAGTCCAAGCAGCAGCAGAAGGCCGCCGGCGCCGCGCTCGCCGCCAAGCGCGGCGACATGCCGAAATCACGCCTCAAGGGCGCCTCGAAATCCATGGCCGAGAGCATGGACGAAGGCGAACTGAAGAAGATGGCCCAGGCCAAGCGTTCCGAACTGCCGCGGCGCGACCACAAGGATTGAGCGCAACGCACACGGCGCCCCCGCGTTTCTGCGGCTGGAATGACTGCAAGGAGACAGCGATGTCCGGTGCCACCGCCCTGAAGGAAACGCGCCTCGATGCCGAGGCCCATGCGCTGTGGGTCGCCGCCGGTTCCCCCGCCGGCGGGCCGGAAGCCTTCCGCGAGGAGGCGTTGCGCCAGATTTCCGAGGCCGAGACGGCCGTGGACGAGGCCAGCGCCGAAAGCTTCCCGGCCAGTGACCCGCCGGCGCATACCGGCATCACCGGCCCCGAGCGCGGCTGATCCGCCGCGCGAGGTTGTCCCGCAGCCCTCGCTGCCTGTAGAACCCCAGCGTCAGGCCCGCCGCATCGCGGTCGGCCATGCCGGGATGGGGTAAGCTGTGCGTAGGAGACGGGGCAGCAGGGGCCGGCAGAACTGGTGGCCCCTTGTGAAATGGCTGACTGTGGCGGGTATCTTCGTCGCGATCGGCTATGCGGCGCACCAGGCCGGCACCCAGCTCGCCCGCCTCGAAGTGGAGCGGCTGGAGGTGAACCTCCAGCGCGCCCTCGCCACCCAGCGTGACCTCGAACAGCGCAACCGCGACCTCCAGGCCGAACGTGACACCGCCCGCACGGCTCTGGCCGCGCTGCGCCAGCGCTATGACCGCGAGGTGCCCCAGGGCGATATGGCCACGCTCTTCGCGCGGCTGCGCGAACGGCTGGACGCGGGGCTGACGCCCGCGCGCATGGCCGACGCCATCGCCCGTGCCGAACCCGCCACCCGCTGCGACGGGCCCGTGGTGTCGCGCCGCTTCCGCATCGGCATTGGGCCGCGCGGCGCGGAGGATGACGGCACCAGCTTCGCCGAAGGCATGATCACCGTGCGCGCTGTCGCCCCCGCCACAGCCTCGGATCTGAACGCCGCCACTGTCGTCACCTTCGCAGGGTTGGGGGTGGAGGGCGGCAGCGTCAGCATGACGGGCCTTCCCTCCGAGGCGAGCCTCATGCTCGGCAACACCGAGATGCGCCTGGTGGTGGGGCCGAGCGGCGTGCCCGGCTTCGCAGCCGCCAGCCTGACCACCTGCCGGCCGCGCTGAGGCGCCCCAACCAGCCGCTAACGCCCTTCCACCGCCGCGCGCTCGGCCTCCGTGCTGTCCATGGCCGCGATCTCGGCCAGGGTCACGGGCTTCACCGGCGGGCGGATGCGGAGCGGCTTGATGCTGCCAGGCGCCACGCCCCGCGCGGCCGCGATGGTCTCCACCACCGTCAGCATGCACATGCGCCCCTGGCAGGGGCCCATGCCGCAACGCAGGAAGGCCTTGGCCTGGTTGGGGCCGGTGGCGCCCAGGCGCACGGCCTCGCGCAGCGCCGCCCCCGTCACCTCCTCGCAGCGGCAGGCGATGGCCTCGTCCGACGCCACACGGAAGCCGGGCGCCGGGAGATACAGCGCATCGAGAAAGGCGCGCCCGCGCCGCCAGCGCGCGCTGGCGGCCTGGTGCGGCGCGGCGGCGGCATCCCGCGCCGCGCCGTCCAGCGCGCCCAGCGCGTGCAGCGCCGCCAGCGCGGCGAGATGCCCCGAGGCCTCCGCCGCCTCCGCGCCCGCGATGCCGGCCGTGTCCCCCGCGATGGCAATTCCCGGGAGGTTCGTCTCGCCCCAGGCGTCGGTGCGCGGCGTGAAGCAGGCCTGGGCCTCGTCCCAGCCCAGTTCGCAGCCCGCGGCCTGGGCCAGGTTCGTCTGCGGCACCACGCCCTGGTGCAGCAGCACGCGGTCGGCCCGCGCGGTCCCGCCGGGCCAGATCACCTCCAGGCCGCCATCGGCCTGGCGGATGGACAGCGACGCCACGCCCGATACCACCCGCACCCCCCGCCGCACCCGCGCCAGCAGCCCCGCCCCCTTGGCCGCGTAGGGTGAGCGCAGGAAGCCCCAGAGATGCGGCAGCGCCGCCCGCCAATTCGCCCGCGGCGTGGTGTCCAGCAGCAGCGCGGGCGGGCTGCCCGCCGCGATCAGCTGCGCCGCGTAGAGCCACAGCAGCGGCCCGCACCCCGCCATGACCACGCGCCCCTCCGGCACCAGCCCCTGCGCCTTCAGCAGGGTCTGCGCCGCGCCCACGCTCATCACGCCGGGCAGGGTCCAGCCGGGGATGGGCATGGGCCGTTCCAGCGCGCCGGTGGCGATGATGACGCGCCGCGCCGTCACCATGCGCGCCGCGCCCCCCGCCGAGACGCCAACCCGCCGCGCCGCGTCCAGGTGCCAGACGGTGGCGCCCGGCAGGAACTCCACCTCGGCCCGCGCGGCCGCCGCGGCCAGCGCGCGCCCCGCTGCCGGCACCCCTGCCAGGGCCGGCACGGCGGCGAGCGGCGAGGCCTCCACGCCCCGATGCACCTGCCCGCCCATGCCCGGGTTCTCGTCCAGCCAGAGCACGGACAGGCCGCGCCCGCCCGCCGTGGCCGCCGCCGCCATCCCGGCCGGGCCCGCGCCGATGATGACGAGGTCATAGCCCTCGCGCAGCGACGCGACGTCCGCCAGGCGCCTCACGCCTCCGCCTCCCGCTTCCCGCGCTGGCGGCGCACCTCCATCCCCGCCCGCAGCTTCACGAGGCAGGCCTGGCGGTTGCCCACGCCATCAATCATCACCAGGCAGTCGAAGCAGACGCCCATCATGCACCAGGGTCCGCGCGGCGCGCCGGAGACGCCCGTCTCGCGCGTCGCGGCATGGCCCAGCGCCAGCAGGGCGGCGGCCACGCTGTCGCCCTCGCGCCCTTCCACCGCCTCGCCCTCGAAGGTGAAGGGCAGGGGGGTGGCGCCCTCATGCAGCCGACGGAACATCGAACCTCCGCGCGCTGAAGGCGGCGACCGAGTCCTCCAGCCCCCCGCCCGCGATCATGGGCGCCAGCACCTCGGAATGCGCGGCCGCCAGCGTTACGCCGCTGTGGCAGGTGACGAGGAAGGCGCCGGGGGCCGTCGCGCTCTCGTCATAGACCGGGAAGCCATCCTTCGACATGACGCGCAGCGCGCCCCAGCTGCGGACGATGTTCAAGCCGCCCAGCACCGGGAACATCCGCGCCGCGCGCCGGGCCATGGCGGCCAGCACGCCAGGGCCCACGGCCTCGTCCACCGGGTTCTCCTCCTTGCTGTCGCCGATCATCACGCTGCCCTCATCCGTCTGGCGGAGGGTGGCGACGGGGTGGCGCAGGAAGGGGGTGGTGCGCTCGGTCACCATCACCTGGCCGCGCTGCGGCCGCACCGGGGCGGTGAGCCCCACCATGGGCGCCAGCGCGGCATTGCCCAGCCCCGCCGCCAGCACGACGCGCCCGGCCTCGATCTCGCCCTGCGCCGTCGTGAGGCGGAAGCCGCCCCCCGGAAGCGGCGCGATGTCCCGCACCGGATGGTCCGGCAGGTAGGTGGCACCGCGGGCCAGCGCGCTGGTGTGCAGCGCGCGGAACAGCCGCAGCGAGTTCACATGCCCATCCAGCGGGCAGAAGACGCCCCCCACCACATCCCGCCCCAACCCGGGCATGGCGCGGGCGATGCGGTCATGGTCCTGCACCTCCCAGGGGATGGGCTCCCAGCCCGGCTGGTTGTGCATGCGCATCATGGCGGCGCGGCGGCGGTCCAGCTCCTCCTCCGAGAGGCAGAGCGAATAGCCCCCGGGCTGGGCCAGCGACACGTCATGCCCCGTCTCCGCGCGCAGCGCCGCCGCGAAGCCTGGCCAGAGCGCCGCGCTGCCCGTGGTCCAGGCGCCATAGCGCGCCATGCCGAGCCCCTTGGACTGCACCCAGACCAGGGCGAAGTTGCCGCGGCTGGCGCGCCGGGCCACGTCGCCCTCGTCCAGGATGGCGACGCCGAGGCCCCGTCCCGCCAGCCCCCGTGCCACGGCCAGGCCCACGATGCCGCCGCCCACCACCGCGATGTCGAATGACATTCTCATGCCGGCAGCATGGCCGCGCCGCGTTCCGGTGCAAACCCCGGATGCGGCCCGGCATTGCGGCGGGGGGAGGGGTTGTCTATCTCCAAGGCATGCCCGCCTCCGAGACGAACGTCATCCAGATCGCGCCCACCGACGTGCTGTTGGGCTTCGCCGGCGGCAGCAAGCGCGCCGTGCTGCAATCCCTCGCCGCCGAGGCCGCCCGCCGCCTGAACCTGCCCGAGCGCGAGGTGCTGGACGCCGTGCAGGCGCGCGAGGCGCTGGGCTCCACCGCGCTCGGTCGCGGCGTGGCCCTGCCCCATGCGCGGATGGAGGGCGAAATCCCCCCCACCATGCTTTTCGCCCGCCTGGCCCGCCCCGTGGACTACGAGGCGCGGGACGAGGAGCCGGTGGACCTCGTCATCCTCGTCCTCTGGCCCGCGGCCGAGCCGGAGGGCTTCCTGCCCTCGCTGGCCGAGACCTGCCGCGCGCTGCGCGAACCCCAGACGCTGCGCCGCCTGCGCGCCGCCGCCACGCCGGAGGAGGTCGCTTCCCTGCTCACCCCCAGCCCCGGCCAGGATGGCTGAGGGAGGGTGTCGGACAGCCTCCTCCTCCTCAGCCTCGTCGCGCTGCCCTTCCTGGGCGCACTGGCCGCTTCGCTTCTCGCGACCCATGCGCGCAATGCCGCCGCCTACCTGGCGGGCGGCGTGGCGCTGGCGGGGCTGGCGCTGGTCTGGACGGCCTATCCCACCATCTCCCAGGGCGGCGTGTTGCGGGCGGAATTCGCCTGGGTGCCGCAGCTCGGGCTGAACTTCGTGCTCAGGATGGACGGGCTGGCCTGGCTGTTTGCCGGGATGGTCACGGGCATCGGCGCGCTGGTCGTGGTCTATGCGCGCTACTACATGTCCACCGAAGACCCGGTGCCGCGCTTCTTCGCCTTCCTGCTGGCCTTCATGGGCGCGATGTGCGGGCTGGTGCTGTCGGGCAATCTCATCCAGCTCGCCTTCTTCTGGGAGATGACCTCCCTCTTCTCCTTCCTGCTCATCGGCTACTGGCACCACACCCAGGCGGCGCGGGATGGGGCGCGCATCGCGCTGACGGTCACCGCCACGGGCGGCCTCTGCCTCTTCGCGGGAATGCTGCTGATCGGGCACATCGTCGGCAGCCATGACCTCGACGTGGTGCTGGCCTCGGGCGATGCCATCCGGAACCACCCGCTCTATCTGCCCGCCCTGGTGCTGGTGCTGTTGGGGGCGCTGACCAAGAGCGCGCAATTCCCCTTCCACTTCTGGCTGCCGCACGCCATGGCGGCCCCCACCCCCGTCTCGGCCTATCTGCATTCGGCCACGCTGGTGAAGGTGGGGCTGTTCCTGATGGTGCGGCTCTGGCCCGTCATGGCCGGCACCGACGCCTGGTTCTGGATCGTGGGCACGGCGGGGCTGATCACGCTGCTGGTCGGCGCCTATATCGCCATCTTCCAGCATGACCTGAAGGGGCTGCTGGCCTATTCCACCATCAGCCATCTGGGGCTGATCACGCTGCTGCTCGGGCTGAACAGCCATCTCGGGCTGGTGGCGGCCATCTTCCACATCCTGAACCACGCCACCTTCAAGGCCTCGCTCTTCATGGCGGCGGGCATCATTGATCATGAATCCGGCACGCGTGACATCCGGCGCCTGTCGGGGCTGAACCGCACCATGCCCTTCACGGGGCGCCTCGCCTTGGTGGCGGCCGCGGCCATGGCCGGCGTGCCGCTGCTGAACGGCTTCATCTCGAAGGAGATGTTCTTCGAGGAGGCGCTCTCCGCCGGCGGGCTGCTCGTGCTGCCGCTGGCCGCCATGCTGGCCTCGGCCTTCAGCGTCACCTACTCGCTGCGCTTCATCCACGGCACCTTCTTCGGCCCCGATCCGGAGGGCCTGCCGCGCACGCCGCACGAACCCCCCGCCTGGATGCGCTTCCCCGTCGAGATCCTGGTGCTGGGCTGCATCTTCGTGGGCGTGCTGCCGGCGGCGACGGTGGGGCCCTTCCTCGACCTCGCCGCGCGCTCGGTGCTGGGCGACGCCACGCCCCATTACAGCCTCGCCGTCTGGCACGGCGTGAACCTGCCGCTGGTGATGAGCATGATCGCCCTTGGCGGCGGCGTGCTGCTCTACATGGCCTTGCAGCGCCACCTGCGCAGCGGCATCGAGGGCCCGCCCCTGATCCGTCGCCTGGAGGGGCGGCGTATCTTCGAGCGCGCGCTGGTCTTCCTCTCCTGGCGACTCGCGCGGCGGCTGGAGGGGGTGCTCGGCACGCGGCGCTTGCAGCAGCAGCTGCGCATGGTGCTGTTGCTGGCGCTCGCCGCGGGGGGCTTCGCGGCCTGGCATCGCGGCGTGGGGCCGGGCAACCTGGTGCCGCAGGGGGTGGACCCCATCATCGCCCTCGTCTGGCTGGGGGGGCCGCCTGCGCGCTGGGCGCGGCCTGGCAGGCCAAATTCCACCGCTTCGCCGCCGTCATGCTGCTGGGGGGCGCGGGGCTGGTGGTCTGCATCACTTTCGTGTGGTTCTCGGCGCCGGACCTCGCGCTCACTCAGTTGCTCGTGGAGGTGGTGACGACCGTGCTGCTGGTGCTGGGCCTGCGCTGGCTGCCCAAGCGCATGGACCAGCCGGGGGCCACGGGCGTGGAGGTGGTCACCATCAGCCGCCGCCTGCGCGACCTCGCCATCGCCATCACGGCGGGCCTCGGCATGGCGGCGCTGGCCTTCGCGGTGATGACGCGCACGCCCCCCGAACTGCTGGCCCAGCATTTCCTCGCCCGCGCCTACACGGAGGGCGGCGGCACCAATGTGGTGAACGTGATCCTGGTGGATTTCCGCGCCTTCGACACGCTGGGCGAGATCTTCGTGCTCGGCGCCGTGGCACTCACGGTCTTCGCCCTGCTGCGCCGCTTCCGCCCCGCGCCTGACAGCCTGGACGTGCCCGAGCAGCAGCGCGACCAATCCGCCTGGGACGAAGCCCGCCCCGACCGGCGCGAGGGCGACACGGTGGCCGACTGGCTGCTGGTGCCCTCGGTGCTGACGCGGCTGCTCTTCCCCGTCATCTGCATCCTGGCCGTGCACCTGCTGCTGCGCGGGCATGACCAGCCGGGCGGCGGCTTCGCGGCGGGGCTGGCCGCTTCCATCGCCATCATCCTGCAATACATGATCGGCGGCGCGGCCTGGACCGAGGAGCGGTTGCGCGTGCTGCCGCTGCGCTGGATGGGGGCGGGGCTGCTGCTGGCCGGCGGCGTGGGGCTGGCCTCCATCTTCTTCGGCATGCCCTTCCTGACCACCTATTTCGCCTATGCCGAGCTGCCCTGGATCGGCCGGGTGCCGACGGCCAGCGCGCTGATCTTCGACATCGGTGTCTTCGCCCTGGTGGTGGGGGCCACGGTGCTGATGCTCATCGCGCTGGCTCACCAGTCGGTCCGCGGCCACCGCGCCGAACGCCGGGCCGAGACGGCGCCCCGCGCCCTGGTGCCGGGAGAGGATTGATGGAGCTGGTCGTCGCCATCGGCATCGGGGTGCTGACCGGCTCGGGCGTGTGGCTGCTGCTGCGGCCGCGCACCTTCCAGGTCATCATGGGGCTCTCGCTGCTCTCCTATGCGGTGAACCTCTTCATCTTCTCCACGGGCGGGCTGCGCACCGGCGCGGCCCCGGTGCTGGAACCGGGCGGCGTGGGCGACCTCACCACCCATGCCGACCCGCTGCCCCAGGCGCTGGTGCTGACGGCCATCGTCATCAGCTTCGCCACCACGGCGCTGTTCCTGGTGGTGCTGCTGGCCGCGCGCGGCCTGACGGGCACCGACCATGTGGACGGGCGGGAGCAGGACCGATGACGCATCTCGTCATCGCCCCCATCATCATCCCGCTGCTGGCCGGCGCGCTGATGATGCTGCCGGGCGAGCGGTGGCGCACCCTGCGCACGGTGCTGGGCCTGGCCGCCACCGCCGCGCTGGTGGTGGTGGCGGGGCTGCTGCTGCTGCGCGCCGATGCCGCGGGCGCGGCGGAGGTGCAGCTCTATCGCCTGGGCAACTGGCCTTCCAGCTTCGGCATCGTGCTGGTGCTGGACCGGCTTTCCGCGCTGATGCTGGTGCTGGCTTCGGTGCTGGGCCTCGCCGCCCATGTCTTCGCGCTGGCCCGCTGGGACCGGGCGGGGGCGCATTTCCACCCGCTCTTCCAGTTCCAGCTCATGGGGCTGAACGGCGCCTTCCTGACTGGCGACCTGTTCAACCTCTTCGTCTTCTTCGAGGTGATGCTGGCCGCTTCCTACGGGCTCGCGCTGCACGGCTCGGGCACGGCGCGGGTGCGGGCGGGGCTGCACTACATCGCAATCAACCTCGCGGCCTCGCTGGTCTTCCTGGTGGGCGTCAGCGTCATCTATGGCGTGGCGGGCACGCTGAACATGGCGGACCTCGCGGCCCGCATGCACGACATCGCGGCCGAGGACCGCGCTTTGCTGGAGACGGGCTGCGCCATCCTGGGCGTCGCCTTCCTCATCAAGGCCGCCATGTGGCCGGTGGGCTTCTGGCTGCCCGGCACCTATGGCGCGGCCAGCGCGCCGGCGGCGGCCATCCTCTCCCTGCTGAGCAAGGTGGGCATCTATGCCGTGCTGCGGCTGTGGCTGCTGCTCTTCGGCGACGGCGCGGGGGCGTCGGCGGGCTTCGGTGGCATGTGGCTGATGCTGGGGGGGCTCGCCACCATCGCCTTCGGCTCGCTCGCCGTGCTGGCCACGCAGAACATGGCGCGGCTGGCCGGCGCCTGCGTCATCGTCTCCTCCGGCACGCTGCTGGCGGCCCTGGGCGCGGGGCAGGTGGCGGTGACGGGCGGCGCGCTGTTCTACATGACGAGTTCCGTGCTCGCCATCGGGGCCCTCTTCCTGCTGATCGAACTGATCGAGCGCGGGCGCGAGGTGGGCGCCGACGTGCTGGCCGTGACGCGCGAGGCCTTCGGCGAGGGCGCGGAGGAGGAATACCTGGACGATGACGAGGAGATCGGCGTCGCCATCCCCGCCATCATGGCCCTGCTGGGGCTGGGTTTCATGGCCTGCGCGCTGCTGCTGGCGGGGCTGCCGCCGCTGTCGGGCTTCCTCGCCAAATTCGCCATCCTCGCACCCCTGATCGGCACCGGGGCGGACGGCCTGCCCGCCACCACCTGGGCCGTGCTGGCCGCGCTGATCCTCTCGGGCCTCGCCTGCCTCATCGCCATGACGCGGGTGGGGATGGATGCCTTCTGGGCCGCGCCGGGCGCGCCGCCGCGTGTCGCCATGACCGAGATCCTGCCCGTGGCGGGGCTGCTGGCGCTGTGCCTCGGCCTTACCCTCATGGCGGGGCCGGTGATGCGCTACATGCACGACACGGCGGCGGGGCTGCATGCGCCCGCGGGCTATGTCGGCGGCGTGATGCGGCCATGAGGCGCCTGCTGCCCTTCCCCTGGGTCTCGGCGGCGCTGCTGCTGCTCTGGCTGCTGCTGGCCGGCAGCCTGGGCCCGGGCTCGCTGCTGCTGGGGGCGGGGCTGGCGCTGATGGGCGGCTGGCTGCTTTCCGTGCTGGACCCTGCCCCCACGCGGCTGCGCCGGCCGGTGGCGGCGCTGCGCCTCACCTGGGTCGTGCTGGTGGAGGTGTTCCGTTCCAACAACGCGGTCGCGCGCCTCATCCTGGCGCCCGGCACGCGCGGGCGAAGCTCCGGCTTCGTGCGCATTCCGCTCGACATGCGAAGCCCGGCGGGGTTGGCGGCACTGGCCTGCATCCTGACCGCCACGCCGGGCACCGTCTGGGCCGAGTATGATTCCGCGCGCGGCATCATGCTGCTGCACGTCCTCGACCTGATCGACGAGGCGGAATGGGTGCGGATCATCAAGGACCGCTACGAGGCGCGACTGATGGAGATCTTCGAATGACGGCGATGATCCTCTCCTGGTCGGTCTTTCTCGCGCAGCTCATGCTGGCGCTCGGCATGGGCTGCGCCATCTGGCGCGTGGCGCGGGGGCCCCGCGCGCAGGACCGCGTTCTGGCGCTGGACACCTTCTACGTGCTGGCCGCCATGCTGCTGCTGGTCTTCGGCATCCGCACCGGCAGCGTGGTGTATTTCGAGGCCGCGCTGGTCATCGCCCTGCTGGGCTTCGTGGCCACGGCCGCCCTGTCCAAATTCCTCATGCGCGGCGAGGTGATCGAATGACCCATGCCGAGAGCCTGCCCGGCTGGGCCGCCATCCTGGTCTCGCTGCTGCTGCTGCTGGGGGCGGGGCTGGGCCTGGTGGGCGCCATCGGCCTGCTCAGGCTGCGCAACTTCTATGAGCGTGTGCACGCGCCGACGCTCGGCACCACGCTCGGCATCGGCAGTATTCTTCTGGCCTCCATGCTGTTCTTCACCGTGCTCCAGGCCCGGCCCGTGCTGCACGAGGTGCTGATCGGCGTGTTCATGGTGCTGACCACGCCGGTGACGCTGATGCTGCTGGCCCGCGCCGCCCTCTACCGCGACCGGCGTGAGGGCAGCGCGGAGGTGCCGCGCAGCACGACGGGGGAGGGCTAGAGCGGGATGCGTTGAGGTGGAATCACCGAGAACGCTGAATCCCGCTCTCAACAAAGGTTAGAGCAGGCTGCGTGAACGCATGTGAACGCAGCATGCTCTAGAGGGCGATCCCGCGCAGGCGGCATCGCCGAAGCGGTGAATCGCCCTCGCGGCAAAGGCCGCCACGCTACTCCGACCGCGCCCCCGCCGTCCGCACCAGCTCCGCCCAGAAGGGGATCTGCTGCCCCATGAATTCCGCGAACTCGGCGGGCGAGCGTGAGGGCCAGGCCTGCAGCCCCTCGGTCGCGATGCGCGCCTGCACATCCGTGTCCGACACCGCCGACACAGAGACCTCGAACAGCTTGTCGCGGATGTCGTCCGGCAGTCCGGCGGGCCCGAAGAACCCCCACCAGCCCGCGACATCGAGGCTGGGCAGCCCCGCCTCCGCCGTGCCCGGCACATCCGGGATGGCGCGCGAGGCCTCGCGGCTGGTCAGCGACAGGCCGCGCATCCGCTCCGTCCGGATGGCCGGCAACAGCACAGGCGGCGTGCCCACCAGCAGCTCCACATCGCCCGCGAGTGCCGCGTGCAGCGAGGCGCCGCCGCCCCGGAAGGGCACATGCGTGAGCTGGATGCCAGCGAGCCGCGCCAGTGTGGCCCCGGCCAGGTGCCAGGGCGTGCCATTGCCCGGCGTCCCGAAATTCCACCGCCCCGGCTCGGCCCGCACCCGCTCGATAAGCTGCGCGAGGTTGCCGATGCCAAGCTGCGGCCGTGCCGCGATGATGCCCGTGAGGTCCGTCAGCCGGGTGATGGGCGTGAAATCCCGCACCGGGTCGAAATTCACCGCGGCATAGAGCGCCGGGCTGATGGCCTGGGAGCCGCTGCCCCCCAGCAGGATGGTGTAGCCATCGGGCGCCGAGCGCGCGACATGCGTGGCCGCGATGGTGGCGGCCGCGCCGGGCCGGTTGTCCACCACGATCACCTGGTCCAGCGCGCGGCCCAGCATCTCCGCGAAGATGCGCGCCAGGAAATCCCCGGAGCCGCCGGGCGGGAAGCCGACCACCAGGCGGATGGGCCGGGCGCGCGGCCAGGCCGCCTGGGCATGGACGGCGGGGGCGGCGAGGGCGAGCCCGATGGCGGGCAGGACAAGGGTCCGGCGGGACAGGCGCATGGTGTTCCTCCTGGTCGTTCTTGCTCCACCGGTCTGCGCCGGTGGTGCCGGGAGGTTCCCAGATGGCCAGGGCCGGCGCAACGCGTTGCTCGCGCGGTCCGGCAGCGCCACCCGTGCGGCGCATGGCTGAGAATCTGTGATCAAGAAATTCCGTAGACCCGGCCTGTCAGTCCGTCGCGGCGGGCACGCGCCGCCGGATGGCCTCCGCATAGACCGCGATGTCGCGCTGGATGGCCAGCCGCGCCAGCGCCCCATCGCCCGAGGCCAGGCCGCGGATCACGTCATTGTGCGGATGTTCCTCCGGGCGGTGCAGCAGCCGCATGCTCAGCAGCGCGAAGTTGAACGGCCCGCAGCGCAGCCAGAGATTTTCAACGATCTGCAGCAGCACCGGCATCCCCGCCATGGCGCAGAGCGTCAGGTGGAAACGCTCATTCTCCTCCATCATCTCGGGGCGGCGGTCGGCGAGGCGCGCCTCCGTCATGCGGGCATGGATGGCGGCCAGCCGCGCCACATCGGCCGGCGTCACGCGCTCGGCCGCGCGTTCGGCGGCCTTGCCCTCCAGCTCCATCCGCAGCTCGCACACCTCCCGCAGCCGCGCCTCGCAGAAGAGCGGCACGCGGGCGGAGCGGTGGTCGAGCTGTTCCAGCGCATTCTCGCTGACCAGCCGCGCAATGGCCTCGCGCACCGGGGTCAGGCTGACGCCCAGCTCCTCGGCCAGTTGGCGCAGCTTCAGCTTCTCGCCGGGGCGGAAGCGGCTGCGCATCAGCTCCTGCCGCAGCCATTGGTGCACGCGCCCCGCGACACGTTCCGCGCTCGGCACCTCCGGCGCCAGATCCGCCATCACCATCCCTCTCATCGATTCAGGGCCCTGGCGCACTTGACGCGCGGCGGGCCCGGATTTGTGATAACAAAACAAAATCTCCGGAGGAAAGCCATGGCCGAGATCACCGTCCTTGCCGAACTGACCAGCGCGGTGTGGAAGATCGAGGCCGGACCCGGCGCGCGCGTGAGCGAGGGCGACGCCATCATCATCCTCGAATCCATGAAGATGGAGATCCCGGTCCTCGCGCCGGCCGATGGCACCGTCACCGCCATCCTGGTCGCGGAGGGGGACCAGATCGCGGAAGGCCAGGCGGTGGCGCGGATCGAGACCTGAGGTGATCGGCCCCGTCCTCATCGCGAACCGCGGCGAGATCGCCTGCCGCATCGCCGCCACCTGCCGCCGCCTGGGCGTGCCGACGGTCGCGGTGTTCTCCGACGCCGATGCCGATGCGATGCATGTGGCCGCCGCCGACCGGGCCATCCGCATCGGCCCGCCGCGCCCGGCCGAGAGCTACCTGAACATCCCGGCCATCCTCGCCGCCGCGCGGGAGGCGGGGGCGAGGGCGGTGCACCCCGGCTACGGCTTCCTGAGCGAGAACGCGGATTTCGCCGAGGCCTGCGCCGCGGCCGGGCTGCTCTTCATCGGCCCGCCTGCGAGCGCGATCCGCGCCATGGGTGGCAAGGCCGCGGCCAAGGCGGTGGCCCGCCGCGCGGGCGTGCCCCTGTTGCCCGGCCATGAGGGCGATGCCTCCGATGAGGAACTGGAACAGGCGGCCCAGCGCATCGGCTACCCCGTCATGATCAAGGCGGTGGCGGGCGGCGGCGGGCGCGGGATGCGGCGCGCGGCGGATGCGGCGGGCTTCCCCGCGGCGCTGGCCGCCGCCCGGCGCGAGGCGGCCGCCTTCGGCGACAGCACCGTGCTGCTGGAGAAATTCATCCCTGAGGCCCGCCACATCGAGATGCAGGTCTTCGCCGACCAGCACGGCAATGTGATCCATCTGGGCGAGCGCGACTGCTCGCCCCAGCGGCGGAACCAGAAGCTGGTCGAGGAGGCGCCCGCCCCGGGCATGGACCCGGCCCTCCGCGCGGAACTGGGCCGGCGCGCCACCGCCCTGGCGCGGGAGGTGGGCTATGTCGGCGCCGGCACCGTGGAGTTCGTGGCCGATGCCGCCCGCCCGCTGGGGCCGGACAGCATCTGGTTCATCGAGATGAACACGCGGCTGCAGGTGGAGCACCCGGTCACGGAGATGATCACGGGGCTCGACCTCGTGGAATGGCAGCTGCGCATCGCGGCCGGCGAGAGGCTGCCGCTGCGCCAGGAGGAGGTGCGCCTCACCGGCCACGCCATCGAGGCGCGCCTCTGCGCCGAGGACCCGGCGCGCAATTTTCTGCCCTCGCCGGGGCACATCGCCGCACTCGACCTGCCCCCGCCCGCCGAGGGGCTGCGCGTGGATGCGGGCGTGCGCGCCGGCGACACGCTGACGCCCTTCTATGACCCGATGATCGCGAAGCTCATCATCCACGCGCCCAACCGTGCGGCGGCGCTGGAGCGGCTGGCTGAGGCGCTGGACTCCTGCCGCGCCGAGGGCATCCGTCTCAACTCTGGCTTCCTGGCCGCGCTGCTGCGCACGCCCGAGATGCAAGCGGGCGGCGTGGACACGCATTTCCTCGAAACCTTCCGGCAGCGCGGCGTGGCCGTGCCCAGCCCCGCCTGACCCTGGGAAGACCGTATATGTCCGCATCGCCCCCGCCCGAGACCCCCGCCACGCCCAAGCCCGGCCTCTGGCAGCCCGAGCTGGACGAGCTGCGCCTGCGCGAATCCCACGCGAAACGCATGGGCGGCGAGGCCAAGGTGCGCCGCCAGCACGAGGCCGGGCGGCTGACCGTGCGCGAGCGCATCGAGAAGCTGGCCGACCCCGGCTCCTTCCACGAGGTCGGCGCCATCGCGGGCAAGGCGGAGTACGACGCGCAGGGGCGGCTGCTGGAACTGACGCCCTCCAACTGCGTCTGGGGCCGCGCGACCCTGGACGGGCGGCGCGTGGTGCTGGTGGGCGATGACTTCACCGTGCGCGGCGGCAGCGCCGACGCCACCATCCGCGAAAAGCCGCTGATGGCCGAACGCATGGCCCATGAGTTCCGCATGCCCATCGTGCGCGTCATCGAGGGCTCGGGCGGCGGCGGCTCGGTCAAGACGATCGAGACGACGGGGCGCGCGAACCTGCCCGGCGGCGTCGGCGGCACGGGGCTGTTCCACTACACCACGCTGAACCTCTCGGCCGTGCCGGTGGTCGGGCTGGGGCTGGGTTCGGTGGCGGGGCTGGGGGCCGCGCGCCTCGCCTCCACCCATTATTCGGTGATGACCAAGAGTTCCGCCATGTTCGTGGCCGGCCCGCCCGTCGTCTCCCGCCTCGGCGCCCCCGTCACCAAGGAGGAGCTGGGCGGCTGGGAGACGCAGTGCAAGGCGGGCGCCGTGGACCACGCCGTGGACACGGAGGAGGAGGCCTTCGCCTGCGCCCGCCGCTTCCTCTCCTATCTGCCGTCCTCGGTGCACGAGGTCTCGCCCATCCTCCCCTGCGAGGACGACCCCGGGCGGCGCGACGAGGCGCTGATGAACGCCATCCCGCGCGAACGGCGGCGCGTCTACCAGATGCGCCCCATCATCGAGCGCGTGGTGGACCGCGGCTCCTTCTTCGAGATGGGGCGGATGTTCGGCCGTTCGCTCATCACCGGCCTCGCGCGGCTCGATGGCCGCGCGGTCGCGCTCATGGCGAGCGACCCGTTCTTCTACGGCGGCTCCTGGACCGCGGACACCTGCCAGAAGGTGGTGCGCTTCATTGACTTGGCCGAGACCTTCCATCTGCCGGTGGTCTACCTGATGGACTGCCCGGGCTTCATGGTGGGGCTGGAGGCGGAGCGCGCTGCCACCATCCGCCACGGCGTGCGCGCCATGGCGGCGATGAACCAGGCCACCATCCCCTGGTGCACCATCGTCATCCGCAACGCCTTCGGCGTGGCGGGCGCGGCGCACCAGCCGGCGGGGCGGCTTTCGCTGCGCTACGCCTGGCTTTCGGCGCGCTGGGGCTCGCTGCCGCTGGAGGGGGGCATCGAGGCCGCCTACCGCGCCGAGCTGGATGCGGCCGAAGACCCCGCGGCCAAGCTCGCGGAGATCGAGGAGCGGCTGAACCAGCTCCGCTCGCCCTTCCGCACGGCCGAGGCCTTCTGGGTGGAGGAGATCATCGACCCGCGCGAGACGCGGCCCCTGCTGTGCGACTTCGCCCGCATGGCCGACCCGCTGCGCCAGCCCACACCGTCGAGACTGCAAATGCGGCCCTGAACGGGCGCGAACCAAGGGAGGAAAAAACAATGATCCGACGCAGCATCCTGGGCGGCCTGGCCGTCCTGCTGGCGGGGGCGGGGCTTGCCCAGGCACAATCCCCCTTCGACCGGCCCACCCGCGTCGTGGTGGGCTTTGCGGCCGGCGGCACCACCGACATCGCGGCGCGCGTGGTGGCGGAGGGCGCCGCCGGCGAACTGGGCCATCGCGCGGTGGTGGACATCCGCACCGGCGGCAGCGGCTTCATCGCGGCCGAATACGTGGTCCGCAGCCGGCCCGACGGCGCCACCGTGCTGCTCTGCCCCATGGGGCCCATGACCATCAGCCCCGAACTGCCGGGCATGAACCTGCCCATTGATGTGGGGCGCGACCTGGTGCCCATCGCGAATGTCGCGCGCTCCTCCTATGTGGTGGTGACGGGGGCCAACAGCCCCTATCGCACGCTGGAGGAATTGATCGCGGCGGCGCGCGCCCGGCCCGGCGCGCTCACCTATGCCAGCGCGGGCTATGGCGCGGCGCAGCACCTCTCGGGCGAGCGGCTGAAGCGCATGGCGGGCATTGACCTGCTGCACGTGCCATATCGGGGCGCGGCGCTGGCCGCGGTGGATGTCATCGCCGGCCGGGCGGATTTGCTGATCACCAACCTCGGCGACGTGATGGGCCAGATCAAGGGCGGGCAACTCCGCCTGCTGGCCATGGGCGACCGCCAGGGCTGGCCCGACTTCCCCGACGCGCCCCGCCTGCCGGACATCGTGCCCGGCCTGGAGGTGATCGGCTGGTTCGGCCTCTGCGGCCCGCGCGGCATGCCCGAGGAGGCGATCGCCCGTTGGGCCTCGGCGGTCCGGGCCGGGCTGGAGGTGCCGCTGCTGCGGCAGCGTCTGCTCGACAGCGGGCTCGCGCCCAATTTCGAGGACCCCGCCACCTTCGCGCGCACCATCGCCCGCGACCGCGCCGATTGGGGCGAGGTGATCCGCGCCGCCAACATCCGGGTGGAATAGCGGCCAGCACCTTCCCTCGCGCCCCGCCGCCATGCTGCACTGCTGGCAAGGCAAGGGAGGGCGCGGGCGATGCTGCTGCAAGGCAAGGTGGCGCTGGTCACGGGCGGGGCGTCGGGCATCGGCCGCGCCACCGCGCTGCGCATGGCCGAGGAAGGGGCCCGCGTGCTGGTCGCGGACCGTGACGGCGAAGGGGCCGCGCGCGTGGCCGAGACCATCCGCCAGGCCGGCGGCGAGGCCCACGCCCAGCCCTGCGACGTGACAATCGAGGCCGAGGTCGCCGCCATGGTCCAGGCCGCCCTCGACACCTGGGGCCGGCTGGACTGCGCCTTCAACAATGCGGGCGTGGCCCCCGTGGAGGCCCAGCCGCTCGCGGAGATCACGCCCGAGGAATGGTCGCGCGTGCTGGGCGTGAACCTGACGGGCGTGTTCCTCTGCCTGCGCCACCAGGTCCCGGCCATGGCGGCGGGCGGGGGTGGTTCCATCGTGAACACCGCCTCCATCGCCGGGCGCATCGCGCTTCCCAAGGCCGGCGCCTATGTCGCCGCCAAGCACGCCGTGATCGGCCTGACGCGAAGTGCCGCGCTGGACCATGCGGGGCAGGGGGTGCGGGTGAACGCCATCTGCCCGGGCTATGTCGAGACGCCGCTCGCCAGCCCCAGCATCGCGCGGCGGCGCGAGGCGATCCTGGCCCGCGTGCCGCTGCGCCGCATCGGCACGGTGGAGGAGATCGCGGATGCGGTGGTGTGGCTGCTGTCGGACCGCGCGGGCTTCGTGACGGGCGAGGCGATGGCCGCGGATGGCGGCCACACGGCCAACTGAGCCTTACTCCGCCGCCACCGCCCGCGCCCCCGCCGTCAGCGTGAAGCCCGGATAACCCTCGGCCGCGATGGCATCGCAGCGTTCGCGATAGGTGCCAACCCCGCCCACATAGGGCATGAAGAGCTGCGGCTTGCCCGGAATATTGGCGCCCATGTACCAGGAATTCGCCTGGGGATAGAGGGTGCGGTGCGCCACCTCGTTCACATGCGCGACCCATTCCTCCTGCGCCTCGGCCGTGGGTTCCACGCGGGTCAGGCCCCGCGCCTGCATCCGCGCCAGCAGCTCCGTGACCCAATCCACATGCTGCTCGATGGACACGATCATGTTGGACAGCACGGAGGGGCTGCCCGGCCCCGTGATCATGAACATGTTGGGGAAGCCCGCCACCATCAGCCCGAGATGCGCGCGCGGCCCATCGGCCCAGAGCTGCCGCAAGGACAGCCCGCCCGCCCCGCGCAGATCCATGGCCAGGATGGTGCCCGTCATGGCGTCGAAGCCCGTGGCGCAGACCAGCGTGTCGAATTCGTGCAGGCCGGCGCGGGTGCGGATGCCGCCCTCCGTCACCTCCTCGATCGGGTCGCGGCGCAGGTCCACCAGCCGGACATTCTCGCGGTTGAAGGTCTCGTAATAGCGCGTGTCCACGCAGATGCGCTTGGTGCCGATGGGGTGGTTGGTGGGCGCCAGCGCCTCGGCCACCGCGGGGTCATGCACCATCGCGCGGATCTTGCGGCGGACGAACTCGGCGGCGGTGTCGTTCGCCTCCTTGTTCAGCAGCAGGTCGCTGAAGGACGCCATGAAGGCCGTGCCGCCCGCCTGCCAGCGGCGTTCGTATTCCGCCTCGCGCTCGGCCTCGGTCACTTCCAGCGCGGATTTCGGATTGAGTTCGTAGAGAATGCCCGTGCGCATCTTCCGCGCCGCCGCGCGCCGCGCCGCGTAGTCCTGCTTCCAGGATTGCTCGTAGGGCTCGTCCATAGGCGCGTTGCGCGAGGGGATGGAGAAATTGGGCGTGCGCTGGAACACCGTCACATGCGCCTGCTCCGCGATCACGGGAATGGCCTGGATGGCGGAGGAGCCGGTGCCGATCACCCCCACGCGCTGGCCGGTGAAATCCACGCCCTCATGCGGCCATTGCCCGGTGTGCAGCACGCGGCCCGTGAAGCGCTCGATGCCCGGAATGTCCGGCAGCCGCGCGGAGGAGAGGCAGCCCGTCGCCAGCACCAAGTGCCGCGCCGTGATCTCCTGCGCGCGGTCAGTGGCCACGCGCCATTCGCCGGCGCTTTCATCCCATCGCGCGCCCGTCACGCGCGTCTCGAAGCTGATGTCGCGCCGCAGGTCCAGCACATCGGCCACATGGTTCGCGTAGCGCAGGATTTCGGGCTGGGCGGCGAAGCGTTCGGACCAGCGCCAGCCCTGCTGCAATTCGTCGTGGAAGGAGTAGGAATACTGCATGCTCTCCACGTCGCAGCGCGCGCCGGGATAGCGGTTCCAGTACCAGGTGCCGCCCACGCCCGCCCCGGCCTCCACCACATGCGCGGCGAGGCCGAGGCCGCGCAGCCGATGCAGCATGTACATGCCGCCGAAGCCGGCACCCACGACAAGCACGTCGAGCCGCGAAGGCGGGGTCACTTTGGACATGGTTTTCTCCCTTTGGCCGGGAGCCTATCGGGCTTCGCGCCGCCACTTCAATGCGTTTGCGGTGCATTCTTCCTTTGCGGGATGAGGCGCTGATTTTGGAACGCCCGCCACACCGCGCGACCACCTCCAAATTCATGCTTGCTTTGCGCCGCGAACCTCGTCGCTAATGGTTGCGGCAACGGTGCACCAGAAGCGCCGGGTCATGGAGGAAAGATGGGGTCCAGGGGGGAGTCCGCGCGGCGAGCGCCTGCGCGCGGGAAAGGTGCGGCGCGTGGCGCTGCTTGAGGTTCGGGACATCGTGGTGCGCTTCGGTGGCGTCACCGCCGTGGGCGGCGTCTCCTTCGACGTGGGGGAGCGCCAGATCTGCGGCCTCATCGGCCCCAATGGCGCGGGCAAGACCACGCTGTTCAACGTGATCAGCGGCATCTACCGCCCGCAGGAGGGCCAGGTGCGCTTCGCGGGCACCGTCACCACGGGCATGCCGCGGCACCGCATGGCGCCGCTGGGGCTGGGGCGCACCTTCCAGAACCTCGCGCTGTTCAAATCCATGACGGTGCGGGAGAACATCCTGGCCGGCGCGCATTCGGCCGGAAGCGCGGGCTTCCTCGCCAATGCGCTGCGCCTGCCGCGCGCGCGGGCCGAGGAAGCGGCGGCCGCGCGGCGCGCACGCGAACTCATCCATCTGCTGCAGCTCGACGCCGTGGCGGACAAGCTGGTGGTGGACCTGCCCTTCGGCACGCAGAAACGCGTGGAGATGGCCCGCGCCCTCATCAGCGAACCCAAGCTGCTGTTGCTGGATGAGCCCGCGGGCGGGCTGAACCATGGCGAGGTGGATGAGCTGGCGGAGCTGTTCCAGCATGTCCGCCGCAGCTTCGACCTGGCCATCCTGCTGGTCGAGCATCACATGAGCCTGGTGATGCGCGTCTCCGACAAGGTGGTGGCGCTCGATTTCGGCAAGAAGATCGCGGACGGCACGCCGGACGAGGTCCGCTCCAGCCCCGAGGTGATCCGCGCCTATCTGGGCGATGGCCATGCGGAGGCCGCGCATGCTGCTTGAAGTGAGCGGGCTGCGCGCCGGCTATGGCCCCACCCATGTGCTGCACGGCCTGGACTTCGCGGTGGAGGAGGGGGGTGTGACCACCCTCCTCGGCGCCAATGGCGCGGGCAAGACCACGACGCTGCGCGCTGTCTGCGGCATGGTGCGCGCGGAGGGCGAGGTGAGCCTGGCCGGCCAGCGCATCACGGGTCTCGCCACCGAGGACATTGCCCGCCGCGGCGTGGCCCATGTGCCCGATGGCCGCGGCACCTTCATGGAGCTGACGGTCGAGGAAAACTTCCGGCTCGGCGCCTATGTGCGCCGCGACAATGAGGTGCAGCGCGACTTCGAGCGCATGTGGGAGTGGTTTCCGCGCCTGAAGCAGCGCTGGAAGCAGCAGGCGGGCACGCTCTCGGGCGGCGAGCAGCAGATGCTCGCCATCGCGCGCGCCCTGCTGCTGCGGCCGAAACTCCTGTTGCTCGATGAGCCGAGCTTCGGCCTCGCGCCGCTCATCGTGCAGGACATCTTCGGCATCCTCCGCCGCATCCGCGCCGAGAGCGGCGTGGGCATCCTGCTGGTGGAGCAGAATGCGAACCTGGCCCTCGAACTCGCGGACCGCGCCTACCTGCTGGAGACGGGGCGCATCGTCATGTCCGGCCCCGCCGCCGAAATCCGGCAGGACGAGGCCATTCGCCGCTCTTACCTCGGGTACTGAATCATGGATGCCTTCCTTCTCCAGCTGGCGGCCGGCATCGCGACGGGGGCATCTATGCCTCCGTCGCCTTGGCCATCGTCATGATCTACCAGGCCACGCACCATGTGAATTTCGCCCAGGGCGAGATGGCGACGCTCTCCACCTTCATCGCCCTCACCTTCATCCAGGCGGGGTTTCCCTACTGGGTGGCCTTCGGCGCGACGCTCGCCGTCTCCTTCGTGATGGGCGCGCTGGTGGAACGCCTCATCATGCGCCCGGTGCAGCACGCGCCGATCCTGACGCATGTGGGCGTCTATATCGGCATGCTGCTCATCATCGGGAACCTCACGGGCTGGGTGTTCGGCTACACGACGAAGGTGTTTCCCTCGCCCTTCGAGGGCGGGGGGCCGATGCTGGGCGGGCTGCTCTCGGCGCACCAGCTGGGCAGCGTGGGCGTGACACTGGCGGTGCTGGTGCTGGTCTATCTGTTCTTCACGAAGACCTCGCTCGGGCTGGCCATGCGCGCGGCGGCGTACAACCCGCGCTCGGCGCGCCTCGTGGGCATCCGGGTGGATGTGATGCTGGCGCTGGGCTGGGGGCTGGCGGCGGCCATCGGTTCCGTGGCGGGGATGATGGTCGCGCCCATCGTCTTCCTCGACCCGAACATGATGCTGGGCATCCTGCTCTACGCCTTCGCCGGCGCGCTGCTGGGCGGCATCGACAACCCGCCGGGCGCGGTGGTCGGCGGCTTCCTGGTGGGCGTGCTGGAGAATCTGGCCGGCGCCTACATCGTGGGCACGGAGCTGAAGCTCTCGGTGGCGCTCGTCATCATCATCGGCGTGCTGGTGCTGAAGCCCTCCGGGCTGTTCGGCCGCGTCGTCTTCTCGAGGGTGTGAGCGATGAGCGCGATCCAGGAGACGCCGACCCTCGCCGCCGCCGCGCCCCGCGTCAGCATCGCAAGGCGCGGCCTGTGGCTAGCGCTGGCGCTGGCCGCGGCCCTCGCGCCGCTCTGGCTGCTGGAGAGCTTCCATCTGTTCCAGCTCACCATGGCCGTCATCATGTCGCTGGCCGTGCTGGGGCTGAACATCGTCACCGGCTACAATGGGCAGATCTCGCTCGGGCATGGCGCCTTCTTCGCCATCGGCGCCTATGTCACGGCCATATTGATGGCCCAGGCCGACTGGTCCTTCTACGCGACACTGCCCTTCGCCGCGGCCATCTGCGGCATGGTGGGCTATGCGGTGGGGTTGCCGGCGCTGCGGCTGGGGGGACTGTACCTGGCGCTCGTCACCTTCTCGCTGGCCGTGGCCGTGCCGCAACTGCTCAAGCACCGGGCGCTGGAGGATTGGACGGGCGGCGTGCAGGGCCTCTTCCTGATGAAGCCCGAACCGCCCGCCTGGCTGACCGCGCAGGTCGCCATCACGCCCGACCAATTCATGTATCTGGTCGCGCTGGTGGTGGCGGCCCTCTGCTATCTGCTCGCCTGGAACCTCATCCGCGGGCGCATCGGCCGCGCGCTGATGGCGACGCGCGACCACCCGACGGCCGCCGAGGCCATGGGCATGGACATCGCCGCGCTGAAGACCCGCGCCTTCGCGGTGAGCGCGATGATCACGGGCGTGGCCGGCGCGCTCTCGGCCGCGGCGGTGGAGTTCGTGGCGCCCGACAGCTTCACCTTCCTGCTCTCCATTTCGCTGTTTGTCGGCATGGTGGTGGGGGGTGTGGCGTCCATCCTGGGCTCCGTCTTCGGCGGGCTTTTCGTGCTCTTCGTGCCGAACATCGCGGAGAGCATCAGCCGCGCCGCGCCGGGCGTGATCTACGGCATCATTCTCATCGTGTTTCTGTTCGTCCTGCCCGATGGGGTCGCGGGGCTGGTGCGCCGCGTCCTCGCCCGGCTGGGCGGGCGTGCGCCCTGACCAACACAACAAGAAACGAGAGGAACACATCCATGACGACCACCCGCCGCCTTCTCCTCGCCGGCAGCGCCGGCGCCTTGGCCGCGCCGCAGATCGCCGCCGCGCAGGAAGCGCCCGGCGTGACGGCCACCGAGATCCATATCGGCAGCACCAACGCCCTGTCCGGCCCCGCCTCCTCCTATTCCGTCATCTCGCGCTGCCTCGAGGGCATGTTCCGCCGCCTGAACGATGAGGGCGGGGTGGGCGGTCGCCGCGTGCGCTTCACCGTCTATGACGATGGCTACCAGCCCCCGCGCACGCTGGAACAGACCCGCCGCCTGGTGGAGCGTGACCGGGTGGCCTTCCTGTTCAACCAGCTCGGCACGCCCACCAACAACGCGGTGCACCGCTATGTGAACCAGCGCCGCGTGCCGCATCTGTTCCTGGCCACCGGCGCCGACAAATGGGCGAACCCGCGCGAATTTCCCTACACGATGGGTTGGCAGCCCAGCTATCGCGTCGAGGCGCAGATCTACACCAAGCACGTGCTGGAACAGCGGCCCAATGCGAAGATCGCGCTGCTCTACCAGAACGATGATTTCGGGCGGGACTACCTGCACGGCGTGCAGGACGTGCTGGGTGATCGTTTCCGCTCCATGGTCGTCACCGCCACGAACGAGGCGACGGACCCCACCATTGACAGCCAGATCGTCCAGCTCCAGGCGACGGGCGCCGATGTGCTGATCTGCGGCGTCATCCCGCGCTTCGCCGCCCAGGCCATCCGGCGCGTGCACGACATCGGCTGGCGGCCGATGATGTTCATGACCAATGTCTCGGTCTCGGTCGGCGTCGTCATGCAGCCGGCCGGGGTGGAGAAGGGGGTGGGCCTCATCACCTCCGACTACCGCAAGGACCAGTCCGACCCCGCCTGGGCCAACGACCCCGGCATGAATGAATGGCGCCAGTTCATGCAGCGCTACATCCCCGATGGCGATCTGGGCGACAACAACTACACCTACGGCTATGGCGTGGGCGCGACCATGATCCAGGTGCTGCGCCAATGCGGCAACGACTTCAGCCGCGAGAATGTGATGAACCAGGCCCGCAACATCCGCCCCATGCAGCTCGCCACCCTGCTGCCGGGCGTCATGGTGCAGAGCCAGCCCGATAACTACAACGTGATCCGCCAGATGCAGCTGCAGCGCTGGAATGGGGGAAGCTGGGAACGCTTCGGCAATGTGATCGAGGGCGCGGGAAGCTGAGGCGGGAAATAGCCCGGGCCATGTGAGGGGGCGGCGGCATCGCCGCCCTTGCGAACGGCGCCGGCACGCCAAGGCGTTGCGTCGTTGACCACATGGAAAAAAATACGTAATTTTCTGACATCGCAAATCTATCGCTGGTTGAGGCGGTTCATGCCGCCTCGTCCTATGCGCGAGAAAACATCAGGCTCCGCACGGCCGTAAGGCGACTGTGTGGAACCACGCGCCTGTCAGCCACGCGGAGAGGACGCGTTGCGACCATTTTCCGGAACCGCCATCGCCGACCCAGGGCCGAATTTGCAAGACATGTGCCGCCGCAACGCCGAGAACCACCCGAACGGAGCGGCGTGATGACGAGCTTCCTCACCTCCGGGGAATGGGCCGAGGCCGGCCTGGGCGATGGCGAACTGCTCGCCCTGGCCAATATCGGCGCCTGGCGCGCGAATCTCGATGATGGTGTCCTCTTCTGGTCCCGGCGGACGCGCGAACTGCATGAGGTGGAGGAAGGCTACGTTCCCAGGCTCGACGCCGGGCTGCGCTTCTACCCCGAACCCGGGCAGACCATCCTGCGCCAGGCGCTGGAACAGTCCTTTCGCGACGGCACGCCCTGGGATCTCGACCTGCCCTTCGTCACGGCGCGCGGCCGCGCGCTGACGGTCAGGCTGCGCGGGCGTGCGCTTCGCGGCCCGAACGGCAAGAACCTTCTCGTCGGCATCATGGAGGACATCACGGAGCTCGCGGCGCGCCGCGCCGAGCATGCCCGCCTGGCCCTGGTGGTGCAGCAGATGACGACGCCCGTCATCATCACCGATGCGGCGGGACGCACCGAGTGGGTGAACGAGGCCTTCGTGCGCACCACGGGCTACAGCCTCGCCGACCTGCTGGGCCGCAGCCCCGGCTCCGTGCTGCGGGGGCCGGGCACCGACCCGGCCACCGTGACGCTGATGCGCGAGGCCGTCCGTGCGGGCGAGGGGTTCCATGTCTCGATCGTGAACCACCGCAAGGACGGCAGCTCCTACTGGATCGAGATCGAGGCCACCCCCATCCGGGCCGCGGACGGCACGCTCAGCGGCTTCATCGCGGTCGAGACCGACATCACGGCGCGCCGCTATGCCGAGGAGGAGGCGCGTGCCGAGATCGCCCGTCGCGGCGCGGCGGAGACCTTGCTGCGCGAGATCATCAACACGCTCCCCTCCGGCCTCTATGTGTGCGACCCGCAGGAGCGCATCTTCCTCTGGAACGAGGCCTATCTCGCCATGTTCCCGCGCCTCGCCCCGGCGCTGCGGGCCGGCACCACGCTTGAGGGGTTGATCAGGGCCGGGGTGGCCAGCGACTCCTATGTCCATGCGTCCGGCCCGCTGACGCCCGAGAACGAGCGCTGGATCGCGGACCTGCTGCAACGCATCCGCTCGGCCGGGCCCGACAGCCCGAGCCGTGAGGTCCCGCTGACCGGCGGGCGCTGGGCGCACGCGCTGGAGCGCCGCACGCGCGCGGGCCATATCGTGAGCCTGCGCACCGACATCACGGCGCTGAAGCACGCCATGGCGGAGGTGGAGGCGGCGGCCGAGGCGAAGAGCATGTTCCTCGCCCGCATGTCGCACGAGTTGCGGACGCCGCTGAATGCCATCCTGGGCTTCGCGGAACTGCTGCTCTCCGGCAGCGCGCCCGCCGCCGCGCAATATGACCAGCTTCGTCTGCTGCACGAGGCCGGGATGCATCTGCGCGACCTGGTGAACCGGCTGCTGGACCTCGCCAAGATCAACGCCGGCAAGCTGGAGCTGGCGCCGGCGCCCATCGCCCTCGGCCCGCTGCTGGAAGGCTGCCTCGGCCTGCTGGGCCCGGAGGCCAGCCGCAAGGCCATCGCGCTGCGGCTCGACACCGCGCCGGGCCTGCCCGCGGCCGTCGAGGCGGACGCGACGCGGCTGCGCCAGATGCTGCTGAACCTGCTCTCCAACGCCGTGAAGTTCACGCCGCAGGGCGGGCACGTCACCATGCGCGTCGCGGCGCGGGCCGGCGGCATGGTCCGCATCGAGGTAGAGGACAGCGGCCCGGGCGTGCCCGAGGAAAAGCGCGACTGGCTGTTCCAGGACTTCACCCAGCTCGGACGGGCGGGTGATTCGGAAAGCTCCGGCACGGGCCTCGGCCTCGCGATCACGGCGCGTCTCGCGGAACTGATGAAGGGGCGCGTCGGCGTGGAAAGCGTACCGGGCCAGGGCGCCACCTTCTGGCTCGAACTGCCGCTGGAGCCCGCGCGCCTGCCCGTGGACGCGCCCGGCGCGCCAAGCGAGGCCGCCGCCGTGCCCTCGCTGCGTCTGCTGGTCGCCGATGACATCGCGCCCAACCGCATCCTCATGCGCGCGCTGCTCAGCGCCGCGGGTCATCAGGTGAGCCTCGCCACCGATGGCGCGGAGGCGCTGGCGCAAGTGGAGGCTGGCCAGTTCGACGCGGTGCTGATGGATGTGCGGATGCCCGGGATGGACGGGCTGGAGGCGACGCGCCGCATCCGTGCGCTGCCGCCGCCCTTGAACCGCACGCCAGTGATCGCCGTGACCGCCTCGGCGATGTCCGAGGAAGTCGAGGAGTGCCGCGCCGCCGGCATGGACGCTCATATTGCGAAGCCCGTGGACCGCGAGGCGCTCTTCGCCTTGCTGCGACGCCTGCGGCCGCTCGCGCCGGAGCCGGTGCCTGGGCGGGGCTAGAGCGGGATGCGTTGAGGTGGAATCACCGAAAACGTTGAATCCCGCTCTCAACGCAGCCTGCTCCAGCGCAGCTTCGCGGGCTGGGATGTGGGGCAGGGGTCTGTCGCAATTTGGCGCCGGACGCCCAGGTGCTGCGTGACGCGCCGCACCGCGGCCCCGGCGCGAGGGGGGAAGATGTTCACGGATCGGGTGTGGGAGGGGGAACTGGCGGAGGGGATGGGATTCGAACCCACGATAGGACTTGACATCCTATAACGGTTTAGCAAACCGCCGCCTTCGGCCACTCGGCCACCCCTCCGCAGGAGTGGAAAGTCACACGGCGTATGCAGTCGCGGGTGATACAGCCCCAATCCGCCCCCGTCAAATGCCGCAACCGGGGGGGCACGGCCCCCCGGCCAGCCCTTCAACCCAGCGACACCTCGAAGCCCCGCGCCGTCGCCGGCCGGGCCATCATCCGCTCATACCAGGCGGCCACATTGGGCAGGTCGTCGAAGGGCACCTGGTGCCGCTCATGCCGCCAGGCCCAGCCGATGATGGCGAAGTCGGCGATCGAGGGCTCGCCCTCCGTCGCCACGAAGTCCCGCCCCGCCAGGCGCCGGTCCAGCACGCCATAGAGGCGCTTGGTCTCGGTGTGGTAGCGGGTGAAGCCATAGTCCCGCGCCGGGCCCTCGGGCTGCATCAGGAAGTGGTGCACCTGGCCGGGCATGGGGCCGAAGCCACCCATCTGCCACATCAGCCACTCCATCACCGGCACGCGGGCGGCGAGGTCCTTCGGCCAGAACTTGCCGGTCTTCTCGGCCAGATACCACAGGATGGCGCCGCTCTCGAACACCGTGGCCGGCTTGCCCTCGGGGCCGTTGGGGTCACGGATGGCGGGAATTCGGTTGTTCGGCGCGAATTTAAGGAACTCCGGGTTAAACTGTTCGCCCTTTGAGATGTTCACTGGGTGCACGCTGTAGTCCAGCCCCATCTCCTCAAGGGCCACGCTGATCTTGCGGCCATTGGGGGTGTTCCAGGTGTGCAGTTCGATCGTCATGCGGGGCCTCGTTCCGGAAGGGACAAGGTTCCATATGCCGCAAGCGCCACGCCAAGACAAAGGTTCGCTCCACCCATGCCTCCCCGCCACGACGATTACGCCGCCATGCGCTACCACGCCAACGCCAAGTCCCTGGTCGCGGCCTACCTGATCTGGTTCTTCCTGGGCTATGGCGGCATCCACCGCATGTATCTGGGCCGCTGGGTCTCGGGCCTCGTCATGCTCGGCGTCTTCGTGATGTCCTGGGTGCTGTCGCTGGTGTTCATCGGCTATATCGGGCTCGGCTTCATCCTGGTCTGGTGGGCGCTGGACGCGGTGCTGATGCCGGGGATGGTCAGCCGCAGCAACGAGGCGCTGATCCGCCGCCTCTCGCGCTGACACGAAGCGCAAGAAAGCGTGGGCGGCGCGCCCTTGCCGCCCCGTGAACCCCTCGGCTAGACCGCGAAGCCGTTGCAGCTCAGGGGCCAAGGATGCGCGCCGCCATCATTCTCGCCGCGGGGCAGGGCACCCGCATGCGGTCCGCCCAGCCCAAGGTGATGCACCAGCTTGCGGGACGGCCGATGGTGCAGCACCTGCTGGCCGCCTGCGCGCCGGTGTTCCAGCGCATCGTGGTGGTGGTTGGGCCGGGCATGCAGGACCTCGTCGCCGCTGTCGTCCCGCACGCCACGGTGGTGCAGCAGGAACGCCTGGGCACCGGCCACGCCGCCCGCATCGCGGCACCCCTGCTGGAGGGCTTCGCGGGCGATGTGGCCGTGCTCTATGGCGACAACCCGCTGATCACGACCGAGACCCTGGAACGTCTGGTCGCCGCGCGCGAGACGACGGACCTCGCCTTGCTGGCCATGCGCCCGGCCGAGCCCGGCCGCTATGGCCGCGTGGTGCTGGACGAAGCAGGGCAGGTGGCGCGCATCGTCGAACATGCGGACGCGACCGAGGCCGAACGCGCCATTCCCCTCTGCAATGCCGGCGTGGTCTGCGCCGCGGCGCCGAACCTGTTCCGCTGGCTCTCCGGCCTGCGCAACGACAACCGCCAGGGCGAATACTACCTGACGGACGTGGTCGCCGCCGCCCGCGCCGAGGGCCTTCGCACCACCGCCGTCGAGGCGCCGGAGGCCGAACTCCGCGGCATCAACACCCGCGTCGAACTCGCCGCCGCCGAGGCCGAGATCCAGTCCCGCCTGCGCGAGGCCGCCATGCTGGGCGGCGCCACCCTGACCGACCCCGCCAGCGTGACGCTGGCCTGGGACACGCGCCTCGCCCCCGATGTGGTGGTGGAATCGCATGTGGTCTTCGCCCCCGGCGTCACGGTGGAGGAGGGGGTCCGCATCCGCGCCTTCTCCCACCTGGAGGGCTGCGTGGTGCGCGCGAATGCCATCGTGGGCCCCTATGCGCGGCTGCGCCCGGGCGCCGATGTGGGGCAGGGCGCCCATGTCGGCAATTTCGTGGAGCTGAAGGCGGCCAGCCTCGGCCCCGGCGCCAAGGCGAACCACCTGACCTATCTGGGCGATGTGAGCGTGGGCGCGGGTGCGAATATCGGCGCCGGCACCATCACCTGCAACTATGACGGCGTGAACAAGCACCGCACCGAGATCGGCGAAGGCGCCTTCATCGGCAGTGACACCGCCCTTGTCGCCCCGGTACGTGTGGGCGCGCGCGCCATCACCGCCGCCGGCAGCGTCATCACCGAGGATGTGCCGGATGACGCGCTGGCCATCGCGCGCGGCCGCCAGGCCAACAAGCCAGGCCGCGGCGTGACGCCGCGCCGCAAGAGCTGAGGAGAGGCCCATGTGCGGAATTGTCGGTGTGGTCGGGCGCGAGGCCGCCGCCCCCCGTCTGCTGGACGCGCTGCGGCGCCTGGAATATCGCGGCTATGACAGCGCGGGCATCGCGACCCTGACGGGCGGGCAGATCGAACGCCGCCGCGCCGAGGGCAAGCTGCAGAACCTCGGCGCCGTGCTGGAGGCCACCCCCCTCGATGGCACCACCGGCATCGGCCACACGCGCTGGGCCACCCATGGCGCGCCCATCGAGCGCAACGCCCACCCGCACGCCACCCTGCGCGTGGCCGTGGTGCACAACGGCATCTTCGAGAACTACGCCGAACTCCGCACGGAGCTGGAAGGCAAGGGCTACGTCTTCGAGACCGAGACCGACACCGAGACCTTCTGCAAGCTGGTGGACTGGCACCTGGTGCAGGGCATGCCCCCGCGCGAGGCCGCTTCCGCCGCGCTCTCGCGCGTGCATGGCGCCTTCGCGGTGGCCATCATGTTCGCCGGCCACCCCGAGATGCTGGTGGTGGGCCGCCACGGCGCGCCGCTGGCCGTGGGCTATGGCGAGGGCGAGATGTTCGTGGGCTCCGACGCGCTGGCGCTGGCCCCGCTGACGCGCCGCATCGCCTATCTGGATGAGGGCGACCACGCGGTGCTGACGCCCACCGGCGCGCAATTCTACGACGCCGATGGCGCGCCGACGCAGCGGGCCATCCGCCTCAGCGCCGTCTCGGGCGCGGCCATGGGCAAGGGCAATTATCGCCACTTCATGGAGAAGGAACTCCATGAACACCCGGCCGTGCTGGGCGACACGCTGCGGCAATATCTCGACCCGGCCACGCTGGGCGTGAACCTGCCCAATCTGCCCTTCGACATCCGCGATGTGCCGCGCCTCACCATCACCGCCTGCGGCAGCGCCTTCCTGGCGGGGCTGGTGGGGCGCTACTGGATCGAGCAGCTCGCGCGCATTCCCGTGGATGCGGATGTGGCGAGCGAGCTGCGCTACCGCGACCCGCCCTTGCCCGAGGGCGGCGCCGCCCTGCTGATCAGCCAGTCCGGCGAGACGGCGGACAACCTCGCCGCCATGAAGATGCTGCGCGCGCGGGGCCAAAAGATCCTCTCCATCGTGAACGTGCCCGAGAGCAGCATGGCGCGCGAGAGCGATGCCACCGTGCTGACGGTGGCCGGGCCGGAAATCTCGGTCGCCTCCACCAAGGCCATCACGGCGCAGCTGGCGGTGCTGGCCTGCCTCGCCATCGGCTTCGGCCGCGCGCGCGGGACGCTCTCGCCGGAGGAGGCCGCGCGGCTGTCCACCGCCCTGCTGGAGGTGCCCGAACACGCCGCCGCCGTGCTGGCGCAGGACGCCGAAATCCGCGCCCTGGCCGCCGAGGTGGCGGTGGCGCGCGACGTGCTCTTCATCGGCCGTGGCGCGCTCTATCCCATCGCGCTGGAAGGTGCCTTGAAGCTGAAGGAGATCAGCTACATCCACGCCGAGGGCTATGCGGCGGGCGAGATGAAGCACGGCCCCATCGCGCTGATTGACGCCTCGGTGCCGGTCATCGCGCTGTGCCCCTCGGGGCCGCTTTACGAAAAGACCGCCTCCAACCTGCAGGAGGCCGCGGCGCGCGGCGGGCGCATCATGGCCTTCACCGATGCCGCCGGCGCGCCGGCGCTGCGCCGCTTCGCCGAGCGCGTGGTGGTGCTGCCCGATGCCGACCCCTTCAGCCAGCCCATCCTGCACGCCATCCCGGTGCAGCTGCTGGCCTATCATGTGGCGGTGCTGAAGGGCACGGATGTGGACCAGCCGCGCAACCTGGCCAAGAGCGTGACGGTGGAATAGGCACAACGCCAACAAACAGGGCAGGGGGCTGCGCCGGGCCCCCTGGATTGCCCGGAATTCGCCCTTGGCGGCGGCGCGGTCCTGAACAATTGGTCTCCCGGAACGGACATCCTGTCCCGGCCGGAGAGAGCACATGAACCGTCGCTTGATGTTGGGCGCCGCCGCGGGCGGCATCGCGGGCAGCCTCGCCACCCCCGCCGTCGTCACCGCGCAGACCACCTTCAACTGGCGCATGACGAGCTTCTACGGCCCCCAGGCGGCCTTCTACTCCACTGGCCCGGGTTCCGCGCGCGACCTGATTGATCGCATCCAGCGCATGTCCAACAACCGCATCCGCATCCAGTTCTTCGGCGCGGGCGAACTGATCCCGGCTGCCGAGGGCTTCGACGCCGTCAGCGCCGGCATCGTCGAGATGAACTACGCCAACGCCTATTTCTGGACGGGCAAGACCTTCGCCGCGCAATACTTCACCGCCGTGCCCTTCGGCCTGAACTTCCAGGGGCTGAACGGCTGGATGTATGATGGCGGCGGCCTCGACCTCTGGCGCGAGGTCTATGACCGCTTCAACCTGGTGCCCTTCCTCTGCGGCAACACGGGCGTGCAGATGACGGGCTGGTTCCGCCGCCCCATCAACTCCGTCGAGGATCTGCGCGGCCTCAAGATGCGCATCCCGGGCCTGGCGGGCCGCGTCTATCAGGCGCTGGGCGTGGATGTGCGCCTGCTGCCGCCGGGCGAGCTGTTCCCCGCGCTGGAACGCGGCGTGATTGATGCCGCCGAATTCGTGGGCCCCTATCTCGACCGGCAGCTCGGCCTGCACCGCGTCGCCAAGCACTACTACACGACCGGCTGGCACGAGACGGCCACGGCCTCCGAGCTCACCATCAACAAGGCCGCCTGGGCGCGCCTGCCCAATGACCTGAAGGCCATCGTGGAAAACGCGGTCGCCGCCTGCAACGTGATCTCCGAGGCCTGGTGCCAGAAGAACAATGCCGACGCGATGGAGGATTTGATCCGCAACCACGGCGTCGAGGCGAAGGAATTGCCGGACGCCGTGGTGGCCCGCCTGCGCGAGGAGAACGCCAAGGTCCTGGAAGCCGCCATCGCGCGCGATGCCGTGACGCGCCGCGTCCATGAAAGCTACATGGCCTACAAGGCGCGCTTCGACGCCTGGTCGCGCTATTCGGAAGTGCCCTACCACAACAAGATCCGCGAAGCGTGAACCGCGCCGCCGACACGCTGGAGGGGGTGGTCGAATGGCTCGGCCGCCTTTCCGCCGTGGCCCTCATCGGGCTGGTGCTGGTGATGGCGGGCAATGTGCTGCTGCGCTACGGCTTCTCCGCCGGCAGCGTCTGGGCGCAGGAGCTGGAATGGCACCTGATGTCGCCCATCGCGCTGCTGGGGGCCGCCTGGGCGTTGAAGCATGGCGAGCATGTGCGGGTGGACGTCTTCTACGCCCGCATGAGCGAGGTGTGGCAGCGGCGGGTGGAATTCCTCTCCTGCCTCGCCGGGCTGCTGGTCAGCCTTGCCGTCATCTGGCTGTCCTGGCGCTATGTCATGCAGTCCTGGATGCAGGGCGAGGGCTCGGCCAATCCGGGCGGCATTGATGCGCGCTACATCCTGAAGGGCTTCATTCCCTTGGGCTTCGCGCTGCTGGCACTGCAATTCACCGCGCTTCTTCTCCGCCTCGCGCCGCAATTGCGGCGCTGACACCGGAAACTCCCCATGCCGATCCAGGAAATCTACGCCATCGCCATGCTGCTCGCCTTCTTCGGGCTGCTGCTGGTGGGGGTGCCGGTGGCGCTGACGCTCGCCATCTCGGGCTTCGTCTTCGGCTGGCTGGGCTTCGGGCCCATGCTGTTCAACCTGCTGCCGGCGCGCATCTACGGCGTGGTGACGAACTACACCCTGCTGGCCATTCCCCTCTTCGTCTTCATGGGCGTCATGCTGGAGAAGTCCCGCCTGGCGGAAGACCTGATGGCCGTGGTGGGCCGCCTCGCGGGCAATCTGCGGGGCGGGTTGGCGCTCGGCGTCGTCTTCGTGGGCGTGCTGATGGGGGCTACCACGGGCATCGTGGGGGCCACGGTGGTGACGCTGGCGCTGCTGGCGCTGCCGGCCATGATGCAGCGCGGCTATGACCGGGGGCTCGCCTGCGGCGTCATCTGCGCCTCGGGCACGCTCGGGCAGATCATCCCGCCCTCGCTGATCCTGATCCTGATGGCGGACATCATGAACCTCTCGGTCGGTACGCTCTTCGCCGCCGCGGTGTTTCCGGGCCTGCTGCTGGCCGGCATGTTCGCGGCCTATGTCATCATCCTCGGCATGGTGCGGCCCGACATGGCGCCGCCCGTGCCGGCCGAGGAACGCGCGCTGATCGATACGCGGCAATTGCTGCTGCGCCTGCTGCGCGTGGTGCTGCCGCCGGTGGGGCTCATCGTGGCGGTGCTGGGTTCCATCATCGCGGGCATCGCCGCCCCCACCGAGGCGGCGGCCATGGGTGCCTTGGGCGCCGTGCTGGTCACCGCCCTGGGCCGCCGCTTCAACGCCACCCTGCTGTGGGAAAGTGCCGCCGCCGCCGCGCGCATCACGGCCATGATGATGTTCGTGCTGATCTGCGCGCAGGTCTTCGCGCTCGCCTTCCGCGGCCTGCGCGGCGAGCAATTGGTGGAGGACCTCTTCGCCTTCCTCCCCGGCGGCGTGAACACCGACATCCTCTTCATGCTGCTGCTGATCTTCGTGCTGGGCTTCTTCCTGGAATGGATCGAGATCTCCTACATCGCGGTCCCCCTCTTCCTGCCCATCTTCGCGAGTTCCGGCGTGGACCCGGTGTGGCTGGCGGCGCTGATCGCCGTGATGCTCCAGACCTCCTTTCTCACCCCGCCCTTCGGCTGGGCGCTGTTCTTCCTGCGCGGCGCTGCCCCCCCCGAGATCACCACCGGCCAGATCTACCGCGGTGTGCTGCCCTTCGTGGCCCTGCAGATCCTGGCGGTGGGGGCGGTCTTCGCCTTTCCCGCACTGGCCACCTGGCTGCCGCGCGCCATCGGCTGGTAGCCCCGGTTTCATTGCCGCGACGGAGCGCCTACATGGGCGGGGTCACGCAACGGCCCAGGAACCCCGCCCATGCCCCATGATTTCGACCTCTTCGTCATCGGCGGCGGCTCGGGCGGGGTGCGGATGGCCCGTATCGCGGCGGGCCATGGCGCCCGCGTGGCGGTGGCCGAGGAACGCTTCTGGGGCGGCACCTGCGTGAATGTCGGCTGCGTGCCCAAGAAGATCATGGTCCAGGCCGCCGAATATGGCCGCTGGGCCGAGGACGCCGCCGCCTTCGGCTGGGACATCGCCAAGGGCGCGCATGACTGGGCCAAGCTCGCCGCCGCGCGCGATGCTGAAGTCACGCGCCTGTCCGGCATCTATGGCCGCCTGCTGCAAGGCGCGGGCGTGACCAGCTTCGACGCCCGCGCCACCTTCGAGGACGCGCACACCCTGCGCGTGGGCGACCAGCGCGTCACCGCCGAGCGCATCGTGGTCGCGACCGGTGGCCGCGCCACGCGGCTCGACATTCCGGGCGCCGAACTCGGCCTCATCAGCGATGACCTCTTCACCCTGCCCAGGCTGCCGAAGAAGGTGGCCATCCTGGGCGCGGGCTATATCGCCCTCGAATTCGCGGGCCTCCTGCACGGGCTGGGCGCGGAGGTGGAGGTCTTCCACCGCTCCGCCCAGGTGCTGCGCGGCTTCGACAATGATGTGCGCCTCTGCCTGACGGAAGCCATGACGGCCCAGGGCATCCGCATGGAGGGGGGCGTGAACGCCACGCGCCTCTCGCGCCTCGATGACGGCCGCATCCTCCTCAGCCTCTCCAACAACGGCACGCGGGATGTGGACGCGGTCTTCTTCTGCACCGGCCGCAGCCCCAACACCGAGGGGCTGGGGCTGGAGCGCGCGGGGGTGAAGGTGGCGGAAGGCGGCGCCATCCCGGTGGACGAGGACCACGCGACCAACATCCCCCACATCTACGCCATCGGCGACGTGACGGACCGGCTGAACCTGACCCCCATGGCGACCGCGGTCGGCCACGCCCTGGCCGACACCCTCTATGGCAACAACCCCCGCCGGGCGAGCTACGAGAACGTGCCGACGGCCATCTTCACCTCGCCCCCCGTGGGCACGGTGGGGCTCTCGGAGGAGGAGGCCGCGCGCCGCGGCCCGGTGGACATCTACCTCACCCGCTTCACCCCCATGCGCCACACCATCACCAAGCGGGACGGCATGCGGGTGATGATGAAGCTGGTGGTCTGCCAGCAGAGCCAGCGCATCCTGGGCGCGCACATGGTGGGCGAGGATGCGGCCGAGATCATGCAGGGCATCGGCATCGCCGTCCGCATGGGCGCCACCAAGGCGGATTTCGACCGGACCATCGGCATCCACCCCACGGCGGCCGAGGAATTCGTGACGCTGCGCACACGCACGCGTGTCGCGGGGGTCACCGCTGACGCGGCGGAATAGGCCCAGAGGTAGCCACGCGCCCGGGCCTGTCCTAGTGTCATGGACCTTTCTTCACTGGAGTGACGGCCATGGCGCGTGAATGGCGCCCCGATTCCTGGCGGCAAATGCCCATCCGGCAAGTGCCGGACTATCCCGACACGGCGGCCCTCGCCGCCATGGAAGCCAAGGTCAAGACCTTTCCGCCGCTGGTTTTTGCAGGCGAGTGCGAGCGATTGAAGGCCGCGCTCGCCGAAGCTGCCCAAGGCCAGGCCTTCGTCCTCCAGGGGGGTGATTGCGCCGAAAGCTTTGCCGACTTCCATGCCGACGCCATCCGCGACAGCTTCAAGGTGCTGCTGCAGATGGCGGTCGTGCTGACCTTCGGCGCCGGCATGCCGGTGGTGAAGCTGGGCCGCATGGCGGGGCAGTTCGCCAAGCCCCGCAGCAGCGATGTCGAAACCCAGGATGGCGTGACGCTCCCCTCCTACCGGGGCGACATCATCAATGGCGCGGCCTTCACGCCCGAGGCCCGCGTGCCCGACCCCGCGCGGATGGAATTCGCCTATCTGCAATCGGCCGGCACGCTGAACCTTCTGCGCGCCTTCGCCACCGGCGGCTTCGCCGATCTGCACCAGGTCCATCGCTGGAACCTCGACTTCGTGGCGCGCTCGCCGCTGGCCGACCAGTATGAGGGCCTGTCCAACCGGATTGATGAGACGCTGCGCTTCATGGCCGCCTGCGGCATGAACAGCGACAACGCGCCCCAAATCCGCGAGACGGCCTTCTACACCAGCCATGAATCGCTGCTGCTGCCCTATGAGGAGGCGCTGACCCGCCAGAGCAGCACCCACCACCGGACCTATGCGTGCAGCGCGCATTTCCTCTGGATTGGCGACCGCACCCGCCAGCCGGACGGCGCGCATGTGGAATTCCTGCGCGGGGTGGCGAACCCCATCGGCATGAAGGTCGGCCCCTCCATGGAGGCGGGCGAGCTGGTGCGGCTCACCGAAATCCTGAACCCGCGCAATGAGGCCGGGCGCCTTACCCTCATCTCCCGCATGGGGGCCGAGAAGGTGGAGACGAAGCTCGCCCCCCTGGTGCGCGCGGTGCGCGAGGCCGGCCGCCAGGTGGTCTGGCTGTGCGACCCCATGCACGGCAACACCACCACCCAGAACGGCTACAAGACCCGCAGCTTCGACGCCATCCTGGACGAGGTGCGCCGCTTCTTCGACGTGATGGCGGCCGAGGGCGCCCATGCCGGCGGCGTGCATGTCGAGATGACGGGCCGCGACGTGACCGAATGCGTGGGCGGCGCGCAGAAACTCACGGCGGCCGACCTCTCGGCCAACTACGCCACCTTCTGCGACCCCCGGCTGAACGCCGAGCAGTCGCTGGAGCTGGCCTTCCTCATCGCCGAGGAATTGAAGGCCCACCGCGCCCGCCCCGAGCGCATCCCCGCCCGGGCCGCGCAGTAGCGCCCATGCGGGATGAGGAGATCGCGGGGCGGACCGACAGCTATTTCAACCGCACCCGCCGCATCGTCGAAAAATTCGGCGATGCCCGCGTCACCTACGCCGTCTTCCTGCGCCGGCCGGTGGTCTCGGCCCCCCGGCTGGCGGTGGAATTCCTCGAAGCCGTCTCGGCGCGGCGTGGCACACCCATCGAGATCGAGGTGAAATACCCCGAAGGGTCCTGGGTGGGGGCGGGCGACCCGTTGCTCTACCTCACCGGCTCCTTCGCCTGCCTGGCCGACCTTGAAACCCTCTATCTCCAGAAGCTGGGCCCGGCCTGCGTGGCCGCGCACAACGCCTACCAGATGTGCCTCGAACTGCCCGGCACCGCCTTCCTGGCCATGGAGGCGCGGCACTGCGCCGGCCAGGAGATGCAGGAGATGATGGCCTATGCCGCCAGCGTGGGCAGCGCCGCCGCGAAGCGGGAGGGCGCGCGCGGCTTCATCGGCAACGCCAATGACGCGACGGCGCATTGGTTCGGCGCCAAGGCCGGGCGCGGGACCATGCCCCATGCCCTCATCGGCTATGCGGGCTCCACTTTGCGCGCGGCCGAGATGTTCCACGCCACCTACCCGGACGACGATCTGACGGTGCTGGTGGATTATTTCGGCCAGGAGGTCACGGACAGCCTGGCCGTCTGCGCCCGCTTCCCCGAACTGGCGGCGGCGGGCCGGATGGCCGTGCGGCTCGACACCCATGGCGGCCGCTTCCTGGAAGGGCTCGATCCGGCCGAGAGCTATGCGGTGCTGGAACGCCACGCGCCGGCGGCCATCCGCCGCTATCGCAGTGAAACCGAGCTGCGCCACCTGGTCGGCACCGGCGTTTCCGCCGCCGCCATCTGGCGCGTGCGCGAGGCGCTGGACGCGGCGGGCTATCCCAAGGTCCGCATCGTGGGTTCCTCCGGCTTCGGGGTGGGCAAGTGCCGGGTGATGGCCGAGGCGCGCGCGCCGCTGGACCTGGTCGGCACCGGCAGCTTCATCCCCGACCTCTGGAGCGAGACCTACGCCACCGCGGACATCGTGGACTATGACGGGGTGGCGCGGGTGAAGGTGGGCCGCGAATTCCTGCTGCGGAAGAACGGGCAAAGGCGCGGGAGCTGAATTGACCGCGCCCCGCACCCTGCCTACTTCCACGCCATGACCCAGCGCCTCCGCATCGCCCTCGCGCAGATGAACCCCCATGAGGGCGCGCTGCGGACCAATGCCGCCAAGATCCGCCGCCTCCGCGCCGAGGCGGCCGCCCAGGGCGCGGACCTGCTGGTGACGCCCGAATTCAGCATCGCGGGCTACCCGCCCGAGGATCTGGTGCTGAAGCCCGCCTTCTACGACATGTGCGTGGCGGAGATCGAAGCCCTGGCGGCGGACACCGCCGATGGCGGGCCTGGCCTCATCATCGGCGGCCCGTGGAAGGATGGCGGGAAACTCTACAACGCGGCCTTCCTGCTCGATGGCGGGAAGATCGTGGCCCGCCGCGCCAAGCACGAGCTGCCCAATTACGGCGTCTTCGACGACAAGCGCGTCTTCGACGCCGGCCCGGCCCCCGGCCCCGTGGTGTTCCGCGGCACCCGCATCGGGCTGATGATCTGCGAGGATTGGTGGTTCCCCGCCGTCTCGGAAACCCTGGTGGAGAGCGGCGCGGAACTGCTGCTGGCCATCAACGGCTCCCCCTTCGAGCTGGACAAGAGCGAGGCGCGGATAGACCTCGCCGTGGCGCGGGTGGTGGAGACGGGGCTGCCCTTCGTCTTCCTGAACCAGAATTGCGGGCAGGACGAGCTGGTCTTCGACGGCGCCAGCTTCGTGCTGAACGCCGACCGCAGCCTGGCCGTGCGCCTGCCCTCCTTCACCGAGACCATGGTCGTCACCGATTGGGGGCATGAAGGGGAGGGGTGGCGCTGCGAGCCCCAGCCGCTCGCCGCGCCGCTCGGCCATGAGGCGCAGATCTACGCGGCCATGACGCTGGGCCTGCGCGACTATGTGGAGAAGAACGGCTTTCCCGGCATCGTGCTCGGCCTCTCGGGCGGCATTGACAGCGCCCTCTCCGCCGCCGTCGCCGCTGATGCGCTGGGGCCGGACCGGGTGCGCGCCGTCATGCTGCCCTCGCCCTACACCAGCGCGGAAAGCCTGGAGGATGCGGCGGAATGCGCCCGCCTGCTGGGCATCCGCTATGAGAGCGTGAACATCGGCCCCGCCATGGAGGCCTTCGCGGGCATGCTGGCGCCGGCCTTCGGCAACCGCCCGCCCGACATCACGGAAGAAAACATCCAGTCCCGCATCCGTGGCGTGACGCTGATGGCCATGTCCAACAAGTTCGGCGACATGCTGCTGACCACGGGCAACAAGAGCGAGATGAGCACGGGCTACGCCACCATCTATGGCGACATGTGCGGCGGCTATTCCGTGCTGAAGGATGTCTACAAGACCGACGTCTTCGCCGTCTGCCGCTGGCGCAACGCGAATGTCCCGCATGACGCGCGGGGCCCGCGTGGCCCCGTGATGCCCGACCGCGTGATCACCAAGCCCCCCAGCGCCGAGCTCAAGCCCGACCAGAAGGACCAGGACACCCTGCCGCCCTATGACGTGCTGGACGCCCTGCTGATGGGCCTCGTCGAGGAGGAGCGCGGCGTGGATGAGATGGTGGCCAAGGGCTTCGACCGCGCCCTGGTCCTGCGCGTCTGGCGCATGCTGGACCGCGCCGAATACAAGCGCCGCCAGGCGCCGCCCGGCGTGAAGATCGGCCGCCGCGCCTTCGGCCGCGACCGCCGCTACCCCATCACCAACGGCTTCACGGGGCTGATCGCATGAGCGAGGAATTGCTCGCCCCGCCGGAGGGCCTCGAGGTCCGCATCCTGGACCTCTCCGGCGCCAATGGCACGGAGCCGGTGGAGGTGGTGCGCGGCTTCACCTCGCTCGCCCACGCCAATGCCTTTGCCCGCCGTCGCGTGCGCGACAGTGTCGAGATCTGCCGCGCCCGCGGCATGACGCCCGAACAGGTGCGCGACGCCTGGTTCGCCTTCGGCGAGGATGCCGAGGTGGGCGGCGTGGAGGACGGCGCCTGGAAAAGCGCCACCGAACTCGCCCACTTCACCGCCACCCCCTGCCGCGACCGGGAGGAGCGCAACTGGCGCATGCTCGACCCCCGCGGCGACGCCGACGAAGACGACGGCGAGGAATAGGCCCCAGATGAAACTCCGCTTCGCCCCCTCTCCCACGGGGCATCTGCATGTGGGCAATGCGCGCATTGCCCTCGCCAACTGGCTCTTCGCCCGCAAATCCGGCGGCCACCTCCTGCTACGCCTGGACGACACCGACACCCAGCGCTCCCGCCAGGATTATGCCGAGGCGATCGAGGAGGACCTGCGCTGGCTCGGCCTCGACTGGGACGAGCTGGTCCGCCAGTCCGACCGCCTGGACCGCTACGCCGCCGCCGCCGAGGCGCTGAAGGCCTCAGGCCGCCTCTACCCCTGCCTCGAGAGCGAGGAGGAACTGGCGTACAAGCGCGAGCAGCAGCGCCGCGCCGGCCGCCCGCCCCTCTATGACCGTGCGGCCCTCAAGATGACGCCGGAGCAGCTTTCCCGCGCCATGGCCAATGGCAAGGTGCCGTATTGGCGCTTCAAGCTGTCCAACACCACGGTCGAATGGCAGGACCATGTGCTGGGCCGCCGCGCGGTGAAGCTTTCGGCCATCAGCGACCCGGTGCTGGTGCGCGCCGATGGCTCGCCCCTCTACACCTTCACCTCCGTTGTGGACGACCTGGACATGGGCATCACCCATGTGATCCGTGGCGAGGACCATGTGACCAACACGGGCATCCAGCTCGACCTCTTCGCGGCGCTGGGCGGTGATCCGCGCAAGCTGGCCTTCGCCCATCTGCCCCTGCTGACGGATGCCGATGGCGGGCCGCTGTCCAAGCGCATCGGCAGCCTCTCGCTGCGGCAGTTGCGGCGTGACGGGATCGAGGCCGCCTCCATCACCGGCTACCTGGCGGGGCTGGGCACCTCGCACGACCCCGCGCCGGGCGCCCCGCGTGACCTGCTGCCGGGCTTCAACCTCGGCGCCGTCTCCCATTCCTCGCCGCGCTTCGACCCGCGGCAGATGATGGGGCTGAACCGCAAGCTGCTGCACGCGCTGCCCTTCGCGGAGATCGCCCCCCGCCTGCCCGAGGGCGCCACCGAGGCCTTCTGGGACGCGGTGCGCGGCAATCTCGACACGCTGCCCGAGGCCAAGCACTGGTGGGAGGTGGTGCAGGGCCACATCGCGCCCATCCCCCAGCCGGACGAAGCCGAATACCTGGCCCACGCGCGCGAGAATCTGCCCCCCGAACCCTGGGACGACGCGACCTGGACCAGCTGGACCAACGCGCTCAAGGCCATCAGCGGCCGCAAGGGGAAGGGGCTGTTCCTGCCCCTGCGCCGGGCGCTGACCGGCGAGGACCAGGGCCCCGACATGAAGCAGCTTCTGCCCCTGATCGGCCGCGCGCGGACCGAGGCGCGGCTGGCGGCCTCGCTCCAGCCTTGAAACAAGGGCCCAAGCGGGCGCATAACCCCCGCATGGGCCAGAGCAAGACCTGTCGCTGACGACATCGCGCCACCTGCTGCGCGCCCGCCAGCCCATGCCCTCACGGATTTCCCAGATGCCCCAGCTTCGCTTCCACAACAGCCTGACCCGGCGCGAGGAGGCGTTCACGCCGCTCGATGCCGGCCATGTGCGCCTCTATGTCTGCGGCCCCACCGTCTATGACCTGGCGCATCTGGGGAACGCCCGCCCCGTGGTGGTGTTCGACGTGCTGGCGCGGCTGCTGCGGCGGCTTTATCCGCGCGTGACCTATGCGCGGAACATCACGGACGTGGACGACAAGATCAACGCCCGCGCCCGCGAGAGCGGCGAGCCCATCAGCGCCATCACGAGCCGCACCACCGCCGATTTCCACCGCGACATGGCGGCGCTGAACTGCCTGGCCCCCGATGTGGAGCCGACGGCGACCGGCCACATCGCGGAGATGATCGCGCTGACGGAAAAGCTGATCGCCCGCGGCCACGCCTATGCGGCCGAGGGCCATGTGCTGTTCAGCGTGGGCAGCTTCGCCGACTACGGAAAACTCTCCGGCCGCAACCAGGACGAACTCCTGGCCGGCGCGCGCGTGGACGTGGCCCCCTACAAGCGTGACCCCGGCGATTTCGTGCTGTGGAAGCCCAGCGACGCCGACACGCCCGGCTGGGACAGCCCCTGGGGCCGCGGGCGGCCTGGCTGGCATATCGAATGCTCCGCCATGTCCTGGCGCCATCTGGGCGAGACCTTCGACATCCATGGCGGCGGGCATGACCTGCTCTTCCCGCACCATGAGAACGAGGTGGCGCAATCCCGCGCCGCCTTCGGCACCCCCTTCATGGCCCACACCTGGCTGCACAACGGTATGCTGCTGGTGGATGGGGAGAAGATGTCGAAGAGCCTCGGCAACTTCCTCACGGTGCAGGACGTGCTGGCCCGCGGCCCCTGGGCGGGCGAGGCGTTCCGGCTGTTGCTGTTGCGCACGCATTACCGTGCGGCGCTGGACTTCACCCTCGTCGCGCTGGACGAGTGCAAGGCGGAACTGGACGATTTCTACGCCATGCTTGCCCGCCCCGCGCCCGAGGCCGAGGCGCCCGCCGCCATGGTCGAATGGGTGCTCGAACCCCTGCATGACGATTTGAACACGCCGCTGGCGCTCGCCCGCCTGCGCGACCTCCGCACGCTGGAAAACGTCGCCTCCGTCGGCGGCTCCCCCGCCGCCGTGCATGCCCGCACGCCCGCCCCCTGGGACCCGGCACCGGGCGAGGCGCGCGCCGCCATTCTCGAAGCCGCGCAAATTCTGGGCCTGCCCCTGCACGACGCCGCCGCTTGGCGCCAGGGTGGCGGCGATGCCGAGGTCGAGGCCGCCATCGCCGCCCGCCTCGCCGCCCGCGCCGCCAAGAACTGGAAGGAGGCCGACCGCATCCGCGACGACCTGAAGGCCCAGGGCATTATCCTGGAGGATGGCGCCGGCGGCACGACGTGGCGTAGAGCCTGATGCGTGAGGAAGGCGCCGCCCCCTTGTCGCGCCGGAGGGCGAGACGCCCATCATCGTCCTCGTCCGCCCGCAACTGCCCGAGAATATCGGCACCACCGCCCGCGCCATGGCCAATGGCGGCCTGTTCCACCTGCGGCTGGTGGCGCCGCGCGAGGGCTGGCCGAAGGAACGCGCCTGGGCCGCCGCCTCCGGCGCCGACCGCATCCTGGACGCCGCCACGGTCCACCCCACGGTGGACGACGCCATCGCCGATTGCCACCGCGTCTTCGCCACCTGTCCGCGCCCGCGCCATGTCATCATGCCCGTGATGACGGCCCGCGCCGCCGCCACCGAACTGCGCGGCCTGCGCGCCCGCAACCTCCGCACCGCCATCCTCTTCGGCCCCGAGCGCGCGGGGCTGGAGGCCGAGGACCTGGCCCGCGCCGACACGCTGGTGCGCTACCCGCTGAACCCGGAATTTTCGTCATTGAACCTGGCCCAGGCCGTCATGGTGCTGGCCTATGAATGGTGGGTGGCGGCCGATGAAACCCCGCCCGTGCGGCTGCAAACCCACAAGACCGGCGTCGCCACCCGCGACTCCCTCGAAAACTTCATGGGCCACCTGATCGCGGAGCTGGACGCCTGCGGCTTCCTGCGCAACGAAGCCAAGCGCCCCGGCATGGTGCGCAATCTGCGCCATTGGTTCACCCGTGGCGAAGTGACCGAGCAGGAGCTGCGCACGCTGCACGGCGTGGTGGCCGAGCTCTCGCGCGGCCGCATGCGCCATGGCCGCCCCGAACCCGACGCCTCAAGGACCCCCGATGACGACTGAAGACGAGGCCCACGCCACGCTGCGCGCCCGCGGCCGGCGGGAGATGCGCGAAATCCTGGGCGCGCCCTTCACCGAGGCGCATGACGCCGCGACCACGCCCTTCACCGCGCCCGTCGCCGCGCTGGTGGAGGAGATGGCCTATGCCAGCCTCTGGACGCGCCCGCATCTGGACCGCAGGCAGCGCAGCCTCATCACGCTGGCCATGCTCTGCGCGCTGAACCATCCGGAGGAGCTGCGCATCCATCTCGTCGCCGCGCTGAACAATGGCTGCACGGCGGAGGAAATCCGCGAGGTCTTCACCCATGCCGTCGCCTATTGCGGCTTCCCCTCCGCCATTGATGCGCTGCGCATGGCCGAGGCGGTGCTGAAGGAAGAGGGGAAGCTGTAGCGCCGTCACGTTTGCGCCATGGGCCGACCCGTGGCGAAATGACCCGGTGCGGTCAACGCCGGGAGGAACGAAGATGAACGAACAGGAAGCCCACGCCACGCTGCGCGCCCGCGGTCGGCAGGAGATGCGCGAAATCCTGGGCGCCGCCTACACCGACGCGCGCGACGCCAGCACCACCCCCTTCAACCAGGCCATCCGCGCCCTGTCGGAGGAGATGGCCTACGCCACCCTCTGGACCCGCCCGCATCTCGACCGCAAGCAGCGCAGCCTCATCACGCTCGGCATGCTGTGTGCGCTGAACCACCCGCACGAACTCCGCATCCATCTGGTGGCCGCGCTGAACAATGGCTGCACGGCGGAGGAGATCAGCGAGGTCTTCACCCACGCCGTCGCCTATTGCGGCTTCCCCGCCGCCATTGACGCGCTGCGCATGGCGGAGCAGGTGCTGAAGGAACAAGGCAAACTGTAAGCCTGGATCGGTGCGGCTGCTTCGCGCCGTCGGCGACGATCAGGCGCCCTCCATCCGCGGGTCCGGCACCCGCGCCGCCGCCAGCACATCCACCCGCGCCGCCCCGCCCGCCAGCAGGGCGCGGGCGCAGGCATCGGCCGTGGCGCCGCTGGTCAGCACGTCATCCACCAGCACCACCCGCCGCCCGGCCAACAGCCGCGCGGCGCCAGGCGCCAGCCCGAAGGCGCCTTCCAGCTCCATCGCGCGGTCGCGCGCGCCCATCTCGCCCAGGGGCCGCGTGCGCCGCAGCCGTCGCAGCAGCAGCGGCCGGTGCGGCACGCCCGACAGGCGTGACAGCGCCGCCGCCAGCAGCGCCGCCTGGTTGTGCCGCCGCGCGAAGAGGCGCCAGCGGTGCAGCGGCACGGGCAGCAGCATGTCGGCCTCGGCCAGCAATTCGCGCCCCGCGCGGGCCATGTGGCGGGCGAGGGGGCGGGCCATCTCCACCGCGTCGCGGTGCTTGAAGGGCAGGATCAGCGCCTTGGCGCCGGCGTCATAGCGCAGCGCCGCGCGGGCTGCGGTGAAGGCAGGGGGGCCTCGACGCAGGCCTCGCACCAGGCGCCGTCGGCCATGGGCGTGCCCATGCCCGCATGCGGGAAGGGCACCCCGCAACGCACGCAGAAGGGCGCCGAGACGAAGGAAAGCTTGCCGAAGCAGTCGGCGCAGAGCCCGCCCTGCGCCTCCACCGGGGCGTCGCAGGTCAGGCAATGGGGGGGCAGCAGCGCGTCCAGCGCGCCGATGCCCAGTCGCCGTAAGGCCCCCGCTACCAAGCCCCGAAGGGCGCGTCACCGTCGCGCGCCACCTCATGCACCAGGTCAATCTCCCAGGAGAGATAGGCGTGCATGGCCTCCTCGATGCCGCTGTTGCGGTCATAGGGGCGGAGGTACCAGTCCACACAGGCCTCGTCCGGCGGGTTCTGCCGGTCGGTGGCGAGGGGCAGGCCGGCGGCGCGCCAGGCGGCGACCCCGCCTTCCAGCACCCGGGCGCCCAAAGTCTCCGCCGCCGCCAGATGCGCCAGCAGCGGGTCGGGTGCGGTGATGACGACCGGCCCCGTGATCTCCGGCAGCCGCCCGCGCACCGCCCAGACGCTGCCCGGGATATGCCCGGCCCGGAAATCGATGGACCGCGCGAGGTCCACCACCGTCACCCCCGTCTCCTTCGCCAGCGCCTCCGGCGTCACGACGGGCGCCGAGGGCGTGTGCGTCAGCGAGGGCACCCAGGGCCCCGTCTCCAGCGCGCCCGAGAGCGGGTCGGTGACGACGAACACCTCCCACCCCCCCATCAACCGCAGCCAGGAGGCGCTCATCCGCGCGCGCACCGTGTCGTTGTCGGCCAGGATGACGCGCGCGCCCCGCACCGCGATCCATTGGTCGGTGGCCTGCACCAGCTGCCCGCCGGGCGCGTGGCGGAAGCCCGGAATGTGCCCGGCCGCGTATTCATCGAGTGCCCGCACATCCAGCGCATAGGTGGTGCGGCCAGCCTCGGCGCGCATGGCCTCGGCCTCGGCGCGGGTGCATTCGCGCACCCCTGTCCGGGCCGCGAAGGCCGTGGCGCGCTCCAGGGCCAGGGCGGCGGTGGCGGGCGTGCCGGGCGGGTAGCTCGCGCTCTGCCCGCGCGCGACCTGCAGCCCGGCCAGCTCCCACCCCATGGTGCCGTTGCGAAGTGCGACGACCTTGTTGGGCACGCCCGCCTGGCGCAGGCTCTCCGCGCCCATGATGCTGCGGGTGCGTCCCGCGCAATTCACCACGATGGTCGTCTCGGGGTTCGGCACCAGATCCGCGATGCGATAGGCCAGCTCACCGCCCGGCACGTTCACCCCGCCCGGAATGCTCATCCGCTGGAACTCGTCCATCGGCCGGCTGTCGAGGATGACGAGATCCGTCCCCGCCTTCACCAGCGCGTCCAGCTCCTTCGCATCCAGGCTTTCGGTGCCGTAGTGGTGCTCCACCCATTCGCCGAAGGCCTTGGAGGGCACATGCACGCCCGTGAAGACCACATAGCCCGCCGCCTCCCAGGCCGGGGTGCCGCCTTGCAGCACATGGACATCGGTCGCGCCGATGCCCTCCAGGAAGGCCGCGAGCTTCTCCGCATGACCCTCGCCGCCATCCACGCAGACCACCGTCGCGTCCAGCCGCGGCAGCAGCGCCCGTGCCCGGATCTCCCGCTTGGAGAGCGGGCAGGGGACGGCCCAGAACAAATGGCCATGGCCGAACTCGCCCTCCTCGCGCGCGTCGAGGATGGCCAGTTCGCGCCCCGCGCCGATCCACGCCTTCAGCGTGGCCGCATCCACCACTTGCATCAGCGGTCGGTGCCGGCGGTCGGCTTCATGAAGCTCTTGTTGTAGAAGCTGACCTCGCCGGTCTTGTCGTCGAAGGCGCGGCGGCCCTCCAGCTTTTCCAGCGCCAGCCCATACATGTGCAGGTGGCGCGTCGGCCGCTCGCCGGTGGTGTGGATGGAATGGATGTCCTCGGGCATCAGCGCGATGCCGCGGCCGGGCTCCACCATGATCTCCTCGCGCACGCGCATCTCGCAGCGCGCGGGGTCGGAGCCGTCATCCACGCGGTCATAGACCTTGTTCAGCTCCTGCCCGTCCACGGCGACGACCACGGCCCAGGTGGTGTGGTCATGCGGCTTGGTGGAATTGCCGGGGTTCAGCGCGTTCAGGTAGAGGGCGAAGCGGTTGTTGTCCTCCTCGCGCAGCAGATAGCGGTTGCTGCCCTTCTCGCCATTGGGCGGGGGCGGGAATTCGCTGGAGGGAAACAGGTGTTCCTGGGCGGCCAGTTGCAGCAGCTCGGCCTTGATGGCCTCCAGCGCCTCGCGCGTGACGCCCATGCGGGTTTCGATCTCGCGCACGCGGCCGACGGCGGCGGCGACGGCGGCGGTGCGGGCCGCCTTGACGTCCATGGTGTTCATGGCTCGGTTCCTCCTCGATGCGGCCCCGATGCTACCCCCGCTTGCGCCGGGGCGCCACGGGCCGCACATGAACTCGGTGGAAGCCGCACCCGAGATCTTCGACCGCACCCTGCTCGCCCGCCGCCGCGCCCGCGCGGCCCCGCGCGTGCACGAGGTGGCGCCCATCCTCGACGCCGCCGCCGAGATCCTGCTCGACCGCCTCGACGACACCACGCGCCGCTTCACCCGCGCGCTGGACCTGGGCGGGCGCGGCGCCGTGGCACCGCTTCTGGCCGCGCGCGGCATTCCCTTCGTGGTGTCCATGGACCTCGCCGCGCCCATGGCGGCCCGCGCGGGTGGCATGCCCATCGCCGCCGATGAGGAATGGCTCCCCTTCGCACCGCACAGCTTCGACCTGATCGTGGCCAGCCTCAGCCTGCACATGGTCAATGACCTCCCGGGCGCCCTGGTCCAGCTGCGCCAGGCCCTGGCGCCCGACGGGCTGTTCCTGGCCAGCCTGCCCGGCCTCGGCACGCTGCAGCCCCTCCGCGAAGCCCTCGCCGCCGCCGAGAGCGAAACCCGTGGCGGCATTTCGCCCCGCGTCTCGCCCTTTCCTGAACTGCGGGACCTGGCTTCCCTTCTGCAACGCGCGGGCTTCGCCCTGCCGGTGGCGGACCAGGACCGGCTTTCGCTGGAATGGCGCCACCCCATGGCCCTGGTGGCCGACCTGCGGGCGGCCGGCGAAACCAACGCCATCCGCGCCCGTGACCCCCGCACGCCACCGCGCGCCCTCTTCCCCCAGGCCTTCGCCACCCTGCCGCTGCGCCACGACGCCCCCATCCTGGTGATGACCGGCTGGGCGCCGCACGAGAGCCAGCAGAAACCCGCCCGCCCCGGCAGCGCCACCACCCGCCTGGCCGACGCCCTGGGCACCACGGAACACAAGGCGGGCGACCGGGCGGGGTAGGGGGCGCTCGGCGCCGCCGGGGAGGGCGCCGCCCTCCCCAGACCCCTCCCGCCGGGGGCCTTGGCCCTCGGAACCCGTCTCATGGCCATTTGCAGGGAGGGGCATGGTGCGTCCGTGACCACAGGCGCGCCTGTGACGCCCCTCCCTGCAAATGGCCATCACAGATGGGGTCAGGGGCCCATGGCCCCTGGCGGGGGTGGTCTGGCGGGGGCGGCAGCCCCTGCCAGCGGGCCCAGGCGCGCCCTTACCCGCCCAGTGCCGCCTTCACCAGCGGGCCGGCCTTGGCCATGTCCAGGCTGGCGGCGTGTTTGGCTTTCAGGGCGGCCATGACCTTGCCCATCTCCTTGATGGAGGCGGCGCCCGTTTCGGCCACGGCCTGCTGGACGGCGGCGGCCATGGCGGCCTCGTCCATCTGCTGGGGGAGGAAGGATTCGATGACGCTGATCTCGGCCTCTTCCTTTTCGGCGAGTTCCGGCCGGTTGCCCTGGCGGTAGAGTTCCACGGATTCGCGACGCGACTTCGCCATGCCCCGCAGCATGGCGATGATGGCGGCGTCATCCACCGGCGGGCCGGGGCGGGCGGCGATGTCCGTGTCCTTGAGCTTGGCCGTGATCATGCGGAGCGCCGCGGTGCGCGGCGCGTCCTTGGCGAGCATGGAGGTCTTGAGTTCGGCGGTGAATCGGTCGCGCAGGCTCATGGCGGGCTTCCTATGCGTGGAGGGTTTTTCCCAGGGCGTGTGATCTCGCCTTGAAGTGGGAAGTGATTTCCCACATAGTCTAGCCCATGCGCAGTGTGGAAGACATCCTCGCCCTCATGGGTGGGGCCGAAGCGGCCGCCGTAACCTGTCAGGTGGGCACCGAGGCCATCCGGAAATGGCGACAGGCCCGCGCCATCCCGGCCCGCCACTGGGCCGCGGTGATGCAGGCCACCGGCCTTCCGCTGGACGCCCTGCCTGGGGCACCCTCCTCCACGCCGCGCCCAACCAAGGAAACGCCGATGACCGAGACCGCCCCCGAAGGTGCCACCGCCGCGCTCGTGCTGGACGATGGCAGCGTCTTCTGGGGCCGCGGCTTCGGCGCCCATGGCACCGCGGTGGCCGAGATCTGCTTCAACACCGGCATGACGGGCTACCAGGAGACGCTGACCGACCCCTCCTACGCCGCGCAGATCATCGCCTTCACCTTCCCGCATATCGGCAATGTCGGCACCAACCCCGAGGACATGGAGGCGGCCAACCCCGCCTGCCGCGGCCTGGTGGTGAAGCAGGATCTGACCGAGCCCGCCAATTATCGCGCGACGGCGCATCTGCAGGACTGGCTGAAGCGCCACAACATTCCCGGCATCGCGGGCGTGGACACGCGGGCGCTGACCATCCGCATCCGCGATGGCGGCGCGCCCAATGGCGTGCTGGCCTATCCGGCCGATGGCCGCTTCGACATCGCGGCGCTGACGGCCCAGGCGAAGTCCTGGCCCGGCCTGGAGGGGATGGACCTCGCCAAGGATGTCACCGCCCGCCAGGCCTATGCCTGGGACGAGACGCGCTGGTCCTGGGGCACGGGCTTCGGCAAGCAGGAGGCCCCGCGCTTCCGCGTCGTGGCGCTGGACTATGGCGCGAAGCGCAACATCCTGCGCTGCCTGGCCGATGCCGGCTGCGCCGTGACCGTGCTGCCCGCCACCGCCACCGCCGAGGATATTCTCCGCGAGAAGCCCGACGGCGTGTTCCTCTCCAACGGCCCCGGCGACCCGGCGGCGACGGGCGAATACGCCGTGCCCGCCATCCGGGCGGTGCTGGAGCAGCGGATTCCCACCTTCGGCATCTGCCTCGGGCATCAATTGCTGGCGCTGGCCCTGGGCGCGCGCACCTACAAGCTCGATCGCGGGCACCGCGGCGCCAACCAGCCCGTGCAGGACCTCGCCACCGGCCGCGTCGAGATCACCAGCCAGAATCACGGCTTCGCGGTGGATGCCTCCACCCTGCCTTCCACGGCCAAGGTGACGCATATCAGCCTCTTCGACGGCAGCAATGAGGGCATCGCGGCCACCGACCGCCCGGCCTTCAGCGTGCAATACCACCCCGAGGCGAGCCCCGGCCCGAGCGACAGCCACTACCTCTTCCACCGCTTCGTGGCGATGATGGCGGAGGCCAAGGCGGCCTGAACCATCAAAGGGAGGGGTTTGCGATGTTCGACCTGTCAGGGCGCGTGGCCCTCGTCACCGGGGGCAATGGCGGCATCGGGCTCGGCTTCGCGCGGGGGCTGGCGCGCAATGGCGCCGCCGTGATGGTGGCCGGGCGTGACGCGGCCAAGAACGCGGCGGCCGTCACGGCGCTGGAGGAACTCGGCGCCACCGCTGCCAGCGTGGAGGTGGACGTCACCGACCCGGACTCGCTGAAGGCCATGGTGGCCCGCTGCGTGGAGGTGCTGGGGCGCCTCGACATCCTGGTGAACAATGCCGGCACCAATATCCGCCGCCCGCCCGAGCAGGTGACGCTCCAGGACTGGCACACGGTGCTGAACACCAACCTGACGAGTGCGATGTTCGCGGCCCAGGCGGCCTATCCGCACATGAAGGCGGGTGGCGTGGGCCGGGTGATCAACAACGGCTCCATGCTCTCCATCTTCGGCATGCCGCTGCATGCGGCCTATGCCTCGTCCAAGGGGGCGGTGGTGCAGCTGACGAAGTCCCTCGCCACGGCCTGGGCGAAGGATGGCATCACGGTGAATTGCGTGCTGCCGGGCTGGATTGACACCGACCTGACGCGCGGCGCCCGCCGCGACATTCCCGGCCTGGACGACAATGTGCGCGCCCGCGCCCCCGCCGGCCGCTGGGGCACGCCCGAGGATTTCGAGGGGATCGCGGCCTTCTACGCCTCCGACGCCGCCGCCTACATCACCGGCACATCCATCGCGGTGGATGGCGGGTATTCGATCCAGGGCTGATTATGGACCTGCCCGCCTGGATGCGCTTCGAGGAGCTGTCGGCCGCGCATCCGCGCGTGCTCTCGCTGCGCGCCACCGAGCAGTTCCTGCTGCTGGCCAGCTACAAGCTGTGGCGCGAGGATGTCTCGCCCATTGATGGCGCCGCACTCGACAAGCTCCGCAGCCGCCTCTCGCCACACCCAAGGCGGGAGCAGAACCTGCAATTCGGCCGCAACGTGCTGGAGACGGCGCTGGAACGCCTCAGCACCGCGGGGCTGATCGAGCTCGGCGAACACGGCCTCACCCCCGCGCTGCGCGCCGTGGACGAGATCGAACGCGCCATGGGCCAGGGCAAGCGCGACGTGGAGCCGATGCTGCGCCGGCTGCTGGAGGGCTGAGCGCATGCCCTCGCTCGACACGCTGCTGGTCTTCGCCGCCCTCTCGCTGGGGCTCGCCATCACGCCGGGGCCGAACATGCTCTACCTCGTCTCGCGCTCGCTCGCGCAGGGCACGCGGGCGGGGATGGTGTCGCTGATCGGCTGCCAGGCGGGGTCGCTCGCCATCATGCTCTGCGCGGCGGCGGGCATCACGGCCGCGCTGCTGGCCATCCCCTATGCCTGGGATGCGCTGCGGCTGGGCGGCGCGGCCTATCTGATGTGGCTCGCCTGGCAATGCGTGCGGCCGGGGGGCGAGCCGCTCTTCGCGCCCCGCGCCCTGCCGGCCGAGCCCGATGGGCGCCTGTTTGCCGTGGGCTTCGCCACCGCCGCGCTGAACCCCAAGGTGGCGCTGTTCTATGTGGCCGTGCTGCCGCCCTTCCTCGACCCCGCGCGGGGCGATGTGTTCGTGCAGGCGGCCATATTGGGCGCGGTGCAGATCGGGCTTTGCACGGCCTTCGACGCGGTGCTGGTGCGGGGTGCGGCGGCCACCGCGCGCTTCCTGGGCAGCAATCCGGGCTGGATGGCGGTGCAACGCTGGCTGCTGGGCGGCGCGCTGGCGCTGATCGCGGTGAAGCTCGCGCTGACCGATGGGCGGAGCGGCTGATGGCCGACACGCTGCTGACCCTCTTCGCGCTGGGCGCGCTGCTGGCGGGCACGACGCTGGTGGCGTTGGTGACCGTGATCGCGCTGGGCGGCTTCATCCGCCGGCGGAGTGCCGCCTTCGGTACCTCCATGCTCATGCTGGGACTGCTGCTGCACGCCATCGGCTTCGCACCACCGGGCAACCCCTGGCCGGTGGTGATCCTGGTGACCGTGTCGCACGGCATCGCGGCCCTGGTGCTGTGGTGGAAGGGCAGGGTGGCGCGATGAACGGTTTCCTTCTGGGGCTGATGGCGCTGGGCTATTCGGGCCTGGTGCTGTTCTGGATGGCGCATTCGCTGAAGAAGCTGATGCGCCCCATGCGCGCGGCCATCGTCGCCTTCGCCCTCTCCTGCACGGTCCACAGCGTGACCCTGCTGATGCTGGAGCCCGAGCACGTCTCCACCGCCCTGGCGCTCTGGGGCGTGCCGCATCTGCTGCTGCTGCCGGCCCTGCTGTGGTCGGCCTGGAAACAGGAAAAGGGGGGGCAAGCGTGACCCAGATTCTCATTATCCTGCAGGGGCTGCTCTACACGGGGCTGGTCGTGACCATGCTCTCGCGCGTCACGCAGCGGCGCTGGCCCGGCGCGCCGGGCATCCTGGCGGCGGCCGCGGCGTCGCTCGCCCTTCACCTGCTTCTGACATTGCTCATCCCCGCGCCCTGGCACGTCACCTGGTGGGTGTTCGTGATCCCGGGCCACATCCTCACCCCCGCGCTGCTGGTCTTCCTCGCGCGGCGCAACACAGGCGGCTGATCATGCCCAAGCGCACCGACATCCAATCCATCCTCATCATCGGCGCCGGGCCGATCGTCATCGGCCAGGCCTGCGAGTTCGACTATTCGGGCGCCCAGGCCTGCAAGGCGCTGCGCGCCGAGGGCTATCGCGTCATCCTGGTGAACTCCAACCCCGCCACCATCATGACGGACCCGGGGCTGGCGGACGCGACCTATATCGAGCCCATCACGCCCGAGGTCGTCGAGAAGATCATCGCGAAGGAACGCCCCGACGCGCTGCTGCCCACCATGGGCGGGCAGACGGCGCTCAACACCGCGCTGAAGCTGGACGCGGCGGGCGTTCTCACGAAATACGGCTGCGAGCTGATCGGCGCGAAGGCCGAGGTCATCGACAAGGCCGAGGACCGCCAGAAATTCCGCGATGCGATGAGCAAGATCGGCATCGAGAGCCCGCGCAGCGCCATCGCGCACTCCATGGACGAAGCCCGCGCGGCGCTGGAGCAGGTGGGCCTGCCCTGCGTCATCCGCCCGAGCTTCACCCTGGGCGGCACCGGCGGCGGCATCGCCTACAACCGCGAGGAATTCGAGCAGATCATCGCCGCCGGCCTCGACGCCTCCATGACCAACGAAGTGTTGGTCGAGGAAAGCGTGTTGGGCTGGAAGGAGTTCGAGATGGAGGTGGTCCGCGACCGCGCGGACAACTGCATCATCATCTGCTCCATCGAGAACCTGGACCCGATGGGCGTCCATACCGGCGACAGCGTGACCATCGCCCCCGCGCTGACGCTGACGGACCGCGAATACCAGCGCATGCGCGACGCCTCCATCGCCTGCCTGCGCGAGATCGGCGTGGACACGGGCGGATCGAACGTGCAGTTCGGCATCAACCCGGCCGATGGCCGCATGGTCATCATCGAGATGAACCCGCGCGTCTCGCGTTCCTCCGCGCTGGCGTCGAAGGCCACGGGTTTCCCCATCGCCAAGATCGCGGCCAAGCTCGCCGTCGGCTACACGCTGGATGAGCTGAAGAACGACATCACCATGGTGACGCCGGCCAGCTTCGAGCCGACGATCGACTATGTGGTGGTGAAGATTCCCCGCTTCACCTTCGAGAAATTCCCCGGCACGCCGGCGACGCTGACCACCTCCATGAAGAGCGTGGGCGAGGCCATGGCCATCGGCCGTTCCTTCGCGGAAGCGCTCCAGAAGGGGCTGCGCAGCCTGGAGACGGGGCTTTCCGGCCTCGACGAGGAAGCGCCCCCCGGCGATGGCAGCCATGAGGCCTTCCACGCCTCGCTGGCCTCGCCCCGCCCGGACCGCATCCTGACCGTGGCCCAGGCGCTGCGCGCTGGCATGTCGGTGGATGCCATCCATGCCGCCTGCAAGTTCGACCCGTGGTTCATCCGCGAGATCGCGCGCATCGTGGACGCGGAGAAGGGCGTGCGCGAAAACGGCCTGCCCCGCACCGCCCAGGCGCTGCGCGCGGTGAAGGCGCTGGGCTTCTCCGACAAGCAGCTCGCCCGGATCACGGGCCAGAAGGAGGAGGCCGTCGCCGCCGCGCGCGAGGCGCTGGGCGTGCGCCCCGTCTACAAGCGCATTGACACCTGCGCGGCCGAATTCGCCTCCGACACACCCTACATGTACTCCACCTATGAGGGCGGCTATGGCGACCCCGTCTGCGAATCCCGCCCCACCAGCGCAAAGAAGGTGGTCATCCTCGGCGGCGGGCCCAACCGCATCGGCCAGGGCATCGAGTTCGACTATTGCTGCGTCCATGCCTGCTACGCGCTCTCCGCCAAGCATGGCGGGGCCGGCTTCGAGACCATCATGGTCAACTGCAACCCCGAGACGGTCAGCACCGACTACGACACCAGTGACCGCCTCTATTTCGAGCCGCTGACGCCCGAGGACGTGATCGCCCTGATCCGCCGCGAGCAGGAGAGCGGCGAGGTGCTGGGTTGCATCGTGCAGTATGGCGGGCAGACGCCGCTGAAGCTGTCGCAGGCCCTGGACCGCGCCGGCATCCCCATCCTGGGCACCAGCGCCGAGGCCATTGACATCGCCGAGGACCGCGAACGCTTCCAGCTTCTGCTGCGCGGCCTGGGTCTCAAGCAGCCGCAGAACGGCACCGCGCGCAACCTGGACGAGGCGGAGGCCGAAGCCGCCCGCATCGGCTACCCGGTCGTGGTGCGCCCCAGCTACGTGCTGGGCGGCCGCGCCATGGAAATCGCCCATAATGCCGAACAGCTGCGCCGCTTCGGTGTGGAGGCGGTGCGCGTCTCCGGCGAGAACCCCATCCTCATTGACCAGTATCTCCAGGACGCGATCGAGGTGGATGTGGACTGCATCGCCGACGCCGATGGCCAGGTCTATGTGGCCGGCGTCATGGAGCACATCGAGGAGGCGGGCATCCATTCGGGGGACAGCGCCTGCTCGCTCCCGCCCTATTCCCTGCCGCCCTCCATCGTGACCGAGCTGAAGGCCGAGACGGAGGCCATGGCGCGCGCCCTCAAGGTCCGCGGCCTGATGAACGTGCAATACGCGGTGAAGGATGGCGAGATCTATGTGCTGGAGGTGAACCCCCGCGCCTCCCGCACCGTGCCCTTCGTGGCGAAGGCCACGGGCGTCGCCGTCGCCAAGATCGGCGCGCGCGTCATGGCGGGTGCGAAGCTGTCGGAGTTCAAGCTGGATGACGACGCCGTCTCCGGCCATGTCGCGGTGAAGGAAGCCGTCTTCCCCTTCAACCGCTTCCCCGGCGTGGACGTGCTGCTCGGCCCCGAGATGAAGTCCACCGGCGAGGTGATGGGCCTCGACACCAGCTTCGAACGCGCCTTCCTCAAGTCCCAGATGGGGGCGGGGGTGAAGCTGCCCGAATCCGGCACCGCCTTCATCAGCGTGCGCGAGGGCGACAAGGCGGCGGCCGTGGGCCTGGCGCGGCGCCTGTCCGACCTCGGCTTCCGCATCATGGCCACCCGCGGCACGGCCGCGCGGCTGCGCGAGGCGGGGCTGGACGTCGCGGTGGTGAACAAGGTGCTGGAAGGCCGGCCGCATTGCGTGGACGCCATCAAGTCGGGCGAGATCCAGCTCGTCATCAACACCTCGGGCGGCGGGCGCAGCGTGTCGGACAGCTTCGACATCCGCCGCTCGGCGCTCACGCAGGGGGTGCCGCACTATACAACCATGGCGGGTGCCCGCGCGGCGGTGGGCGCCATCACGGCGCTGCGCACGCAGAGTCTTGATGTGGCGCCCCTGCAATCCTACTCTACCACGTCATTCTGACCTCACGGGTGGGGGCGATCAGGCACCCACCCTCCCCCCTTCGTCGCCGCATTGTGCAACGGGTTTGCCGGCGAGAAGGGCATCTTTGAAGGAAGACTGCCCGTGCAGAAGTTCCCGATGACCGCTGAGGGGCTGGCCAAGCTGGAAGAGGAACTGCGGCATCTGAAATCCGAGGAGCGCCCGGCCATCATCCGGGCGATCGCGGAGGCGCGGGCCCATGGCGACCTCTCGGAGAACGCCGAATACCACGCCGCGCGGGAACGCCAGTCCTTCATCGAGGGCCGCATCGGCGAACTCGAATCCATCATCCCCTCCGTCGAGGTCATTGACGTCTCCAAGATCACCGGCAACCAGGTGCGCTTCGGCGCCCGCGTCACCATCGTGGACGAGGAGACCGAGAAGGAGACCACCTACCGCATCGTCGGCCAGTATGAGGCGGACATGAAGACGGGCTCCATCTCGCTCTCCTCCCCGCTCGCCAAGGCGCTGATGGGCAAGACGGTGGGCGACAGCGTCGAGGTCCCGGCCCCCGGCGGCGCGCGGGCCGTGGAGATCACGGCCGTCGCCTACAGCTGAAGGCGCGCCACATGTCCGCAGACGCCGCGGTGGCGCTGGGCACCAAGCCCGCCGTCACCCTCGCCGACATCCGCGCGGCCGCCGAGCGCATCAAGGGCGCCGTCATCCGCACGCCCACGCTGGAGAACCCGGCGGTCAGCCGCGCCGCCGGCACGCGGGTGCTGCTGAAGCTGGACAACCTCCAGGCCACCGGCGCCTTCAAGGAGCGGGGGGCGGCCAACCGCCTCGCTCTGCTGACGGCGCGGGAGAAGGCGGCGGGCGTCATCGCCATGTCGGCCGGCAACCACGCCCAGGCGGTGGCGCGCCACGCGCAGCTGGCCGGCGTGGCCGCCACCATCGTCATGCCGCGCTTCACCCCGGCCACCAAGGTGGTCCGCACCGAGTTCTGGGGCGCGCGCGTGGTGCTGTTCGGCGAGAGCCTGGCCGAAGCCGCCTCCCACGCCCATGAACTTGCGCTGCGCGAGGGGCTGACCTTCATCCACCCCTATGACGACCCGGCCGTGATCGCGGGGCAGGGGACCATGGCGCTGGAAATGCTGGAGGATGCGCCGCAGATCGAATGCCTCGCCATCCCGGTCGGCGGCGGCGGCCTGTGCTCGGGCGTGGCCACGGCGGTCGCGGAGCTGCGGCCGGGCCTGCCCGTCTTCGGCGTGGAGGTGGAGGGCTACCCCGCTATGGCACAGCGCCTGGCGGGCCAGCCCGTCGCGGTCGGCGGGCCCACCATCGCGGAAGGCATCGCGGTGCGCGACGTGGGCGAGAAGGCCGTCGCCATCCTGCGCGGCCTCGGTGTGGAGGTGCTGCTGGTGCCCGAGCGCGCGGTCGAACAGGCGGTCGCCCTGCTGGCCGAGGGCGCCAAGGTCGTGGCCGAGGGCGCCGGCGCCGTGGGCCTGGCCGCCGTGCTGACCCATCCGGACCGCTTCAAGGGCAGGGTGGTGGGCACCACCGTCTGCGGCGGCAATATTGACGCCCGTGCCCTGTCCAACGTGCTGCTGCGGCAATTGCTGCGGGACGGGCGCATCCTGCGCCTGCATTTCGACATCCCCGACCGGCCGGGCGTGCTGGCCGACATCTCGAAGCGCATCTCCGACGTGGGCGGCAACGTCATCGAGGTGAAGCACCAGCAGCTTTTCGGCGCGCCCACCGTGCAGAGCACGGAGCTGCACCTGATGGTGGAGGTGCGCGACGCCGCCCAGGGCGATGCCATCATCGCGGCGAGCGAGGCGGGGGGCTATGTGGTCCGGCGGGGCTGAAGGCCAGGCCGCCGCCAAATGAAAAGGGGCGCCTCTCGGCGCCCCTTTCCGTTTCCGGCAAGGAAAGTCCCGCGCCTCAGCGCAGGACGATTTCCACGCGGCGGTTCTGCGGCTCGCGCACGCCCTGGGCGGTCGGAACGAGCGGACGATCGAAGCCGAAGCCCTGGATCGTGATCTCGTTCCGGTTGATGCCGCGGCGCACCAGCTCGGCGGCCACCGCCTCGGCGCGACGCACCGACAGACGCTGGTTGTAGGCGGCGGCACCGGTGCGGTCCGCATGGCCCGAGACCTCGATGCGGGTCGAGGACACGGTGCGGGCGTTGGTGGCGGCCTCCGCGATGATCTGGCGGGCGCGGTCGGTCAGGTCGGCGCGATCCCAGTCGAAGAACACGAGGAAGGTGCGGGCCGGGGCCGGGGCCGGGGCGGGCGCCGGGGCCACGACCGGCGTGGGCGCCGGCGTGCCGAAGGCATAGCGCAGGCCGAGCAGCACGGCGTGGTTGTGGTTGTCGCCGCGGAAGCTGCCGCGCGTCTCGACCGCCGTGAAGCGCGCCGAGCGGGCGTCACGCTCGCGGGTGTTCAGGTAGCGGTACTCGGTGGTCAGCGACAGGCCGGGAACGACGGCGTCCAGACCGACCGCGATGCCCGCGATGCCCTGGAAGGCCAGGCGGCCCGAGCCCTTGATGACCGCGACGGTCGAGCCGGTGAAGTCACCGCGCACGTCGTCGTAGTCGCTCCACATGAAGCCGAGGCCCGCACCCACATAGGGGTTGATGGAGAAGCCACCCAGGTTCACGCCCACGGGGATGTCGTAATAGGCGTTGCCCATCACGCCATACTGGCGGAGCCAGCCCTGCTGCCGGTTGGCGCGCACGCCGCCGGCCGAGATGTGGTCCACCTGGTTCTCGCGGTAGGCGGCCTCGATCTCGGCGCGGATGCCGTTGCCGAAGGCGTAGCCCGCGTTCAGCACCACCACATGGCCGGTGCGGAAGTCGATGCGGCCGCCCACCGGGCCGAAATTGCCATTTTCGCGCGAATGGAAATTCGCACCCACGCCGAGGCCGACATAGAAGCCGCTGGCCGGCTGCGTCTGCATCTGCGTCTGCGCGGAGGCGCCGGTCACGGCCAGGGCCATCGCGCCCAGCGTCGCGGCACCGAGGATCGTCTTTTTCATCTACCCGCTCTCCGTTCTTCGAATCTCAAGGTTTTTATGCGTCAAATTCGCGTGACGGTCCAAGCCTCCCGCCCCGCTTCCGGTAGGTTTCCCGCCATGTGTGGCCGCAAATACACAATGTCATTCCTGGGCCACAGGCGATGAATTTTATTCGGGCCGTGCAACCAACGCGAAAATGGATACTGCGTCACGCCTTGTCGGCGAGTGGCCAGATCGGCACGCCGGGCGCGTTCTTGCCGATGCGGATGGTCTGCAGGGTCTGCACCCGCAGCACCGTCTGCGCCCCGGTCAGCCGGCCCGTCAGCTCGTTCTCATGGGCGGTGTCGCGGGCGACCAGGCGCAGCAGGAAGTCGCCCCCGCCGCGGATCATGTGGCATTCGCGCACCTCGGGCCAGGCCGTGACCTCGGCCTCGAAGGCGTCCAGCACGGCCAGCTTCTGGCTTTCGAGGCCCACGATGGCGAAGAAGGTCACCTCGAAACCCAGCGCCTGCGGGTCCAGCTCGGCATGGTAGCCGCGCAGCACCCCCGCCTCCTCCAACCGGCGCACGCGGCGCAGGCAGGGGGGCGCGGAGAGCCCCACTCGCTGCGCCAATTCCACATTGGTGATTCGCCCATCCGCCTGAAGTTCGGCCAGGATGCGCAGATCCATCGCGTCGAGCGCGGCGGAGGTCGGAGTTTCGTTGCTTTGGGGCGACATGCCGCGCAATATCCTTGCGGATGTGCGCGGTTGCAAGCGTCCCGCTTGTGGCGCGCGCCAAGATGGGCAGATATGCGTTTTGGACACGCCAGCAGCCGGAGCCCCAAGGTGCCCGCAACTCATTCTCGCCGCCTCCTGATCATCGGCGCCGGGCCCGCCGGTTACACCGCCGCCATCTACGCCGCCCGCGCGGGCCTCAAGCCGATGCTCGTGGCCGGGCTGCAGCCGGGCGGCCAGCTCACCATCACGACGGATGTCGAGAACTACCCGGGCTTCGCCGAGGCCATCCAGGGCCCCTGGCTGATGGAGCAGATGCGCGCCCAGGCCGAGCATGTGGGCACCGAGATCCAGTACGACATCGTCACCCGCGTGGACCTGGCCCAGCGGCCCTTCCGCTGCGAGCTGGATGGCGGCGACGTGGTCCTGGCCGATTCGCTCATCATCGCGACGGGCGCCCAGGCGCGCTGGCTCGGCATCCCGGGTGAGGCCGCCCTGTCGGGCTTCGGCGTCTCGGCCTGCGCCACCTGCGACGGCTTCTTCTTCCGCGGCAAGGATGTGGCCGTGGTGGGCGGCGGCAATTCCGCGGTGGAGGAGGCCCTCTACCTGTCGAACCTGGCGCGGCATGTGACGCTGGTGCACCGCCGCGATTCGCTGCGGGCCGAGCGCATCCTGCAGCAGCGCCTCTTCGCGAAGGAGAACGTGACCGTGCTCTGGGACATGGTGACGGAGGAAATCCTGGGCACGGAGGCCACCCGCCCCGTGGCCCGCGCGCTGGCCCTGCGCCATGCGAAAACCGGGGAGCGGCGGGAGCTGCCGGTGGACGGCGTCTTCGTCGCCATCGGCCATGACCCCGCCACCGCCCTGTTCCGCGGCCAGCTCGACATGGACGAAAGCGGCTACCTCACGGTGACGCCTGGCGGCACCCGCACCAGCATCCCCGGCGTCTTCGCGGCGGGCGACGTGGCGGACAAGGTCTATCGCCAGGCGGTGACGGCGGCCGGCACGGGCTGCATGGCCGCGCTGGACGCCGAGAAATTCCTGGCCGGCATCGAGGCCGCGGCTGAGAAGGCGGCCGCGTGATGCCGCTCGACTGGGACAAGCTGCGCGTCTTCCACGCCGTCGCCGAAGCCGGCTCCTTCACCCATGCGGGTGAGACGCTGGCGCTCTCGCAATCCGCCGTGTCGCGGCAGATCCAGGCGCTGGAGGAGGCATTGTCCGTGCCGCTCTTCCACCGCCATGCGCGGGGCCTGATCCTGACCGAGGCGGGCGAGACGCTGAACCGCACCGTGCGCGAGGTCTTCGCCAAGCTCGCCATGACCGAGGCGCTGCTGACCGAGGGGCGCGAACGCCCCGCCGGCCGCCTCAAGATCACGACCACCACGGGCTTCGGCGGTTCCTGGCTCGCCCCGCGCCTGCACCGCTTCCTGGAGGCCTATCCCGAGATCAACGTCTCGGTCGTGCTGGACGACGCGGACCTGGATCTGGCCATGCGCGAGGCCGATGTCGCCATCCGCATGCACGCCCCCCGCCAGCCCGATCTGATCCAGCGGCATTTGGCCACCTTCGGCTGGAAGGTGGTGGGCAGCCCCGACTACCTGAAGCGCATGGGCATGCCCCAGCGGCCCGAGGACCTGGACGCGCACCGCCTCATCGTCTGGGGCGACTACCGCCCGCCGGTCGAGGAGATCAACTGGCTGGCCGAGGTCGGCCGCAAGGCGGGGCAGGGGCGGCGCGGCTCGGTGGAGGTGAACAGCCTCAACGGCATGCTGCGCGCCGTGCAGTCGGGCCTCGGCATCGCCGCCATGCCCGACTACATGGGGCCGGAACTGGACGGGCTGGTGGCCGTGCTGCCGGAGCTGAAGGCGCCCAAGATCAACGCCTATTTCGTCTATCCGGAGGAGATGCGGGCCTCGAAGCGGGTCTCGGTCTTCCGGGATTTCCTGGTCACGGAATTGACTCAGGCCCAAGGCTGACGGGCATCATGCAGGGGCACCGCAAAATACCCGTCAGGGTTGCATGAATTTATGTGCCTCGCGTGACTTTTCTGCGGCAAATCCCTTCGTCCGGCGCATGACTGGCCCGAAGATTTGACGCATCCGCATGACGCGGGAGCGATTACATTGCCGGTATCGGTTGATTGACGCCGATAGGGTCGTTTTCGATCCTTCGTCTCCCAGACGTGAAGCCTCCCTGTATTGACTGCCCGCCGCCCCCCGGGGTGGCGGGCTTTTTTTTGCACCACGACATGCTCGCGCAGGTTGTGGAATTCACTGTTGTTTTTTCGGTTGGGGAATATCTGGTGGCTCAGCGGCGATTGCGCGCAATCCTCGGTGCCCGATATGCTGGCCACGTCAGCATCGGCCGCAAAAGCGGCCAGGAGGCCCCACTGCCCATCCCGGTCCCCGTCGTGCCGGCATCCTGGGCCGACCTGCTGCTCAGGCCCCTGCTCGCCCTGATCGCCGCCGGCCTGCTTGGCCTCGGCGCATTGACGATGGCCGGCTGGCAGGCGGACGCCCTGGCGCGCGAGGAGGAGGGGCGGCGTCTCGCCCAGGCCATCCAGTTGCAGGGGCAGGAGACGCTGCGCCTGCTCGAACCCTTCGCCGTCTCGGACGAGGCCGCGCTGAACCTCCATGCCGAGCCCGACCCGCGCTGGGCCCAGCGCGAGCTGGCCCGGCATATGGGCCTGCTGCAGCAGGATGTGGCGCTGCTGGTCCGGCCCGACGGTTTCCTGGAATTGGCGCTGGCGGGGCGCGAGGTGCTGCCGCCTGGCCAGGCCGCGCCCATGCTGGCGCAGTTGGCGCCGGCCATCGCGGCGCTGCGCGGGCAGCGCAATGCCCACCGGCCCCAGGCCACCACGCTCGGCACCACGCAGGGGCAGGGGCTGCGCCTGCTGCTGACCACGCGGATCTCCGGCCGGCCGGCCCAGGTGGCGCTGGCCACCATCATCCCCGCCACCCAGATCGGGAACCTGCCACCGCCGCCGCCCCCCATCGTGGTCATGCTGCGCTGGCTGGACAGCCCGGCCTTCCTGCGCGGCCTGTCCAGCGCCCAGATGCTGGCGGGGCTGCGCGTCGCCCCCGTGCTGGCCGAGGAGGGGCTCGCCACCCTCACCCTGCCTGACGCCACCGGCGCGCCGGTCTTGCGCCTCGCCTGGGACGCCCAGCGCCCCGGCGCCGCCCTGCGGAACGATGTGCTGCCCTTCGTCTGGGCCAGCGTGGTGCTGGTGGGGCTCGCGGCCTTCTGGTCCGCGTGGCGACTGCGCCGCTCCGTCCGGTCCCTGGCCGCGCGTGAGCGCGAGGCCGCCATCGCCGCCCACACCGATGCGCTGACCGGCCTGCCCAACCGCCGCGCCCTGCTGGCCGAGGCGCCCGCCTTGATCGCCGCGCAGCCCATGCTGCTGATGGTGCTGGATTTCGACCGCTTCAAGCGTGTGAACATGGGCCTGGGCCACGCCGCCGGGGACCGTCTTCTCGCCGCCACCGCCCAGCGCCTCGGCGAATGGCTGCGCGACACGCAGGAGCAGGCGCGGTTGTACCGTCTGGAGGGCGACCAGTTCGTCCTGCTGCAGCCCGCGCCCGCCGAGCTGCCGGCCCAGGCCCGCGGCCCGGCGCTGCGCCTCTTCGCGCGGCTGCGGCGGGCCGTCCGCCAGGCGGTGCTGCTGGAGGGCGGCGAGATCCGGCTCGACGTCTCGGCCGGCATGGTGCTGTCCCCCGCCCATGGCGCCACGCTGGACGCGCTGCTGCGCCACGCCGATGCCGCCACCCATGCCGCCAAGCGCGAGGGCCGCGGCCGCGCCCTGATGTTCGAGCCGCGCCTCGACCGCCAGCACGAGCACCGGCTGGCGCTGGAGGCCGCCCTGCTGCGCGCCCTGCGCGAGGGGCTGCTGCATGTGCATTACCAGCCGCAATTCGACGCCCGCACGGGCGCGCTGCGCGGGGCCGAGGCGCTGGTGCGCTGGGACGACCCGCGGCTGGGCGCCATCTCGCCCGCCGAATTCATCCCGCTGGCGGAGGAGATGGGCGTGATCTCCGACGTGGCGCTGCTGGTGCTGCGCCAGGCGGTGGCCTTGCTGCGCGACCCCGCGATTCCGCGCCTGTCGGTGAACCTCTCGGTCATGCAGCTGCGCCGCGACGGCTTCCTGGACCAGGCGCTGTCCGTGCTGGCCGAGGCCGGCATCCCCCCCGCGCGCATCGAGTTCGAGGTGACCGAGGGCGTGCTGGTCGAGGACACGGTGGCGGTGAAGCACCGGCTGGACGCGCTGCGCGCGGCGGGCTTCGCGCTGGCGCTGGATGATTTCGGCACGGGCTTCTCGGCCCTGGCCTATCTGCGCCTGTTCCGCTTCGACCGCCTCAAGATAGACCGCAGCTTCATCCGCGACCTGGGCCAGGAGGCCGAGGCGGCCGCGGTGGTGTCCAGCGTGATCAACCTGGGCCACGGCCTGGGGCTTGAGGTGGTGGCCGAGGGCGTCGAGGCGCCGGCGCAGTTGGCGGAATTGCGCCGCCTGGGCTGCGACCTGGTGCAGGGCTACCTGACCGGCGCGCCCATGCCGCCGGGCGCGCTCAAGCTGCTGGCCGCGCGCGCGAGCGAGGCGGGCATGCGCCAGGACCATGCGTTGCGTGACCCTGCCCCTCTTTGACATCCCCGCCACGGGTGATAAGGGAAGCGCCGTCGGAGCGTAGCGCAGCCTGGTAGCGCATCAGTCTGGGGGACTGGGGGTCGTGGGTTCGAATCCCGCCGCTCCGACCACGCCGCCCCTCACCCCAACAGCGCCGGCAGTTCCGACAAATCCCGGATTTCGCGCGCGATGACGCCCGGCAGCCGCTCCGGCCGCTGGCCCTGGCGGTTGCACCACACCACCTGCATGCCGAAGGCCGCCGCCGCATGCGCGTCCCAGGCATTGGAGGAGAGGAAGGCGATTCGCGCGGCCGGCAGGCCCAGCCTTTCCTCCACCAGCCGATAGACGCGCGGGTCGGTCTTGTAGGTCCGGACCGCGTCCACCGACAGCACGGCGTCGAACATCGCCGCCAGCCCCGCATTCTCCACCACCGCCCCCAGCATGTCCGGGGAGCCGTTGGAGAGGATGGCCATGCGCTGCCCGTGCCCGCGCAGCGCGGCCAGCAGCGCGGGCACCTCGGGGAAGGGGTCGAGCTTCAGATAGAGGCCCATCAGCCGGTCCCGCAGCCCCGGCGTGGCGGCCAGGTCCATCGCGTCCAGCGCGTGGTCCAGCGCCTCGCCCGTCACCTGCCAGAAGGGGGCATAGAGGCCCTGCATGCCGCGCAGCCAGGAATATTGCAGCTGCTTGTCGCGCCACAGCGCGGTCAGGGCCGGGCCGCGCGGCCCCAGCGCATCGGCGCAGGCGGCGGCGGCCGAGGCGAAGTCGAACAACGTGCCATAGGCGTCGAAGACGCAGGCCCGCACATCCTCCAGCGCGGCGGCGCTCATGGCCGTGTGCCGAGGGCGGGGCGGGGCGGGCGGGCGGTCATGGCGATCTCCGGCGCGGAGGGCGCAGCTTGCGCCGCGCGGGAGGGGCGGGGAAGGGAAAAGCGGGCGGGCTGCCTTAATTGCGAGTGATTATCAATATCGGTAAACTCCCCCCGGTGCCTTCCGCACCCGGAGACCTGCCATGCAACGCCGCACCCTCCTGGCGCTGACCCTGTCCGCCCTGCCGGCCCACCTCGCCCTCGCCGCCGACCCGCCCACCGACATCGCGAACCCCCTTCCGCCCGCGCGCCTGCTGGAGGCGCTGCGCGGCGGCGGCCATGTCATCTACCTCCGCCACGCGCCGACCGAGCGGGAAGGCGCCGACCAGGTCAGCGCCGTCATGGGCCAGTGCAGCACCCAGCGCGTGCTGGGCGAGGAGGGGTGGCAGCAGGCCCGCGCCCTGGGCGCCGCCTTCCAGCGCCTGGCCATCCCGGTGGGGGAGGTGGTGAGCAGCCAGTATTGCCGCGCCTGGCAGACCGCCGACCTGGCCTTCGGCCGCCACCGCCAGGATGCCGCGCTGAACTTCGAACCCGCCGAGGAGTACAGCGCGGCCCAGCGCGCCGCCATGCGCGACCGGCTGCGCCCGCTGCTCGCGGCCGCGCCGCCCGCCGGGCGCAACACCGTGCTGGTCGGCCATGACGACCCCTTCGAGGCCGCGACGGGCATCTACCCCGAGCCGATGGGCGTGGCCTGGGTGGTGCGGCCGGGCGGCGCGGAGGGCTTCACCCTGCTGGGCCAGATCCGGCCCGGGGATTGGGCCGGGCTGCGCTGAGCTTCGCTACGCCATCGCGTCCAGCGTGGCGTGGATTTCGGCCAGGATCTCGAAGGACCGGACGCGCGCGGCGTGGTCATGGATCTGCGCGGTGACCATCAGCTCATCCGCCCCCGTGCGCTCCACGAATTCCGCGATGCCGCGGCGCACCGTCTCCTTCCCGCCCACGACCGAGCAGGACAGGGCGTGGTCCAGCATGGCGCGCGCCCGCAGGTCGAGGCCTGCCTCGAACCCTTCCACCGGCCGCGGCAGCTTGCCCGGCCGGCCGCTGCGCAGGTTCACGAAGGCCTGCTGGAGGGAGGAGAAGAGCAGCCGCGCCTCCGCGTCCGTCTCGGCGGCGAAGACGTTCAGGCCCAGCATCACCCGCGGGGCGGCGAGATATTCAGAGGGGCGGAAGCGCTCGCGGTAGATCGCGATGGCGTCCATCATCTGCCCCGGCGCGAAATGCGAGGCGAAGGCATAGGGCAGCCCCAGATGGGCCGCGAGCTGCGCGCCGAAGGTGCTGGACCCCAGGATCCAGACCGCGACCTCCTCGCCGGCGCCGGGCACGGCCTGCAGCGCCTGGCCGGGGAGGGCGGGGCGGAAATAGGCCAGCAGCTCCATCACATCCCGCGGGAACTGGTCCACATCGGCCGTGAGGTTGCGGCGCATGGCCTGCGCGGCGATCTGGTCGGTGCCGGGGGCGCGGCCCAGGCCCAGATCCACCCGGCCGGGATGCAGCGCGGCCAGGGTGCCGAACTGCTCCGCGATGAGCAGCGGCGCGTGGTTGGGCAGCATGATGCCGCCCGCGCCGATGCGGATGCGCCGTGTGCCCGCCGCGACATGGGCCAGGGCGACCGCCGTGGCGGCGCTGGCGATGCCGGGCATGTTGTGGTGCTCGGCCATCCAGTAGCGGTGGTAGCCGGCCGCCTCGGCGTGCCGGGCCAGGTCGAGGGAGTTGCGCAACGCCTGGCCGGTGTCGCTGCCCTCGGGCACGGGGGCGAGGTCGAGGACGGAAATCGGGGTCATGCGTTGGATATGGGCATCCGGGGTGTGCGCGGAAACCCTTGGGAGGCCACTCGTCAGCCCCTGCCCAACGCCGCGCGGATGAGCGCCGCGCCGCACTGGCGCAGTGACGCCGCCGCACGCGGTTCGCCCAGATAGCTCCGCGCGGCGATGGCCCCCTCGATCAGCACGGAGAGATGGTCCGCCAGCAGCGCGGGCGAAGCGGCCCCCGCCTGCGCGGCCAGGGCCTCGATGCGGGCATGGTGGCCGCGCTTGAACTCGGCCACCACCTGGTAGGTGGGGTGCTCCGGGTCGCGGAACTCCGCCTGCGCCAGCAGCATGGGGCAGCCGCAGACGCCGGGCGTCTCGACCTCGACGGCCATGGCCTCGATCAGCGCGTGCAGGCGGCCCTCGGCGTCCGGTGCCTTGGCCACGCTCTCTGCCACCCAGGCGTCATGCTCCGCCGCATCCTCGGCCAGGATGGCGGCGACCAGCGCGTCCTTGCTGGGAAAGTTGCGGTAGAGGCTCATCTTCGTCGCACCGGCCACGCGGCACACCTCCTCGACGCCGGTGGCGCGGATGCCCTGGCGCTCGAACAAGGCCCGCGCCGCGTCCTGGATGCGGTCAGCCGCGCTGGGCTTCGCAGCGGCGGGCTTGGCAGCGGGCGGGTGGGCGGCGGTGTCGCCGGGCATCTCGATCCTCCTTGCCTAAAGTTCATCTCGCAACGCACAAATGGTCACTTGCTGATACTGACCGGTAACTCTATCTGATACGAACCGGTCGGTATCATCAGGAGATAGGCCATGACCCCTCCCGCGCGCAAGGCCTCAACGCAAGACGATAGCCTTTGGCTGTCATGGCTGGCCCGCTTCCAGGGCGCGGCGGTGGGCGCCGCCATGATCGTGGCCGCGCCCATGGCCCTGGCCCAGCCCGCGCCGCCCTCCGTCACGGTGGCGGCACCTTTGTCCCGCCCCGTGACCGAATGGCAGGAACACACCGCGCGCATCGAGCCCTCCGCGCGCGTGGACATCCGCCCCCGCGTCTCCGGCCAGGTGGCCGAGGTGCATTTCACGGATGGCGCCATCGTCCGCGCCGGCGAATTGCTGTTCACGCTGGACCAGCGCCCCTTCGCCATCGCGCTGGAGAATGCGCGGGCCGAGGTCGCGCGCAACCAGGCGCGCGTCCTGCTCGCGCGGCAGCAGGTGGCGCGCTACGAGCCGCTCGCCGCCAGCCGCATCGCCCCCCAGGCCGAGATCGACACCCGCCGCGCCAATCTGCGCGAGGCCGAGGCCGGGCTCGCCGCCGCCCAGGCCGCTGAGCGCCAGGCGGCGCTGGACCTCGAATTCACCGAAATCCGCGCCCCCCGCCCCGGCCGCGTCAGCGACCGCCGGGTGGATGCGGGCAACCTGGTGCAGCAGGGCGAGACGGCGATGACGACGCTGCTGGCGCTGGACCCCGTCTACGTGACCTTTGACGCCAGCGAGGCCGAATACCTCCGCCAGGCGCGCTCCGCCCGCGCCGGGCTGCGCGGCGCGAGCCTGCCCATCCAGCTGCGCCTGATGGACGAGGCCGAGTTCAGCCGCGAAGGCCGCGTGGATTTCGTGGACAGCGCCTTCGACCCGCGCAGCGGCACCATCCGCATCCGCGCCGTGATGCCCAACCCGGACCTGTTCCTGACGCCCGGCGGCTTCGCCCGCATCCGCCTCTCGACCGGCGAGGAGCCGGCCCTGCTGGTGCCCGATGCCTCCGTCATGGCGGACCAGACCGGGCGCATGGTGCTGACCGTGGCCCCCGACGGCACGGTGACGCCGCGCCAGGTGCGCCTCGGCCAGCTCAGCGAGGGGCTGCGCGTGGTCCGCAGCGGCCTGGCACCCGGGGACCGCGTCATCATCGGCGGCCTGCACCGCGCGCGGCCCGGCATGCGCGTGACGGCGGAGCCCGGGAATATCGGCCCCGGCCCCTTCGCCGCCGCCACCCAGCGCTGACCCTTCACCGTTCCGCCAAAGGCCGCCCCGATGCGCTTCGCCCGCTTCTTCATTGATCGCCCGGTCTTCGCCGCGGTGATTTCCATCGCGATCACGCTGATCGGCGCCATCACGGCCTTCCGGCTGCCGGTGTCCGAATACCCCGAGATCGCGCCGCCCAGCGTGACCATCACCGCCATGTATCCCGGCGCCACCGCCGAGACGATCGCCGAAACCGTGGCCGGGCCCATCGAGCAGGAGGTGAACGGCGTGGACGGGCTGCTCTACGTCACCTCCCAGGCGACGGGCGACGGGCGCCTCACCGTCACCGTCGTCTTCCGCCAGGGCGTGGACGCGGACCAGGCGCAGGTGCTGGTGCAGAACCGCGTGGCGGTGGCCGAGCCGCGCCTGCCCGAGGAGGTCCGTCGCCTCGGCATCACCGTGCGCAAGGCGAGCCCGGACTTCCTGCTGGTGATCCATATCACCTCGCCCGATGGCAGCCGGGACCATGAATACATCTCCAACTACGCCACGCTGAACATCCGCGACCGCCTGGCGCGCATCGAGGGCATCGGCGACACGCAGATGTTCGGCGCGCGCGACTACGCCATGCGCGTCTGGCTCGACCCCGACCGCATCGCGGCGCGCGGGCTGACGGCGGGCGAGGTGGTGCAGGCGCTGCGCGCCACCAATGTGCAGGTGGCCGCCGGCGCGCTGGGCCAGGCGCCGCGCGCCGAGACGGCCGGCGCCTTCGAATTCGCGGTGCTGACGCAAGGCCGCCTCGCCACGCCGGAGGAATTCGGTGAGCAGGTGATCGCGACCGGCGAGGGCGGCGCGCCGCTGCGCCTGCGCGACGTGGCGCGGGTCGAGATCGGCGCGAACGACTACACGGTGAACGCGCTGCTGAACAACCAGCTCGCCACCGCCATCGTGCTGTTCCAGCGCCCGGGCAGCAACGCGCTGGACACCGCGGCCGCCGTGCGCGCGAGCATGGAGGAAGCCGCGCAGAGCTTCCCCGCCGGCATCGGCTACAGCATCGTCTATGATCCCACGCGCTTCATCGCGCAGAGCATGCAGGCGGTGCTGGTCACCTTCGCCGAGGCGGTGCTGCTGGTGGTGCTGGTGGTCATCCTCTTCCTGCAGAACTGGCGCGCGGCCATCATTCCGCTGCTGGCCATCCCGGTCTCCATCATCGGCACCTTCGCGGTGCTGCTGGCGCTGGGCTTCACGCTGAACACGCTGACCATGTTCGGGCTGATCCTCGCCATCGGCATCGTGGTGGATGACGCCATCGTGGTGGTGGAGAATGTGGAGCGGCACATGGCCGGTGGCTTGTCGGCGCTGGAGGCCGCGCGCCGGACGATGGACGAGGTGGGCTTCGCCCTCATCGCCATCGCGCTGGTTCTGGTCGCGGTCTTCGTGCCCACGGCCTTCATCCCCGGCATTTCCGGCGCCTTCTACCAGCAATTCGCGGTGACCATCTCGGTGGCCACCATCTTCTCCGCCATCGTCTCGCTCACGCTGTCGCCGGCGCTGGCGGCCATCATGCTCAAGCCGCACACGCATCACGCGGGGCCGCGTCCGCTTCTGCTGCGGCCATTCGGCGCCTTCGCGCGCGGCTTCAACTGGGTCTTCGACCGGATGTCCATCGGTTATGGCGGGCTGACGCGGCGGCTGGTGCGCCTCCCGGTGATGCTCATGCTGATCTATGGCGGGCTGCTGGCGGCGACCGGCTGGACCGTGACGGCCACACCCACGGGCCTCATTCCCCCGCTGGACCGCGGCTACTTCATCGCGGCCTTCCAGCTCCCGCCCGGCGCCAACCTCTCGCGCACCGATGCCGTGGTGCGGCGCGCCTCGGATGCCATCATGGCGACGCCGGGTGTCGCGAGCGCCGTGGCCTTCGTGGGCTTCGACGGCGCCACCTTCACCAACGCGCCCAATTCGGGCGTGATCTTCGCGAGCCTGGAACCCTTCGAGGACCGCTCCGCGCAGGGCCTGACGGCGGGCGGCATCCTGGCCGACCTGCAAGGCCGGCTGATGGGCGATCCGGATGCGCTGGTCTTCGTCCTCGCCCCGCCCTCCGTGCCCGGCATCGGCACCGGCGGCGGCTTCAAGCTGATGATCCAGGACCGCGCCGGCCGCGGCCCCCAGGCCATGGAGGCCGCGCTGCACGCGGTGATGGGCGCGGCCAACCAGACGCCCGGCATCGCCTTCGCCTTCAGCCTGTTCAACACCAACACGCCCCAGGTCCGCACGCACATTGATCGCGCGCGGGCGGAAATGCTCGGCGTGCCGGTCAGCCGCGTGCATGAGGCGATGGGCGTCTATCTCGGCTCCGCCTTCGTGAACGACTTCAATCTGCTCGGCCGCACCTGGCGCGTGACCGCCCAGGCCGACGCGCCATATCGCACCGGCATCGAGGACATCGCCCGGCTGCGGACCCGCAGCGAGAGCGGCGCGATGGTGCCGCTGGGCAGCCTGGCCACCTTCCAGGAGACCTCCGGCCCCTACCGCATGCCGCGCTACAACCTGTTCCCGGCCGTGGAATTGCAGGGGGCCGCCATGCCGGGCGTCTCCACCGGACAGGCCATCGCGCTGATGGAGCGCGTGCTGGCGGAAAGCCTGCCCGAGGGCTTCACCTATGAATGGACCGAGATCGCCTTGCAGGAGAAGCTGGTGGGCAACACCGCGCCCATCGCCTTTGGGCTCGCTGTGGTCTTCGTCTTCCTCGTGCTGGCGGCCATGTATGAGAGCTGGCTGCTGCCGCTCGCCATCGTGCTGATCGCGCCCATGTCGGTGCTGGCCGCCCTGATGGGGGTGCGCTACGCCGGGCTCGACAACAATGTGCTGGTGCAGGTCGGGCTGGTGGTACTGGTGGGGCTGGCCGCCAAGAACGCCATCCTCATCGTCGAGTTCGCCCGCCAGGCGGAGGCCGAGGGCGCGAGCCGCTGGGATGCCGCGGTGGCGGCCGCGCGCACCCGGCTGCGCCCCATCCTGATGACGAGCCTGGCCTTCATCCTGGGCGTGCTGCCGCTGACCATCGCGACCGGCGCCGGCGCGGAGATGCGGCAGAGCCTGGGTGTCGCGGTATTCTACGGGATGCTGGGCGTGACCCTGTTCGGGCTGCTGTTCACGCCGGTGTTCTACGTCGTCGCGCGCGCGCTGGCGCGGCGGCGGGGGGCGCGCGCCGTGGCGGCCGGCCAACATGTCACGTGATGCACGCGCGGGGTGATCTGCCAGGAAAGCCCCCAGCGCTCCTTGCACCAGCCGCAGTCGCCTCCTGCCCGCCATCACCGGCTATCGGGAGGCGCGTCCGGCCAGCCGCGCGACACCGCACGCTGATGGCCGCGCTCGCTTTCCTGACCTCGGGCGCATAGGTGCGGTTCCCGGAGTTCCGCTGCGCCCCGTTGGCGGGCGGCAAAAAGAAAGCTTGGCGCGGAAGGAATGATGCGGCTGAGCGGAGCGAAGTCGAACCGGCGCGATGGGTTGGCGGGCGGCATGGCGCGGAAGGAAATGGTGCCCAGGGCCGGAATCGAACCAGCGACACTGCGATTTTCAGTCGCATGCTCTACCAACTGAGCTACCTGGGCGCCGTTGGTCGCGGGGTGATAGCCAAGCCCGGCCGGGCTGTCCACCCTCACCCGCGCGGGTTTTCGTCCTCATCGGCCTCGGTGGCGGGAATGGCGTAGCCGCCGGTGAACCAACGCCCCAGATCCACCTGCCGGCACCGCTCCGAGCAGAAGCTGGCGCGCCGTTGGCCGGGCTCGCGCGGGGCCGGGATGGGGCGGCGGCAGATGGGGCAGGGGCGGGGTTCAGGCATCGGTCACCTCGGGCTGGGCGGCCTCGCGCAGGGCCAGTTCGTGGCGGGTGTCCTCGGCATATTCCTCCAGCGCGCCGGGCAGGGCGCGCAGCGCCTCCAGCACACGGGCGGGGGCGTGCAGGGCCATCCGCCGGGCGGGGGCGGCCGCCGCCTCCCGCGCCGCCTGGCGCAGCAGGGCCAGGCCCTGGGCGAGCGCCTGGTCGGCCAGCACCTCGTGCAAGGGCGGGTGGATTCGCCTCCGCCGCATCTCGAACAAGCCCAGCGGGCCGAGGCCCAGATACTCCACCAGCGAATCGCCGCCCAGCGCGGCGCGCAGCGCCGGTTCCAGCGCCGCCCGCTGCCTGGTCGTGAGCCCCGCCACATCGAGCAGGATGGGCCCCGCCAGATCCCGCAGCCGCATCTGCCGCGCGAATTCGGGGATGGCGCGGGCATTCACCACGGCGGGGTCCGCGCCGCCCGAATCGACATCCACCGCCGTCAGCGCGGGCAGGGGCGAGATGATGAGCCGCCCGCCGCCTTCCAGCGCTACCGCCGGGCCGTGCAGCGCCTCGATCTCGGTCTCCAGCGCATCGTCGAAGGGGGGGGCGAGGGAGGCGCGCGGGCCCAGCGTGGCGCGCAGGCGGGCCAGTTCGGCGGGGCTGTCGGTCAGCACGCGCGCCTCGGGGAATTGCGCGGCCCAGCGCAGCGCCTGGTCGGGGCCGCGCGCCAGGACGCCCTCGCCGGGCAGGTCCGCCACACGGGCCGAGACGCGGGCGCCCTTGCCGCCCTGGGCGGCGCGGAGGATGCGCAGGGGAAGGCGCGTGCCCTCGGGCGGCAGGCGGCGCGCCTCGGTCTCATTGGCGGGCAGGAAGCCGCTTTCTCCACCCGGTAGCTCGACGAAGGCGCCGGACAGGGCGGGCATCACGGCCACCACGCGCCCACGCACCACATCGCCCACGCCATCCGGGCGGCCAGGGCGTTCCAGGCGGAAGCCTTGCAGCACCCCATCCCGCAGCAGCGCCACCCGGCGCTCGCCGGGGGCGCGGCCGACATGGATCTCGGTCAGGGGCGCAGCCATCCGCAGCCGCGCAGGAGCTGGGCCGTCTCGAAGAGCGGCAGCCCCACCACGTTGGAATGGCTGCCCGAGAGGAAGCGCACGAACATCTCGGCCCTTCCCTGGATGGCGTAGCCGCCGGCCTTGCCCTGCCATTCGCCGGTTTCGACATAGGCGTTGATCTGCTGGTCGGTCAGGCGCTGGAAGGCGAGGGTGGTGCTGACTAGGCGCTGCCGCAGCGCGCCATCGGGCAGGCGGAGCGCCACGCCCGTATGCACCTGGTGCCGCCGGCCCGAGAGCAGGGTGAGGAAACGCCGGGCTTCCTCCGCATCCGCGGGCTTGCCCAGGATGCGGCGGCCCACGCCCACCACGGTGTCGGCTGCGAGCACCAGGGCGCCGGGGGCCTCCACGGCGCGGGCCTTGGTCTCGGCCAGGCGGCGCGCCAGCAGGCGCGGCAGCTCGGCCTTCAGCGGCGTCTCGTCCACATCCGCCGGGGCCACGCGGTCCGGCACCACGCCGATGCGCGCCAGCAGCTCCAGGCGGCGGGGGCTGGCGGAGGCGAGGAGGAGGGGGGTGTCAGGCATCAGGGGGTCCGGCGTTCAGCGGCAGGCACGGGTGGCGTCCAGCCAGCGCAACGGCAGGCCCGTGGCGCCCCTCGCCCACGCTCCGGCCGCAAGGCGGCCGGCGGCGCCCGTGGCACCTGACGGCAGTCGCCACCGAAACGCGCCGAAAGCCAAGCCGCCGGAGGCGGCGCCCGGCGCCTGAGGGCATCAAAAAAACGTTTCGGTTCAAGTGAGCCGCAGGCTCACTTGAACCGAAACGTGATTCTTCCCTTGGTCAGGTCATAGGGCGTCATTTCGACATTCACACGGTCGCCCGCCAGCACCCGGATGCGGTTCTTGCGCATCTTCCCCGAGGTGTGGGCCAGGACCATGTGCTCATTGTCCAGCTTCACGCGGAACATGGCGTTGGGCAAAAGTTCAACGACCTGGCCGCTGAACTCAATCATATCCTCTTTCGACATTCGCTTCCTTGGGCATCTCGGGGTGGGCGCGGATGATCGCGCCGCGGTCAGCCCCCGGCGCCGGCGGGGCCTAGATGCGCCCGGAACGAGCGATGGTCAAGTTTTGGCCATCATCCCCGGCGCGTTGCTTTGCAGCCGGGTGGAGACGCTGAGGCCATGCGCCCCCAACCCCTCCGCCTGCGCCAGCGCCACCGCGGCCGGCCCGATGGCGGCGAGGCCCGCCTCGCTGCACTCCACCCAGGTGGTGCGCTTCAGGAAATCGAAGACGGAAAGCCCCGAGGCGAAGCGGCTGGTGCGCCCCGTGGGCAGCACATGGTTGGGCCCGGCCACATAGTCGCCGATGGCCTCGGGCGTGTGGCGGCCCAGGAAGGCCGCGCCCGCGTGGCGGATTTTTCCGAACAGCGCGCGGGGGTTGGCCACCATGATCTGCAAATGCTCGGGGGCGAGGCGGTTGGTCAGCGCCGCCGCCTCCTCCATGTCGCGCACCAGGATCACGGCGCCGTGGTCGCGCCAGGATTCGCCGGCGATGCCCGCGCGCGGCAGGGTCTCCAGCTCACGCGCAACGGCGGCGGCGACGGCGTCGGCGAAAGCCGTGTCATCGGTGATGAGGATGGACTGCGCCGCCTCGTCATGCTCCGCCTGGGCCAGCAGGTCGAGCGCCACATGGTCCGGGTTGTTGTCGCCATCGGCGAGGATGACCACCTCGGACGGGCCGGCGATGGAATCGATGCCCACGCGGCCGAACACCTGGCGCTTCGCTTCGGCCACATAGGCATTGCCCGGCCCCACGATGCGGTCCACGGGCGCGATGCTCCGCGTGCCCCAGGCCAGGGCCGCCACCGCCTGCGCCCCGCCGACGCGCCAGATCTCCGACACACCCGCGCGATGCGCGGCGGCCAGCACCAGCGGGTTGATGGCGCCCTCGGTGGCCGGCACGGCGATGGCGATGCGCCCCACCCCCGCCACCCGCGCCGGCAACGCGTTCATCAGCACCGAGGAGGGGTAGGCCGCCTTGCCCCCCGGCACATAGAGGCCCACCGCATCCAGCGCGCCCCAGCGCATACCGACCGCCACGCCATCGGTGCCGGGGAGGTCGAGGTCGGTGGGAAGCTGCGCCCGGTGAAAGGCCTCGATGCGCGCGGCCGCCACGTCCAGCGCGGCCAGCAGGTCAGGGGGGATGGAGGCCAGCGCGGCCTCCACCTCGGCCTCCGTCACGCGCAGGGCCGCGGCGCTTTCCGGCGCCCAGCCATCCCAGCGCGCGGTGTAGCGCAGCAGCGCCGCATCGCCCTCTTCGCGCACGGCGGCGATGATGGCGGAGACCGCCGCATCCACCCGCGTCGTCGTGTCGCGGCCGTCTTCCAGGATGGCGGTGAAGGCGGCCTCGAAGCCGGCATCCGTGGTGGAGAGGCGCTTCATGCCGCCTCCGATCGCCGGAGGGCCTCGGCCCGGAGGCGTGAATCGGTGGCCATCATGCGCTCTGGTCCATCGCCGCGCGGAAACGGTCCACGAAACCCGTGATCTCCTCCGGCCGCGTCTTCAGCGCGGTGCGGTTGACGATGAGGCGCGAGGTGACATGCGCGATCACCTCCGTCTCCACCAGTCCATTGGCCTTGAGGGTGGAGCCGGTTTGCACCAGGTCCACGATCACGCGCGAAAGCCCGAGCGAGGGCGCCAGCTCCATCGCCCCGTTCAGATGCACCACCTCGGCCTGGATGCCGCGCGCGGCGAAATGGCGGCGGGCGATGTTCGGGTATTTCGTCGCCACCGCGATGCGCGACCAGGCGCGCCAATCCTCGCGCCCCGCCGTCACCACCTGCTCCGCCACCGAGACGCGGCAGCGCCCGATGCCGAGGTCGAGCGGCGCGTAGATCTGGTCCGTGTCGTATTCCATCAGCACATCGGCCCCGCAGACGCCGATCTGCGCCGCGCCATGCGCCACGAAGGTGGCGACGTCGAAGGGCCGCACGCGCACCACGTCGAGGGCCGCGTCATTGGTCGGGAAGCGCAGGCGGCGGCTGTCCTCGTCGGTGAAGTCGGGGGCGGGGATGATGCCGGCCCGCGCCAGGAAGGGCGCCAGCTCCTTCAGGATGCGCCCCTTGGGCAGGGCCAGCACCAGGCCGGTGGCGCTGTCGGCGAAATGCGTGGTCATGGGCATGTCCATCAATTGGGCAGCCTTTCGATCTCGGCACCCACGGCGGCGAGCTTCGCCTCCACCCGCTCATAGCCGCGGTCGAGGTGATAGACGCGGTTGACGATGGTCTCGCCCTCGGCGGCGAGCCCCGCCAGCACCAGGCTGACCGAGGCGCGCAAATCCGTCGCCATCACCGGCGCGCCGGACAGCTTCGGCACCCCGCGCACGATGGCGCTGCTGCCATGGAAGTTGATGCGCGCGCCCATGCGCGTGAGTTCCGGCACATGCATGAAGCGGTTCTCGAAGATGGTCTCCGTGATCATGGAGGCCCCCTCGGCCACGCACATCAGCGCCATGAACTGCGCCTGCATGTCGGTGGCGAAGCCGGGGAAGGGCTCGGTCATCACATCGGCGCCGCGCAGCCCGTTCATGCGGGAGACGGTGAGGCCCGTATGCGTCTCGGCCACGTCCACGCCCGCCTCGCGCAGCACGCGCGCCACGGAGCCCAGATGTTCGAGGCGCGCGCCTTCCAGGTGCAGCGTGCCGCCCGTGATGGCGGCGGCGCAGGCATAGGTGCCGGCCTCGATGCGGTCGGGCACCACGGGGTGGGTGGCGGGCAGCAGGGTGGCGCCGCCCTCGACGCGCAGCCGGTCGGTGCCGATGCCCTCGATCCGCGCGCCCATCCGCATGAGGCACATGGCGAGGTCGGTGATCTCGGGCTCGCGCGCCGCGTTCACCAGCTCCGTCTCGCCCTGGGCGAGGCAGGCGGCCATGAGCAAATTCTCGGTGGCGCCGACGCTCACCTGCGGGAAGAGGATGCGCGCGCCGCGCAACCCGCCTGGCGGGGCCTTGGCCTCGATATAGCCCGCCGTGATCTCGATCTCGGCGCCCATCTCCTGCAACCCCTTGATGTGCAGGTCCACGGGCCGGGTGCCGATGGCGCAGCCGCCGGGCAGCGAGACACGCGCGCGCCCGTGCCGGGCCACGAGCGGCCCCAGCACCAGCACCGAGGCGCGCATCTTCCGCACGATGTCATAGGGCGCTTCGAGGTTGCTGGCCGAACCCGACAGGGTCAGGGTGCGCGCCGCCTTGTCATGCTCCACATTCAGCCCGTGCTGGCGCAGCAGGGCGCGCATGGTGGCGATGTCGGCCAAATCCGGCGCGTTGGTCAGCGTGAGCGGCCCATCGGCCAGCAGGGCGGCCGCCATCAGCGGCAGGGTGGCGTTCTTGGCGCCGGAGATGGGGACGCTGCCATTCAGCGCGCGCCCCCGCGGATGCGGATGCGGTCCATGGTCAGCGCTCCCTAAAGCCTCGGAAGCGCGACGCCGCGCTGCCCCATGTATTTCCCCTTGCGGTCGGCATAGCTCACTTCCGGCGCGCTTTCGCCCTTCAGGAAGAGGAACTGGCAGATGCCCTCATGGGCATAGACCTTGGCCGGCAGGGGGGTGGTGTTGCTGATCTCGATGGTCACCTGGCCTTCCCATTCGGGCTCCAGCGGCGTCACGTTCACGATCAGCCCGCAGCGCGCATAGGTGGATTTGCCGAGGCAGATCACCAGCACGTCGCGCGGGATGCGGAAATATTCCACCGTATGCGTCAGCACGAAGGAATTGGGCGGGATGATGCAGACGGGACCCTTGCGGGTGACGAAGCCCGTCTCGTTGAAGGCCTTGGGGTCCACCACCGCATTGTCCACATTGGTGAAGACCTTGAACTCATCGGCCGCCCGCGCGTCATAGCCGAAGGAGGAAAGCCCGTAGCTGATCACGCCCTCGCGCTTCTGCGCCTCGACGAAGGGCTCGATCATGCCGTGTTCGGCCGCCATGCGGCGGATCCAGTGGTCGGGCATGATGGACATGGCTGGGGATCCCCGAAGGTTACTCCCGGGGCGGCGCGTCACTCCCCGGAGGCGGTGGATTACCCGCTTCGGGCGGGTCGCGTCCATCCGCCGGGGTCGCGGGGGGCGTATGCGCCAGCGCCTCACGCGCCCGGGCTTGCGCCTTCCGCCGGCGCAGGTTGGCCCGCAGGGCGGCGGCCCGCCTAGCCTCCTTGTCGTCGGTCATGGGGCGGCGGCGGCGCGGCAGCGCGGGATGGCGCCGGGCGTGGCGTGGGTCACCGGGAACACGCATCCCTCCCCGCCGGGCATGGCATGTGGCAAGCTGGCATGGGCGGATTGTGCAAGGGGCCTAACCGAGTTCCTGGCACGCCAGATAGTACACACGGGCAATTTTCTGCTTCTTCGCCTCCATCACGACGGCTTTCAGGGTCGTCACCTGCGTCGCGATGGGAAAGGGGTGGAAGGAGACAGGGTTGCCCACTTCGAACAACCCGCACGCGTTATGCCCCGCGGGGCTGATCCAGTCCGCGAAATCCGCGGCGTCGTGCGGTCCGCTCAGCCCGTAGTCGATGACGGATGTCGGCCATGTCTTGCCCTTGTGCCGCTGGGCGTAGGCCGCGGCCTCCTGGTTGCCTGTCAGCTTGTCCCACAGGTCCCAGCCTTGGGCCATGCTCAGGTTCACCCCCTGCTCGGTATAGGTGACCAGTTCCACGCCGCGCGGGATGCTGAAATTCTCATAGCTCTGCCGCTTCGTGATGGCGAACCTGGAGCCTGACCTCACGTCCGAGTAACCGTGACATGAGATGATCCAATTTGGCTGCGGCATGGCCTCGTGCCCCTGTGCGATCGCCTACAGGAAGTTGGGATTGGTGGCGGCGCTTGCAACGCGCAGCTCCTCCTTTCCTGTGCCTCCCGTCATCAATCCGCGTAGCTCGGGTCGCTGCGGTCCAGCAGCCGCTTCAGCGCCGCGAAGTGGTATTCGGGGCCGCTCATCGCCATGGTCGGGTCCTTCCAGGCGGCCTGGACGCGCATCTTCTCCAGCACCTCCTCCTTGACGAAGCGGCGGCGGTGGCCGGTCCACATGGAGAACAGCTGCGTCCGGCAGGCGCGCTCCAGGTAATAGAGGCGGTGATAGGCCTGGGCGACGGAATTTCCCGTCACCACCACGCCGTGGTTGGCCAGCATCAGGATGGGCTTGCCGTCCATGAGGGCGGCCATGCGCGCCCCTTCCTCATGCTCATGGGCGAAGCCGTTGTAGTCGTAGTCATAGGCGATGCGGTTGTGAAACTGCAGGGCGCTCTGCCCCGTCATCTCGATGGTCATGTCCTCCAGCTGCGAGATGGCGGTGCAATAGGGCATGTGGGTGTGCAGCACGCAGGCCGCGCCCGTGGCTTCATGGATGGGCGCATGGATGCAGATGGCGCTGCGGTCGGCCGGCCCCGTGCCTTCCAGCACCGTGCCGTCGAACGCCACCTCGATCAGGTTGCTGGCCGTCACCTCCGACCAGTGCAGCCCATAGGCGTTGAGGTAGAACCGACCCGGCCGGCCCGGCACCATCAGGGTGAAGTGGTTGTCTATGGCCTCGTGGAAGTCATGCAGCACGGCCAGGCGATGGGCGGCGGCCATGTCGATGCGGGCCTGGCGGCGCTGCTCGACATGGATTTCGGCCGCGGGGTCCTTGACGCTCGACATGGGGGGCTCCGGTCCGGTGGGGGCGGGGCCCATCAACCCATGTCGGACGGGCGGATGCAAGGCATCAGACGGGGCAGGGCCTCAGGCGGGCGGGAGGCACAGCACATCCTTGTGCGGCACCCGCACGGAAAGCCGCCCCGCCTCGGCCTGCGCGGCGCGGGCCTCCGCCCAGGCCTCGATGCGCCCGGCCTCGCGGGTTTCGTGGCGCATGGCGGCCTCGGCATGGCCCAGCGCCAATTCGCGCGCCATGGCGCCGGCCTGGCGCGGGATGCGCCAGTCGGTCGGCGCCGTCAGCACCTGATAGCTCTGGGCCGCGAAGGCGCGGGCGATGGCCGCCGGCGCCTCCACCCCCAGCGCCGGCCCGCCGAAGCCCTTCACCCGCCGCTGGTCGCGGCCGAAGCCGCGCGCCACCCAGGCATCATCCGGGTGCGGGGGCATGAAACGCTCCCGTCCCGAGACGTTCAGCGCGGCGTAGAAGGGCAGGCGGTGTTCGGCCAGGGCCGCGGCCAGCGCCTCCACCCAGCGCTCCGACACCAGGTCGCACAGGGCGGAACAGGTCACGGCGTCCACGCGGTCCAGCGGCAGCCCCTCCGGCGCGCGGGCGAGGTCCGTGAGAATCCCCTCGATGCGCCAGGCGCCGTGCGGCGAGTGCAGCAGCAGCGCCTTCTTCTGCGGCCAGGTGGCGCGCCAGCCCCAGTCATGGGCGGCCTCCATCATGCTGTCGAAGGCGCGGGACATGAGGTCCGCATCGGCGTCCGCCAGCACCCAGGCATGGGGGCGCTGGGGCACATGGCCCAGCCAGCGCGTCAGGCTGCCCGTGCCGGCGCCGAGGTCGAGGAAGCGCGGGCGGGCCACCTCGTCCAGGTGCTCCAGCAGGGCTTCGGCCAGTTCCATGCTGCGCGATTCGGCATCGAAGCCCTCGCGCAGGGAGAGCCAGTCGCCGTCAAAGCTCTCAGCCATGGGGGGCCTCCAGGATGGTGGCGAGCCTGGCCGCCTGGTCTTCCCAGCGCGGCAGGGCCTGCCCGGCCTTCCAGGCGGCATCCGCCATCTGCGCCCGCAGCGCCGTGTCATAGATGGGCCGGCGCATGCCCCGCGAGAGGGAGTTGAAATCCCCCGGCGGCGCCAGGATGGCCGAGCCGGGGGCGACCAGATCCGCCACCGCCCCCCCGGTGCAGAGCGCCATGGGAAGGCCGCGCGCCTGGGCTTCCGCCACCACCATGCCATAGCCCTCGTAATGGGTTGCGAGCGCGAAGAGGTCGGCCGTGGCGTATTCCGCCTCCAGGCTGGCGGTGTCGAGCCCGCCCAGGAATTCCACCCGCGCGCCGAGGCCCAGCTCCTCCACCAGCGCCTCCAGGCTGTGCAGGTGAACCGGGTCATGGGCCGCGCCCACGATGCGCAGCGTCCAGTCCAAATCCGTCAGCCGTTCCAGCGCGCGCAGCAGCACGTCATGCCCCTTGCGCGGGATGATGGAGCCGACCGCCAAAATCCGGCAGCCCGGCCCGCCCGAGCCCTGGCTGCGTGGCGCGGGGTCCGTGCCGGGCTCCACCACCGACACACGCTCCAGGTCCACGCCAAAGGTGCCGAGCGTCGTCGCCGTCATGGGCGAGGTGACGACCAGCTTCGCGCAGGCGGCGAAGAGGTCGCGCTCGATAGGCTCCAGCGCCTCCCGGTCCAGCCCCTGTTCCAGGCTGACCGGGTGATGGATCAGCCCCACCGCGCCGCGCGCCGCCAGCGCATCCCGGTGCGGGGCGAAGGCGGGCAGGCCAAGCCCGTCCACCAGCGCGACCTCGCCCGCGCGCAGCCCGGAAAGCGCCGCGCCGGCGGCGTCCCGCGCGGCGGCATCGGCCATGGGGTGCGCGCCGGCCAGCTCCACCACGCGCACGGCATGGCCCCGCGCCCGCAGCCCCTCGACCATGCGACGGTCATAGAGATAGCCGCCCGAGATGGTGTCGAAGGGGGCGGGGACGATCAGCGCGATGTCCATGGCTGTTCAGCGCTCCACAGGCCCTTCGAAGGCGGCCCAGGCGATATGGCTCTCGCGCAGCAGCACCTTGATGCCCGTCACCCCATCCCCGCCCGGCCCCATGCGCCCGTCGCGGCAGGCGGCCGCCAGCAGCCCGTGGATGTGCAGGCAGAGATATTCCGTCGTGGTGTTCTTGCCCGCGAAGACCTGTTCCTCGTCGAGGTTGCGGTAGTCCAGCGCGGAGAGGATCTTCCGCAGCTCATCCTTCGCCAGGCCGATGTCGATCAGCAGGTGCAAGTGGTCGAGCTTGGGCGCGCGGAACTCCGCCTCCACCACGAAGGTCGCGCCATGCAGGCGCTGGGCGGGGCCGAACTCCGCGCCGCGGAAGCTGTGCGCGATCATGATGTGGTCCACGACGGTCAGGCTGAACATCGGCAGGCCTTTCAGTAGATGACGAGGGGGCAGAGCGGCTGGGCCGCGCCCGGTGGGGGGTCAAGCAAGGCGGTGATGCGCGCGGGAAGTTGGTCGAAGGGCGTCTCGGGGCCGAGCAGCGCGTCCAGTCGCGCATCGGCCGCCAGCAGGTCCAGCGCCAACGCCATGCGCTGCCCATGGCTGCGCCGCCCGCGCATGGCGGGGCTGACATGGCCGACCTGGGTGGAGACCAGCCGCAGCCGCTTGTGGTGGAAATCCGCCCCCAGCGGCAGGGCCGGCGTGGCGGCGCCGAACCAGGAGGCCTCGATGATCCGGGCCTCGAACGCCGCGCGGTTCAGCGCGAGGCACAGCCCCGCCTCGCTGGCCGTCGCGTGGAAGATCAGTTCCTGTTCACCGGGCGCGTCCTCGGGCGGGGCGAAGCGAGCGCCCAGGCTCTCGGCCAGGGCGGCGCGTGCGGGGTCGCGGTCCACCACCGTCACCTGCACGCCCGGGATGCGCGCCAGCAGCGCGGCGATCAAGAGCCCCACCACGCCGGCGCCGATCACCATGGCGCGCTCGCCGGGCAAAGGTCCCGCGTCCCAGATGGCGTTCAGCGCCGTTTCCATATTCGCCCCCAGCACGGCGCGGCGCGTGGGCAGCGCGTCCGGCAGGGGCGCGCAGAGGCCGGCGGGGATGACCAAGCGCGACTGATGCGGGTGCAGGCAGAACACACGCTGGCCCTGGTGCGGCCCGGCCTCGACCTCGCCCACCAGGCAGTAGCCGTATTTCACGGGGAAGGGGAAATCCCCCTCCTGCATGGGGCCGCGCATCTGGGTGGCGGCCTCGGGCGGGACGCGGCCGAAATGCACCAGCCGCTCGGTCCCGCGCGAAATCCCCGAGGCCAGGGCGCGCACCAGGTTTTCGTCCGGCCCGGGTTCGGGGCAGGGGGCGGGGCGCAGCTCGGCCCGGCCCGGCGCCACATGCCAGAACGCCTGCGTCATGGCGCGCGCCGATCCAGCGCGATGTCGAACAGCACGTCGGGCGCGATGTCATGCACATTCCAGCCGAAGCGCATCCCCTGCTCGATGCGGTTCACCTCCGGCAGGGCGAAGGCCGGGCGGCCGGAGCCCAATATCATGGGCGCCACCGTCACATGCAGCCGGTCGAGGCACCCCGCCGCCAGGAAACGCGAGACGGTCTGCCCGCCCCCCTCCACGAAGATGCGCGTGAGCCCTCGCGCCGCCAGCGCCCGCAGCAGAGCGGGCAGGTCCAGCCCGCCATCCGCGCCGCGCGCCACGCGCAGCACCTCGGCCGTGCCGTGCCGCGCCGGCCCGTCCTCGGCCGCGACCAGCAAAGTGGGCGGGCCCTCGCGGAAGATGCCGTAATCGGCGGAAAGCCGGCGCGAGGCGTCCAGCACCACCCGCACGGGCGAGGGGCCTTCCACCCGCCGCGTGGTCAGGCGCGGGTCATCCTCCCGCACCGTGGCCGCGCCCACCAGCACGGCATGGCACAGCGCGCGCAGCCGGTGGGTGTGGCGCAGATCGCCCTCGCCGCCGATCCATTGGCTGTGGCCGCTGCGGGTGGCAATGCGCCCGTCCAGCGTCTGCGCGAGCCGCCCCACGACCACACAGCCATCGGGCGCCGAAGGGCGGAAGAGGGGCCCGAACAGCCCCGCCATGGCGCCCGCGCGGCCGGGTTCCCCCGCCAGCAGTGCCTGCCATTCCGCTTCGAACCCGGGGCCATCCATGCGGCCCGGTTCTGTCAGGCCCGCGTCACCACCGCAAGGGCCGCGGCCTGGGCGCCCGGCCGATGGCGGCCCTGGCGGCCATAGCCCGGCGCATGGGCCGCGGGGCGGCTGGCCACCGCGATGGTCTCGATCACGCGGGATTGCAGCGCGATGGCCTCCTCCAGCAATTTCCGGTTCTGCTGGCCGAGCGAGCCGAGGTCGGTCGCCAGGCGTTCCGCCACCTGGCGCAGCCCGCCCTCGGCACGCGCGCCGACCCGGGTGGCGGCCGCGGTGGCGGCGGCGAAGGCGTCGGTGGCCTGCACCTTGCGCGTGGCCATGGCGGCGGCGCGGGTGAGGTCGAGCGCGGCCAGCGCCTCGTTCTCGGCGCGAAGGGCCTCGGCGAGGCGCTCCCCGGCGGCGATGACGGCATCCATCATGGGCGGTTCTCCTGTGACTGGGCTTGGGTGCGGATCATGTGGGCGAGGACCATGTCGGCGAGCCCGATGCCCCGCCCGCCGCGCGCGGCGGAAGTGGCGAAGGCCTCGACGAGCATGGGCCGCCATTGCGCCTCGGCGGACCCGCCGCCGAAGGGGGATTTGTCATTGTGGGCGGCGGCGAAGGCGGGTTGCAGCAGCTGGGCCAGCACCTGGGCCTCGAAGGCCTGGGCCGCCTGCCGCATGCGTGGGGGCACCTGGGCGGCGGCGGTGGGGGCCATGGGCGTGATCATCAGCGGACCTCCAACTCGGCCTGGAGCGCACCCGCCGCGCGGATGGTCTGCAGGATGGTGATCAGGTCGCGGGGCCCGACGCCCAGGCTGTTCAGCCCGCGCACCAGCTCCTCCAGCGTCACGCCGCCATCCAGCACGCCCACGCGGCGTTCGCGCTGGTCATCCACCTCGATCTGGGTGCGGGGCACCACCGCGGTCTCGCCGCCCGCCAGCGGGTTGGGCTGCACCACCTGCGGCGTCTCGGTGATGCGGATGGTGAGGTTGCCCTGCGCGATGGCCACCGTGGAGACCCGCACATTGGACCCCATGACGATGGTGCCGGACGCCTCCTCGATCACCACCCGCGCCACCTGGTCGGGGGTGACGCGCAACTGCTCGATGTCGGTGATGAAGGCGACCGGGTCCCGGCTGCCCAGGTTCAGCAGCACGGTGCGCGGGTCGGTGGCCCGCGCCACCCCCTGGCCCTGGGCGCGGTTGATGGCGGCGGCGATGCGCCGCGCCGTGGTGAAGTCGGGGTTGCGCAAGGCGAGGCGCAGGGTGGGCCGGTTCGCCAGCGTGAAGGGCACCGCGCGCTCCACGATCGCGCCGGCCGAAATCCGCGCCGAGGTCGGCACGCCGCGCTGCACGCTGCCGCCGGCACCCCGCGCCGCGATGGCGCCCGTGGCGACGGCGCCCTGGGCCACCGCATAGACCTCGCCATCCGCGCCGAGCAGGGGGTCACCACCAGCATGCCGCCCGTGAGGTTCTGCGCGTCGCCCAGGGAGGAGATGGCGACATCAATGCGCGAGCCGGGCTGCGCGAAGGCGGGCAAATTGGCCGTCACCATCACGGCCGCGATGTTGCGCGTGTCCAGCCGCGCCTCATTGTCGCGGGTGTTCACGCCCAGCCGTTCCAGCATCCCCACCAGGGATTGCCGGGTGAAGATGGCGGTGCGGAGCCTGTCGCCGGTGCCGGGCAGGCCCACCACCAGGCCATAGCCCACCAGCTGGTTGTCGCGCACGCCCTCGACATCCGCGATGTCCTTGATGCGCACGGGCTGGGCGAGCGCCAGGCCCGGCAGCAGCAGGAGCAGGGCGAGCAAGCCCCCCATCCGCCGCATGGCCGACCACACCCCCTTGGGGGCGGCGCGTTCATCCGCTGGCAACACAATACCTCCACCTTCCAGACGCCCCGGAGCGGGGCCCCAGGTGCCTCGCAACCGGCATGCCAGCCCTGGAGCCCTTTCTGGCCGGCAAAGCCTGCCGGGGATGCGTGAAACCTGCCGGGGGGCGGCAGCAGCGGGACGAAAGGAGAGGGCCAGCATGGTCGAGCCGATCCGGGGCTATGGGGTGACGGCGCGGCGTGCCGCGCGCGGGCCCGCCGGCTTTCGCCTGGCCGAGAGCGAGGCGCCCACCCATGCGGCCGCCATCGCCCCCATGGCCGGGCTCGGTGTGGGCGTGCCCCCGCCCGCCCTGACGCCCGCGGAGCGGGACGCCACCGCCGCCCGCCGTGGCCAGGCCCTGTTGCAGGAACTGACGGGGCTGCAGGCCGGGCTGCTGGCCGGGCAACTGCCCGAATCGGCCCTGCGGCGCCTCGCGGCCCTGGCGGAGGGCGAGGCCGGCCATGACCCCGCGCTGCGCGAATTGGTGGGAGGAATTGCCCTGCGCGCCCGCATCACCCTGGCCAGGCTGGGCCGCTGACGCGCCATTTGTCCGGTCGAAGCCGAACAGGGTCATGCACTTGTCGTGATTGACCCCTTGTTGTGACGAATGCTCCCGCCTATGGTCCGCCCGCCCTGGGAGGGCGGCAGGCGCCGGGCTTGCCGCACCGTGTAGGGGAGGCAAGAAGAATGGTCGTGACGCTGCCGCCCGACTATCGTCCTTCAGAGGACGAAGAATTCATGAACGCCCTCCAGCAGGAGTATTTTCGCCAAAAGTTATTGAGGTGGCGCCACGAGTTGCTGCGTGAGGCGGGCGTCACACTGAATTCGCTCTCCGCTGGCGGCATTACCGAGGCCGACTTGACCGACCGGGCCAGTGTCGAGACCGACCGCGCCCTGGAACTTCGCACCCGCGACCGCGCCCGCAAGCTGATCTCCAAGATAGATCAGGCGCTGGAACGGATTTCCAACGGCACCTACGGCTATTGCGAGGAAACCGACGAGCCCATCGGGCTGCGCCGCCTCGAAGCCCGCCCCATCGCCACCCTCTCCATCGAAGCGCAGGAGCGGCATGAGCGGATGGAGAAGGTCCACCGCGACGACTGAACGTCGCGGTGAGGTCCGGACAGGTGAGGGGCCTGCCGGCCCCTTTTTGGCGCGGCTGATTCACCGCTCCGGCTTTCGCCTCTGCGGATCAGACGCTAGGCGCCGCGGCTGATTCACCGCTCCGGCTTTCGCCTCCGCGGATCAGACGCTAGGCCGCCTCGCTCTCCAGCGCCCGCCCGCGGATGAAGTCGCTGGCCTTCTCCGCGATCATCAGCGTGGTCGCATAGGTGTTGGCGCTGGTCATGCTGGGCATGATCGAGGCGTCCACCACCCGCAGCCCCTGCATCCCGTGCACGCGCAGCCGGTCATCCACCACCGCCGTCGGGTCGGTCGCCGGGCCCATCCGCGCCGTGCCGATCAGGTGGTAGGTCGTGCTGCCATTGCGGTAGGCGAAGTCCAGCAGCTCGTCATCCGATTGCGCGTCGAGGCCGGGCAGCGTCTCCGTCTCCAGGAAGGGCGCCATCTCCGGCCGGTTCAGCAGGCGGCGGATGAGGCGGATGCCGCCCAGATGCACCCGGCGGTCATTCTCATCCTTCAGGTAGTTGGGCTGGATCTCGGGGTCGTCGAACACGTCGCGGCTGGTCGCGCGCACCCAGCCGGTGCTCTCGGGGCGGTGCTGCCAGGCGCCGGCGGTCACGCCGGGGTAGTCGTCCAGCACATAGACCTGCCCCTCCTTGTAGCTGCCGGGGGTGAAGACGCATTGCAGATCGGGCTGGTCCAGCCCCTCGAAGCTCTTCCAGAAGACATAGACGTGGGAAGGCGCGGTCGCGAGGATGCTGGGCTGCCCCATGCCCCAGCGCGCCACCTGGCCCCCCAGCCGCACGCCCCGCGCGAGTTCGTTCAGCGTGGTGACACCGGGCTTGGCGCGCCAGACCACGCGGGAGGCGTAGTGGTCGCGGAAATTCTCGCCCACGCCGCGCAGTTCGTGCCGCACCTCCACGCCCAAGGATTGCAGCAGCGGCGCGGGGCCGATGCCGCTCACCTGCAGCAGCCGCGCCGTGTTGACCGTGCCGCCGCAGAGGATCACCTCGCGCCGCGCGCGCACCGTGGTGGAAGGCCCGCCGCGCTTGCGCTGGTAGGTGACGCCGACCGCGCGCTTGCCCTCCATCAGGATGGCATTCGCGCGCGCCTCGGTCCGCAGGTCCAGGTTGGGACGCGCCAGCGCCCCGTGCAGGAAGGCGCGATAGGCCGAGACACGCTTGCCGTTCAGGATGGCGCGCTGGAAATAGCCCACGCCCGCCTGGTCACCGGAATTGTAGTCGGGGTTGCGCGGGATGCCCGCCGCCTCGCAGGCTGAAATGAAGGCCTCGCTGAGCGGGTTGATCCAGTCCATGTCGGTGACGGGGATGCCCTGTTCGCGCCCGCGCTTGTCGGCCTCGCCATAGCCGAGGCGGCGTTCGGTGCGGCGGTAATAGGGCAGGCTGTCGGCATAGCCCCAACCGCGATTGCCGCGCTGCGCCCAGGAATCGAGATCGCCGGGCTGGCCGCGATTGTAGATCATCCCGTTCACCGAGGAGGAACCCCCCAGCGTGCGCCCCTGCACGGTGGCGATGGGACGCCCGCCCGTGCGCTCGGTCGGTGCCGTGCGGAACTGCCAGGTGACCGAGGGGTCCTTCAGCGTCTTGATGAAGCCCGCCGGGATATGGATGAAGGGATTGCGGTCCTTGGGGCCGGCTTCCAGCACGCAGACGCGCACGGCGCTGTCCTCGGAAAGCCGCGCGGCAAGGAGCGACCCCGCGGCGCCACAGCCCACGATCACATAGTCGAATTCGTCGTCCATGGCGCTTCCCCGGGATTGCTTCGCGGGCATGAGCCTAATCCGGCCGGGCCGGGCGGGGGAAGGCGGCGCCGCGTGGGATTTGTGGGCGGCGTCGCCCCGCGCGGGGCCGGCTGGCCCGGGGCTTGCTCATTCCGGTGGCCGCGCCCGTCGCGGCCGGACCTGTGCGCCCCGCGCCTGGCCGCAACGCCATGGCCCAGGAGGACCGCCACCATGCACGACGTGCCGGACGAACCGCAGATGCCGCCCGAGGCGCGCGCCTTCCTGGAGGAACGGCTGAAGGCCGCCACCTGCTATCTCGAATATGGCACGGGGGGCAGCACGCTGCTGGCGCTGCGGCTGGGTGTGCCTCGGGTCTATTCCGTCGAATCCGACCGGCCCTTCGCGGAACGCGTCCAGCGCGCCGCCGCGCAGGCGCGCCGGCCGGGCACAGGCTTCTGGCTGATGCTGGCCCATGTGGGCGAGACCGCCGAATGGGGCCGCCCCGCCAACACCCAGGCCTGCCGGCAATGGCCGGGCTACCCGCTGCAGATCTGGCACGAGATCGAGAAGCGCGGGCACGCGCCGGACCTGATCCTGATTGACGGCCGTTTCCGGGTGGCCTGTTTCCTGGCCTGCCTGCTGAAGGCTGGGCCGGGCACGCTGATCCTCTTCGACGACTACATGGACCGCGCGCAGGACTACCATGTGGTGGAGCGGCACCTGGCCCCCGCCTCGACCATGGGGCGGTGCGCGGTCTTCTCGGTGCCGGAGGCGGTGGATGCGGCAGCCATCGCCTTCGACCTGGCGCGCCACGTGGTGCGCCCCGAATAGGAGGCGTGGCCCCGCGGTCGGCGCCGCGGCAACGGAGCCGGCCAGGCAGGAAGAGGGCCCGGTGGGGCCCCCGCGAAAGCGCGAAGCGATTTCGTGGGGTGTCGTCCGGGGCCCCCGCGAAGGTTTCGCCGGCGCATACGGCGCTTCCGCGCCGTTGCCGCCGGCGAAAACTTCGTGGGGAAGCTAGAAGGGCAGTAGGATGTCGAGCAGTTGCTGCCCCAGCCGCGGCTGCTGGATGTCGCTGAGCGAACCGCGCCCCCCATAGGCGATGCGCGCCTCCGCCAGCCGGTCATGCCGCACCGTGTTGTCGCTGCCGATATCCTGCGGGCGGACGATGCCCTGCACGGTCAGCTCGCGCATCTCGTTGTTCACCCGCACCTCCTGCCGGCCCATCACCACCATGTTGCCGTTGGGCAGGGATTGGGTGATGACGCCGGCCAGCCGCAGCGTGATCTGCTCGGTGCGGCGCACGCTGCCCGTGCCATCGGCCGTGCCGGTGCTGTTGGTGCCGATCAGCCGCGCGGGGTCCACCGTGTTGGGCAGCACGCGCGGCACCGCGTTCTCCAGGCCGAGCAGCGCGGGCATGCCCATCTCCTGCGTGCCGCCGCGCGTCGCCTGGGTGCGGTTCTGCAGCTGCGCCTGGTCCTGGATGGAGACGAGGATAGTGATCAGGTCGCCCACCTGCGCCGCGCGCTGGTCGCGCAGGAAGGTGCGGCTGCCCGGCCGCCAGAGGGAATTGGCCATGGCTGGCGCCTCCTGCGGCGCGGGCATGGGCATGGAGACGGGCCGCCAGCGTGGATCGGCCGTGGGGTCCGAGACGGGCGTGAAGTCCGGCGCGCGGCCGACGCGCGAGAGGCGCTCGGCCTGGCCGCAGCCGGCCAGCAGCAGGAGGGCGAGAAGGGCAGGGGCGGCGCGCTTCATGGCGGGCTTCCTCATCGGGCGGCAGTGGAAACGGGCACGCTGCCCATGGCGACGCGCACGCGGCCGGGGGCGATGGCGATGCCCTCCACCACGTTGCGGCTTGTCAGGTTCATCACCGTCACCGCCTCGCCACGGGCCGCGGCGCGCATGGCGCGGCCCTGCACAGCGAGTTGCAGGCCCGGCGCCTCCAGCAGAAGGGTGACGAGGGCGTTGCGCTGCACGATGGAGGGCGGGCCCAGATCCACCAGCGCGAAGCTCTGCTCCACGGCCATGGGGCGGCGCAGCTCCTGCCCCACCACCTGTTCGAGCTGCTGCGCCTGGCCCGGCCGCACACGTTCGGCGCGCAGGCGGATCAGGCGCGCATCCTCGGGCGCGATGATCTCGTTCAGGGCGAGGCGCCGGGTGGCCACCACCACGGGCGTCGTGGGGGCCGCGCGGCCCACCAGGCGCATGCGCTGGGCGGGCATGCCGTCCGCCAGCACCAGCAGGGTGGCGGCGAAGCGCAGGGAGGGCTGTTCCAGCACCACCCCCTCCAGCGCCATCTCGTAGAAGGCGGCACCCGGGATCATGGGCGGGATCAGGCCGGGCAGGTCCATCTCCATCTCCTCGTCCATGCCGTGCCGGACCAGTTCGGCGCGCAGCAGCGCCTCGATCTCCGCGCGGGGCACGGGGCGGCCGGGGCGTTCGATGACGGCACGCTCCTGCCCCGTCAGGGGCCGCCAGGGAACGCCATGGGCGCGGGCGATGTTCCAGAGGTTCTGCGCCTCCAGCACCATGCGCCTTCCGGGCAGGGGGGCGGCGGCCAGCGGGGTGGCGCCGCGCGGCCCGGCCTGGTCGAAGAGGTCGGAGACGCGCAGCGTATCCCCCTCCAGCAGCACATGCGGGCGCAGCAGGGCGGGCGGCGTCTCGGCGCGGGCCAAGGCGGGCGCGGCCAGCAGCGCGGCAAGAAAGGCCCGGCGCGACATCAGCGCAGCCTCGTCAGCGTGGAGAGCATCTCGTCGGAGGCGGTGATGATGCGGCTGTTCATCTCATAGGCGCGCTGGGCGGTGATCAGCGACGTGATCTCCTGCACCGTGTTCACGTTGGAGGTCTCGATGAAGCCCTGCATCAGCGTGCCATGGCCCGGCTGGCCGGGGGCGGCCGCCTGGGCCTCGCCCGAGGCGGGGGTGGCGAGGAAGAGGTTGTCGCCCATGGCGACGAGGCCGCCCTCATTGGCGAAGATGGCCGTCTGGATCTGCCCCACATTCTGCGGCGCGACCTGCCCGTCGAGCGAGACCAGCACCTCGCCCGAAGCGTTGATCGTCACGTCGCGCGCGGCGGCCGGCACGTTGATGCCGGGGTTCACCACGAAGCCCTCGGCGGTGACGATCACGCCCTCCGGGCTCAGGCTGAAGGTGCCGTCACGGGTGTAGGCCACCTCGCCGGTGGGAAGCTGCACCTGGAAGTACCCGTTGCCGCGGATGGCGAGGTCGAAGCGGTTCTCGGTCTGCTGCAGGTTGCCCTGCTCGCTGATGCGGTAGATGGCCGCCGTCCGCACGCCGAGGCCCACCTGCGCGCCGGAGGGCAGCACCGTGCCGGCATCCGAGCTCTGCGAACCCACGCGGCGCAAATTCTGGTAGATCAGGTCCTGGAACTCGGCGCGCCTTCGCTTGTAGCCGGTGGTGTTCATGTTCGCGAGGTTGTTGGAAATCACCTCGACATTGGTCTGCTGGGCCAGCATGCCCGTCGCGGCGATGTGCAATGAGCGCATGGTCAGCGGGCCTTTCCGGTGAGCCGCGACAAAGCGCAAAGGTCGGCGGCGATGTGCAGGGAGCGCATGGAAAATTCTCCTTAGGCGCGGCGGCGCAGCAGGCGGTCGATCGCGCTCTGCTGCCGTTCGGATTCACGTTCGAGGAATTGCGTGGCCATCTGGAACTCGCGCAGCTCGGCCATCATCCGCGTCATTTCCAGCACGGAGACGACATTGCTGCCCTCCACCGCGCCCTGGACCATGCGGGGCTGGGGCACCTCCTGCGGCTCCTGCCCGGCGGCGGCGAAGAGGCGGTCGCCCTCGGACTGCAAGGCCTGCTCATTGTCGAAGCGCACCAGGCGGATGCGGCCCAATATGCCGTTCTCGCTGCGGATGGTGCCATCGCCCGAAATCTCGATCTGCGTGTCGTTGGGGGCGATGGCGATGGGCTGGCCATTGGCGTTCAGCACCGCATGGCCGTGGTGGTCCACCAGCTGGCCATTGGCGCCCATGGCGAAGCGGCCGGCGCGGGTGAAGCGCTCGCCGCGCGGGGTTTCCACGGTGAAGAAGCCATCGCCCTGGATGGCGACATCCAGCGGGTTGCCGGTGCGGGTGATGGCGCCCGGCTGGCTGTCGCGCCAGGTCGCGCGGTCCCAGGCATAGGCCACCTCCCGCCCCTCGCGCGGGCCCTCCACGCGGCCCTGCCGGGCCAGATGCTCGGCGAAGATGGGGCGCGCGGCGCGGAAACCCGGCGTGTCGGCATTGGCGAGGTTGTGCGCCGTCACCTGGCTCGCGCGGAGCTGCGAGGTGAGGCGGGAGAGGATGATGTAGCTCGGGCTGTCCATGGCGCGGTCCTCGGGCCCCGGCCGAGGGGCCAGGTGCCGCCCTGGGGGCAAGCCGCGTGCCAGCCCGGGGCGGGGGGGTGGGGCAGGCTTTGCCGCGGGGCGGCGGCAAGCCCTGCCGGGTGGCGGCATGAAGGGGGTGGTGCGCCGCGCAACGCTTCCTTAACGCCCTGCCCCCCATCCTGCCGCCTCACGCAACAAGGGTGGGCCCGATGGCCGCGGCAGCGAAGGCCGAGACGGTTGGCGAGGCGGGGGGCGAGGGGGATGCCCCGCGCCGCTCGAAGAAGAAACTCGTCCTGCTCGCCCTGCCGCTCCTGCTGCTGGGCGCGGGCGCGGGGCTGTGGTTCTCGGGCGTGCTGCCCGGGCTGCTCGGCATGAACGCGGCCCCGCCGGTCGAGGAAGCCGCCGCCGAGGAGGTGGACACCGGCCCCCGCCCTGCCGAACCCGCCGTCTTCGTCGCCATGCCGGACATCGTGGCCAACCTCAACTCGGGCAACCGCCGCCCCGTCTTCATCCGGCTGCGCAGCCAGATCGAGGTGCGGGGCCAGGCCGATGCCGCCGCCCTGCAAGCCGCCATGCCCCGTCTGCTGGACCTCTTCACCACCTATCTGCGCGAGGTGCGCCCCGAGGAGCTGCGCGGCAGCGCCGGCACCCACCGCCTGCGCGAGGAGCTGATCGCCCGCGCGAACATCGCGGCGACCCCCGTGCGCGTCACCGACGTGCTCTTCACCGAGATTCTCGTGCAATGAGCACCGAGGAAGACGATCTCGCCGCCGCCTGGGGTGCGGCGCTGGACGCGGAGGAGGAGAGCGGCACGCCCGCGCCCGCCCCCACGCCCGACGCCACGCGCGTCCTGAACCAGGCCGAGATCGACAGCCTTCTGGGCTTCGAGCAGGCGGGCGAGGGCGAGGTCGGCAAGTCCGGCATCGAGCGGATGATCCATTCCGGGCTGGTCTCGTATGAGCGCCTGCCCATGCTCGAGATCATCTTCGACCGTCTCGTGCGCATCCTCTCCACCAGCCTTCGCAACTTCACCTCCGACAACGTCGAGGTGAGCATCGACAGCATCGCGAGCCAGCGCTTCGGCGACTACCTGAACAGCGTGCCGCTGCCGGCCATGATCGCGGTCTTCAAGGTCGAGGAATGGGACAATTACGGGCTGATCGTGGTGGACAGCGCCATGATCTACTCGGTGGTGGACGTGCTGCTGGGCGGCCGCCGCGGCACGGCCGCCATGCGCGTGGAGGGCCGCCCCTACACCACCATCGAGCGCACCCTGGTCGAACGCCTGATCTGCGTGGTGCTGAAGGATCTCTGCGACGCCTTCGGCCCGCTGACCGAGGTGGAATTCCGCTTCGAGCGGCTGGAGGTGAACCCGCGCTTCGCCACCATCTCGCGCCTGTCCAATGCCTGCGTGCTGACCAAGCTGCGCATTGACATGGAGGATCGTGGCGGCGCGCTGGACCTGCTGCTGCCCTATGCCACGCTGGAGCCGGTGCGTGAGCTGCTGCTGCAGCAATTCATGGGCGAGAAATTCGGCCGCGACAGCATCTGGGAAACCCATCTGGCGCGGGAGCTGCGGGACACCGCCGTCTCGCTCGACGTGGTGCTGGACCAGCAGGTGATGCCGCTCTCCGCCATCATCGCGCTCAAGCCCGGGGACCGCATCACGCTGAACGCCCAGCCCCAGGCGCCGGTGAAGCTGCAATGCGGCCCCGTGGCGCTGTTCGAGGCGGAGTACGGCCGGCGGGAGACGCGGCGGGCGGTGCGGATTTCGCAGGTGTTGCGCGCGCCGTCGGAGGTGCTCGGCACATGAGTCAGCTTGCCTTCCTCCTCGACATCGCGGTGGTGCTGCTGCTGGCGCTGACCCTGCCCATGGCCTGGCGGCTGGACCGCATGCTGCGCGCCCTGCGCGCGGACCGCGAGGCATTGGCCAGCGGTGCCGACGGGCTGGCGGACGCGACGCGCGAGGCCGATGCCGTGCTGACCCGGCTGCGCGCCGCGACCGAGCAGGCGGACCGCCAATTCGGCGAAAGGTTGAAGGCGGCGGGCCTCGCGCAGGATGACCTGCGCTATCTGCTGGAACGCGCCGAGACCATCGCCGACCGGCTGGAGGCCGCGGTGCAGGCCGGCCGCCCGCTGGCCGCGAGCCCCGCCGCGCCCGGCACGCCCGCGCCCCGCAGCGAGGCGGAGCGGGAATTGCTCCGGGCCCTGGGGCGCGTGGCATGAGGCGCTGGCGCCCCCGCCTGCTGCCGCTCGCCATCCTCGCCATGGCGGGGCTGCTGCTGACGCGCGGCCTGATGCTGCATGACGGTTTCGGCGCGCCCGCCGCGGCACAGGCCCCTGCCGCCGCGCCGGAGGCCCCGGTGGCGCAGGCGCCCGCCGCCCAGCCGGAAGCCCCGCCCGACGAAATCCAGGCCGCCGAGCGCGCCCTGCTCGAATCCCTGCGCGAACGCCGCCTGGCGATCGAGGCGCGGGAGGCCGAGGCGGCGCAGCGCGAGATGCTGCTGGCCGCCGCCGAACGCCGCCTGGCCCAGCGCATCGAACAGCTCGGCACGCTCCAGCAGCGGCTGGAGAGCGAGACCGCCGCGCAGGACGAACGCGCCGAACAGCGTCTGCGCCAGCTTGTACGGCTCTATGAGGCGATGCGCCCGCGCGACGCCTCCGTGATCTTCAACGACCTGGACATGGAGGTGCTGCTGCCCGTCCTCGCCCGCATGCGCGAAGCCCGCGCGGCGCCCATCCTTGCCGCCATGCAGCCCGACAGGGCGCGGCAGGCCACCACCGAGCTGGCGCGGTTGCGCGCCCGCCTCGCCCCTTCACCCTGACCCCCGGAGACAGACCGCCGATGGCCATCGACAAGAACATGAACGTGCTGATCGTGGATGACTACAAGACCATGCTGCGCATCATCCGCAACCTGCTCAAGCAGCTCGAATTCGACAATGTGGAGGAGGCGACGGACGGCGCCGAGGCGCTGGCCAAGCTGCGCGCCGGCAATTTCGGCCTGGTCATCAGCGACTGGAACATGGAGCCGATGACGGGCCTGGACCTGCTGAAGGAGGTGCGCGCCGACAGCCGGCTCAAGAGCCTGCCCTTCATCATGATCACGGCCGAGAGCAAGACCGAGAACGTGGTCGCCGCCAAGCAGGCCGGCGTCTCCAACTACATCGTCAAGCCCTTCAACGCCGAGACGCTGAAGGAGAAGATCGAGAAGGTGCTCGTCCATGCCTGATCAGAACCCCGAGCAGATCGAGCGTGCCGTACGTGAGGTGCTGGGCAGCCTCTCCGGCGACCTGACGACCACCGAGATCTCCCTGCTGGGAGAGCTGGAGGCGTTGGGCCGCGAGGTGGCGCGCGCCAAGTCCGAGATCGCCGCCCTCAGGGTGGACGACATCAACGACCGCCACATCCCGACCGCGACGGATGAGCTGGACGCGGTGGTGGAACACACCGCCACCGCCACCAACGAAATCCTGGACGTGTGCGAGGGGCTGGAGAAGCTGCAGACCAAGCTGCCGGCCGAGCACGCCGATGCGCTGGGCGTGGCCGTCACGCGCATCTACGAGGCGTGCAGCTTCCAGGACATCACCGGCCAGCGCATCACCAAGGTGGTGAGCGCGCTGAAGGTGATCGAGCAGCGCGTCTCCGACGTGACGCGCCGCTTCGGCACGACCGAAAGCCAGCCCACGCCGGAGCCCGAGGTGGTCATCACGCCCGAGACCGAGGGCCGCGCGCTGGCCAATGGCCCGCAGCTGCCCACCGCCGCCAGCAGCCAGGCGGACATTGACCGCCTGCTGGCGAGCTTCGACTGATGCGCCGCATGGCCCGGCTTGTCGCGCTGCTGGCGCTGCTGCTGGCGGGGTTCGCCCCGCTGGCGGCGGCGCAGGAGCGTGTGGGCGTCCGCACCGGGAACCACCCCGGCTTCGGGCGCATCGTCTTCGACTGGACGGCGCCACCCGCCTACACGGTCGAAACCACGCCGGGCCGCGTGCTGCTGCGTTTCCGCAACGCCGATTCCGTGGACCTGCCCGGGCGCGGCCGCCTGCCACGCAACATCACCGCCGCGAACCGCGTCGAAGGCGGCATCGAGCTGCTGATTGCCGAGGGCAGCCGCGTGCGGCACTTCCGCAACGGCCCCAAGGTGGCGGTGGATGTGATGGACGCGGCTGCGCCCGAGGCCGAGCCGCCGCCCGTCGCGGCCCCGGCCGCCGCCCCGCGTCCGGCCGCGCAGAGACCGGCCAGGCCCGTCGCCACGGCGCCGCCGGCGCCCCGGCTTGTGCCGAACGTCGCCGCACCGGGCCTCGATGCGCCCACTGCCGCACCCGCGCCCGCGCCCACCGCCCCTGTCGCGGCCGCGCCCACTGCCCCTGTCGCGACCGCTCCGGCCCAGCCCGCCTCCACCATTCCCAGCGGCGCCTTCGCGCAGCCTCCGCCGCCCGCCGATGAGCCGCCCGCGCCGCTGGCGGCCGCGCCGCCGCCCGCGCCGACGCGCCCCGCGCCCGCGGCCCCTGTCGCGACCGCGCCCGCAAGCCCCGCCGCAGCCGTGCCGGCCGCGCCGCCCGCACGGCCCGCGCCCTTGGCTCCGCCGGTGGCCGAGCCCGCGTCCACCGCCAACCCGCCATTGAACAGCCTGGCCGGGCCGCCGCCCATCCGCGCGCGCGCCGTGCTGCGCGCCAACCAGCCCAGCGCCCTGCGCCTGCCCCAGGCCGCGGGCTTCGGCCTGGCCGCCCTGCGCCGGGGGGATGTGGCGCTGGTGGTGCTGGCCTCCGAACGGCCGCTCGAACTCGGCGCCGTCCGGGCCGACCGCGCCTTCGCCGCCGCGCAGGTGCAGCGCCTGCCCGGCGCCAGCGTGCTGACCTTCCCGCTTGCCGCCGACCAGCGCCTGGTCGTGGAGCGCGACGGCGCCGACTGGCTGCTCATCCCCGGCCCCCGCGCGCCGGGCGGGCCCGATGTGGCGCATCTGCGCGCCGTGCCGGAGGCCGAATCCCTTCTCCTCACGGCACCCGGCGCCGCGCAGGTGGTCGCGCTGACCGATGCCGAGACGGGCCTGCCCCTGCTCATCGGCACGCTGCGCGAACCGCTCGCCCGCCAGCCCGTCACCCGCCGCCTGCCCGAGATGGAACTGCCCGAGACCTTCCACGGCGCCGCCATCCTCGCGCGCTCCGACCGCATCGCGTTGCGCGCGGGCGCGGGACGCTTCGTGCTGACCGGCGCCACGCCGGCCCCCGAGGTCAGCCCGCTCACCGAGGGCGCGGGCGCCATGACGCGCAGTTTCGACTTTCCCGCCGCGCCCGTGCCTGCGCTGATGGAACGGCTGCGCGCGCAGCAGGCGGCCGTGGCCGGCGCCGCACCCTTGCAGCGCGCGCCCTTGCGCTTCGCCGTGGCCGAGACGCTTCTCTCGCTGGGCCTGCCGCAGGAGGCGCAGGCCATGCTCCGAATGGCGGCCGAGGAGACGCCCGCCGCCGCGCGCGACCCGCGCCACCTCTTCCTCTCCGGCGCCGCCGCGCTGCTGGCCGGGCGCACCCCGCCCGCCGGCGCGCTGGAGGCCGAGATCGCGCCCAGTGACGAGGTGATGCTCTGGCGCGCCCTGCGTGACGCCTCCCGTGGCGAGACGCGCACCGCCGCCGCTTCCCTCGCCGCCACCGCGCCGCTGCTCATGTCCTACCCCGAAGGGTTGCGTCGCCGCCTGCTGCCCGTGCTGGCCGAAACGCTGGCCGCCGGCGGCGAGGGTGCCGCCGCCGCCCGCGTGCTGGAACAGGCGGGCCCGGACCCGAGCCTGGCTTTGGCCCGCGCGCTCACTGAAAACGCGCAGGGCCGCACGGAGGAGGCGCTGGAACTCTTCGACGCCGCCGCCCGTTCGCGGGACCGGCTGATGCGCGCCCGCGCGCTGCGCCACGCGCTGGAACGGCGCCTGGAACTCGGCCGCGTCACGCCGGCCGAGGCGGCGCAGGGCCTCGAGCAGACGCTCTTCGCCTGGCGCGGCGACGCGCAGGAGGTGGTGACGCGGCTGCGCATCGCCGACCTCCGGCGCGAGGCGGGCGATGCGCGCGCCGCCATGGCCCTGCTGCGGGAGACGGCCTCGCTCTTCCCCGAGCAGGCCGCCGCCATCCGCCCGCGCCTGCAACAGGCCTTCCTTCAGGCGCTGGAGACGGATGCGCCGCTCGCCGCCGTCGCCATGCACGACGCCCAGCCGGACCTGATGCCGACCGGCGATGCGGCGGCCGCGGTGCTGGAGGGGCTGGCGGGCCGCCTCGCCGCGCTGGACCTCAACGACCGCGCGGCGGCGCTGCTGACCCGCGCGCTGGAACGCACGCCGGCGGGCGAGGGGCGGGCGGCGCTGGGCGCGCGCCTCGCGGAGCTGCGCCTGGATGCGCGCGATGCGGATGCGGCGCTGGAGGCGCTCTCCGCCACCTCCGCGCGCAACCTGCCCGTGGCGCTGGCCCGCCGCCGCGCCATCCTCGCCGCGCGCGCCGAGGCGCTGCGCGGCCAGACGGACCGCGCCGTCGAATCGCTCACCGCGCTGGGCGCCGAGGGTGATCTGGCGCTGTCCGGCATTCTCGCCGCCGCGCGGGACCATGCGGGGGCAGCCATCGCGCTGGCCCGCCACCTGGACCGCACGGATGACACGGCGCCACTGCCCGCCGGAGCCCAGCGCGAGGTGCTGCGCCTGGCCGCCCTGCGCATCCTGGCGGGCGAGGAGGACCAGCTTCCCGCACTCCGCGCCCGCTATGCCGCGCGCATGACGGAGGCGCCGTTGAAGGCCGGTTTCGACGCGCTCACGAGCGACCCTGTGCGCGGCCTCGCCGACCTGCCGCGCCTCGCGCGCGAACTCGATCTCTTCCGCAGCCTGCCGCAAGACCGGGGATGAGGGAGGAGCCTTGCGCTGGGGGCGTGCCGCCTTGCACAGGGATCACATCGCAAGGTCCCGATTTCATTTGACCCCCAGGCCCCCATGCCCCAGAACGCGCCCCCACTGACCATGATCGAACCGACGGCCACGGTGGCCGCACAGCCGATACACCTGGTCATCTGCTGGTAGGAAAGGGAACCGAATGGACTCTCTCGTCCGACTGGGGATGAACTCGGACACGCTCCCGAGCAACGCCCAGACTGTCTCTCACGGTGACGCCGGTCACGGTTCGGTCAGTGAGGCGAAGGATTACTTCGTCGAGCGGAACGGCGTGCGCTACGCCGGCACGCATCTGATCATCGACCTGTGGGGTGCCACCAACCTTGACGACCCCGGCCATATCGACGCCGTGCTGCGCGAGGCCGCGATCGCCACGGGTGCCACCATCCTGCACGGGCATTTCCACCACTTCTCGCCCAATGGCGGGGTGTCGGGCGTGCTGGTGCTGGCCGAGAGCCATGTCTCCATCCACACCTGGCCGGAGCGCGACTACGCGGCGCTGGACATCTTCGTGTGCGGCGATTGCGACCCCTACAAGGCGATCCCGTTCCTGAAGCGCGGCTTCCTGGCCGAGCGCGTGCAGCTCGCCGAGCACAAGCGCGGCCTGATCGGCTGAATGCCGGCCGCATGTGGTGACTGATCGGGGCCGGGTGGCGACACCCGGCCCTTCTTACGTGCAGGAGACGATGACGATGGCGACCGATTCCTGGGTGAACGAGACCCTCTACCCCGACTGGGGCCAGCGCTTCCTGGTGAAGCGCGAACTCGCCCGCGTGCAGAGCGATTTCCAGGACATCATGGTGTTCGAGAGCACCAGCCACGGCCGCGTCATGCTGCTGGACGGCGTGGTGCAGATCACCGAGCGCGATGAATTCGTCTATCAGGAAATGCTGACCCATGTGCCCCTGCTGGCGCATGGCGCGGCGAAGCGCGTGCTGATCATCGGCGCGGGCGATGGCGGCGTGCTGCGGCGCGTGCTGCAGCACCGCAATGTCGAGCGCGCCGTGATGGTCGAGATTGATGGCGAAGTGATCCGCCTCGCCAAGGAATTCATGCCCGGGATCGCCGGCGACGCCTGGAACGACCCCCGCGCCGAGGTCATCGTGGGCGATGGCATTGACTATGTCCGCCAAGCCGCCTCCGGCAGCTTCGACGTGGTGATCGTGGACAGCACGGACCCCATCGGCGTGGGCGAGGTGCTCTTCACCGACGAATTCTACGCCAATGCCGCCCGGCTGCTGAGCGAGCGCGGCCTGATCGTGAATCAGTGCGGCGTGCCCTTCATGCAGGCCGACGAGCTGCGCGAGACGAATATCCGCCGCGCCAAATCCTTCCCCGACACCTGGGCCTATGTCGCCGCGGTGCCGACCTATGTGGGCGGCTTCATGACGCTGGGCTGGGCCGCGAAGGACGCCAGCCTGCGCGAAGTGGACGTGGCCACCATCCGCGCCCGCGCCGAGGCCGCGGGCATCCTCGGCCAGACGCGCTACTGGACGCCCGAGATCCATGTCGGCGCCTTCGCCCTGCCGCCCTATATCGCGGAAAACCTGGCGCGCTGACGCCATGCGATGCGCGCGGGGCCATCCGCGTGCATCGCACTTCAAAAGCGGAGAGGGGCACCCTATCTCCGCCGTCCTTCCGGCCGCTGCCGGTGCCGCGCGCGTGTTTCGCGGCGAGAGCCTTGTCCGGCATTTCGATGCCGGTCCCGCCACCTCCGTTCCGGCCCGCGGGCCGTGGCGGAGGGCGTCCCGCCGGATGGCGGGCGTGCGGACGGTTCCTCGCCTGGGCCGACCCCCCGCAAGGGGGTCCATGGGCCCGCTCACGTCGTGGCCCGCAGCGGCCGGTTTCCCACCCTGTCAAAGCTGTTGCGCCGCACCACGCCGCACCCCCAGGATGCGTCCCGTCAACCTTGGGATGATCCGGATGCCCCGCCTGCCGCGCCGCGCGCTTCTTGCCACGCCCCTCGCCGGGGCGCTCGCCGCGCCCGCCACCGCCCAGGCCGCGCGCGTGATGCGCTTCGTGCCGCAGGCGGATGTGACGGTGCTGGACCCGCTCTGGTCCACCGCCTTCGTCAGCCGCAACCACGCCTACCTGGTCTATGACACCCTCTATGGCACGGATGCCGAATTCCGCGCCCAGCCGCAGATGGCCGAGGGCCATGTGGTCGAGGATGACGGCCGGACCTGGACCATCACCCTCCGCCCCAATCTGCGCTTCCACGATGGCGAACCCGTGCGCGCCGCCGATGCGGTGGCCAGCCTGCGGCGCTGGGGCGCGCGCGACCCCTTCGGCCAGGCGCTCTTCGCCGCGACGGATGAACTCACGGCGCTGGATGACCGGCGCCTGCGCTTCCGCCTGAAGGCGCCTTTCCCGCTGCTGCCGGCGGCGCTGGGCAAGACCACCGTCACCGTCCCCTTCATCATGCCCGAGCGCCTGGCCCGCACCGACGCGGCGACGCAGGTGAGCGAGATCGTGGGCTCCGGCCCCTATCGTTTCGTGGCGAATGAGCGCGTGGCCGGCGCGCGCACCGTCTATGCGAAGTTCGACGGCTATGTGCCGCGCGAGGGCGGCGCACCCTCCTTCACCGCCGGCCCCAAGGTGGCGCATCTGGACCGCGTGGAATGGGTGGTGATGCCCGATGGCGCGACGGCGGCGGCCGCACTCCAGGCGGGCGAGGTGGATTGGTGGGAACAGGCCGTGACCGACCTGCTGCCCGTGCTGCGCCGCCACCGCCAGGTGGAGGTGAAGACGCTGGAGACGACTGGCTTCATCGGCTTCCTGCGCTTCAACCACCTCCAGCCGCCTTTCAACAACCCGGCCGTGCGGCGTGCCGTGCTGGGCGCCATCCACCAGCCGGACTTCATGCAGGCCATCGTGGGCAACAACCCCGAGCTGTGGCGCGGCGATGTGGGCGTGTTCACGCCCGGCACGCCGCTGGCGTCCAATGAGGGGCTGGCGCCGCTGACCGGCCCGCGCGACCCGGCCGCCGTGCGCCAGGCCCTGGCCGCCGCCGGCTACAACAATGAGCGCGTGGCGCTGATCGTGCCGACGGATCTGCCCTTCCTGCGGGCCATGAGCGAGGTGGGCGCCGACGCCTTCCGCCGCATCGGCCTGAATGTGGACTACCAGGCGCTGGACTGGGGCACGGTGCTGCAGCGCCGCACCTCGCGCGAGCCGGTGGAGCGCGGCGGCTGGAGCGCCTTCTTCACCTTTGGCGGTGGGCTCGATTTCGCCTCGCCGGCCGGGCATCTGGGGCTGCGCGGCAATGGCACCAATGGCTGGATCGGCTGGCCCGACAGCCCGGCGCTGGAAGCGCTGCGGCAGGAATGGTTCACGGCACCCGACCTCGCGGCCCAGCAGGCCATCGGCCGGCGCATCCAGGCGCAGGCCATGCAGGACGTGCCGATGATCCCGCTCGGCCAGTATTTCCTGGCCACGGCGCACCGGCGCAACGTGACGGACATGCTGAGCGGCATGCCGCTGTTCTGGAATGTGAAGAAGGGGTGACCCGCGTCCGATCGCTCCCGGCGCAGCCGGGGGCGTGAATCGGCCGCGCGGCGAAGCGTCCGATCCCTCCCGGCGCAGCCGGGGGCGTGAATCGGCCGCGCGGCGAAAAGGGGCGCCAGGGCGCCCCCCGCGCCCTCAGTCCTCGCTCACCAACGGCGGCCCGGCCAGCACGCCGCCATCAATCACCATGCTCTGCCCCGTCATGAAGCCCGAGGCGGGCGAGGCCAGGAACACCGCGGCCCCCGCGATCTCATCCGGCTCGCCGATGCGCAGCAGCGGCGTGTCGCGCGTGCGCTTCTTCAGGTTCACGGGGTCCTCCCACAGCGCCCGGGCGAAATCGGTGCGCACCAGGCCGGGCGCGATGGCGTTCACGCGCACGCCCGAAGGCCCCCATTCGGTCGCCAGCGCGCGCGCCAGCTGCATGTCGGCGGCCTTGCTGACGCCATAGATGCCCAGCCGCGGCGAGCCCCGGAACCCGCCAATGGACGAGACGATGATGACCGAACCCGAACCCCGCGCCGCCATCTCCGGAATCGCCATCTGGCACAGCCAGAGATTCGACCGCACGTTGGAGTTCATGATGCGGTCATAGGCCTCGTCTGGAATGTCCTGGGACGGGCCGAAATAGGGGTTCACCGCGGCGTTGCAGACCAGTACGTCCACCGGGCCATAGGCCGCGCGCGTGGCGTCCACCAGCTTCTGCAATTCCTCCTTGCGGCCGATGTTGCAGGCCACGGCCATGGCGGTGCCGCCCTTGGCCGTGATGGCGTCCACCACCTCCTGGCAGGCATCGAGCTTGCGCGAGGACACGACGACCTTCGCGCCATGTTCCGCCAGCCTTTCGCAGATGGCCCGCCCGATGCCGCGGCTGCCGCCGGTGACGATGGCGACCTTGCCGGTCAGGTCGAACAATGTGGGCATCGGCTTCCTCCTCAAGGGTTTGGAGGAAGCCTACAGAACATGGCGCGTTTGGGAACGCCTCAGGCGGCGATACCCAGTTCGCGCGTCACGGCCTCCATCACCGCCGTGCCGATGGGCTGGTCGAAGTTGACGGCCAGCACACCCTCCTCCCAGCGCATCACGCTTGCCGTGGCGGGGCCGCCAGCGCCTGGCAGGGCGATGGTCAGCGCCGCGCCCTGGGGCAGGGGCAGGGCCCGGCGCAGCGCCGCCCCGCCCAGCGAGATGTCGAGCAGGCGCAGCCGCTCCGTGCCACCTTCCACCACCACCGTGGCGTCGCGGCCCTCCACCGCCAGGCGGTCGAAGCGGCGGCGTTCCTCCATCTGCTCGTGCAGGGTGGCGAGGAAACCATCCACCTCGGCGCGCAGCACCCCGGCCTCGCCCTGCACGGTGGCGGCGCTGCTCTCCACCTCCAGCGTGGCATCGGCCGCGGCCTCGGCCATGCGCGCCACCTCGGCCATGGTGTCGGCCACCTGGGCATTGCCGCGCGCCACCAATTGCAGCCGGCCCGTGATCTCGCGCGTGGCGGCCCCCTGTTCCTCGACGGCGGCCGCGATGCCGCCCGCCACCTCGTCCATCCGGCCGATCGCGGCGGAGATGGCGCGCATGCCCTGCGCGGCCTCGGCCGTCGCCTGGCGGATGGCCGCGATCTGCGCCGCCACGTCCTGCGTCGCGCCCGCGGTCTGGGTGGCGAGGTTCTTCACCTCGGACGCCACCACCGCGAAGCCCTTGCCCGCCTCGCCCGCCCGCGCCGCCTCGATGGTGGCGTTGAGCGCCAGCAGGTTGGTGCGCGAGGCCACGTCCGAAATCACGTTCAGGATGTCGCCGATGCGGTCCGCGCTCCTGGTCAGGGCCTCGATGCGCGTATCGCCGCGCTGCGCCTCGGTCACCGCCTCGGCCGCGACGACGGCGGCGCGGCTGACCTGGTTGCTGATCTCGCTCACGCTCGCGGCCAGCTCCTCCACCGCGGAGGCCACGGCCTGCAGGTTCGCGTTGCTCTCGGCCGAATGCCCCGCCGTCTCGGTCACCTGGGCGGAGGTGCGGCCCATCGCGTCCGACAGCCGCGTGGTCGCGGTCAGCATGGTGCTGGCGGAATCCTCGAAGCCCGCCATGACCGAGCCGACATTGCTGCCGAACTCCTCCGCGCTGCGCTCCATGGCGGCGCTGCGGCGCTTGCGCCCCTCCTCGGCCGCGCGCAGGGCGGCCTCCAGCCGGGCCTTCTCCTGCGCGGTGCTGCGATTCTCCTCCAGGGCGCGGGCCAGCGCGCCCAGCTCATCCCGCCGCGCGAGATGCGGCACGGGCTGTTCCGCGACCCCGGCCGCGACCCATTGCCGCAGCTCCTCCAGCGGGCGGAGCGACCGGCGCAGCCCCAGCCAGAGCAGCCCGCCCGCCAACCCCACCAGCAGCAGCGTGGCCACCAGCGCGTGCCACAGCCTGTCCATCAGCGCCGCGTCCATCGTGGCGCGGGACTGGCCCACGAAGAGCATCCCGATCACCTGGCCGCCCGCGTCGCGGATGGGGCTGTAGATCGCGATATGCGGCGCACCCTCGATCCGGGTGGGGCCGCGGTAGATGCGCCCCTCGCCCAGGGCGGTGTCGCGGTGCGGCCCGGCGGCCGTGCGCTGGCCCGTGAGGCGCGAGCCATCGGGGCGGCCCGTGCCGGCCACCACCTCATCGCCGCGGAAGATGGCCGTGCGCGCGCCGGTGGCCGCGCGCACCAGATCCACCAAATCATTGGCGCCTTCCATCACGACATCGCCCCGGGCGAGCCGCCCCGCCTCGGTCAGCCGCCAGGCGCCGCCGCCCGCCACCCGGGCGGTGAGGCCATCGAGCAGGACCAGGTCCCGTTCGAGCTGCGCCTCCAGCGCGGCGTGGTCCGCGCGATGGTCCCGCCATGCCGTCGAGCCTTCGACGGCCAGGACCGAGACGGTGATGGCAAGGAGCCCCACGACCGTGACACGGGCGGCGAGGCTGAGGCGGGCGAGGGGGGCTGTGAGGCGTCGCATGCCCCCACTCAACCCAAAGTGCCTCAACAATCCGTGAAGGTCGTTTCCATTTCCCGCCGAATTCGCACCGCCAGCGCGCCATCGTCCAGCGCCACGTCGGAATGCCGCAGCATGGCCCCGCGCGGGACGTCCCGCAGCAGCCGCACCCCGTGGGCGAGGCCGATGGGCAGCAGCCCCTCGGCCAGGCTGCGCGCGGCGGGGACGCATTTGCCCCAGACCATGGACCCGCCCTCGCCATCCAGGATTTCGCCCGCGCGCAGGTCGCGCTTGGCGGTGGCGGCCACATCACCGCGCCAGGCATCGCCGCAGCCCGTGGGCTCGCGCCGCAGCGCGGCGCTCGCGACGCTCACGCCGAGTTCGAGGCCGATCAGATGATAGGGCCGCCACAGCGCCGCGTAATGGCCCGTGCCGTCGGTGTGCACGCCATATTCGGAGAAGCAGCGGCGGATATAGTCCGTCTCGCCCTCGAACACCGCATAGACGCCCCAGCGCAGATCACCCACCACCGGCCGCGCGTCGCGCTCGAGGGAGGAGATCACTTCCACCACGCCCTTCTGCGCCAGATGCCCGCCCACCTCGCGCGGGCGGAACACATGCGGCAGGTCCTGCACGCCGACGGGCGGGAAGGCGAGGCCATCCTCCGGCGGTGTCAGGCCGGTGGCATTGGCGATGGCCGCCATCTCGATGCCGCTCTTGGTGCCGTCGAGGAAGGAGTTGAACATCTGCGGGTTCATGCCGCCCGCCACCGCCTGTTCCGGCGTCAAGCCGTAATGGCCCCAGACGGTCTCGGGCGTGCTTTCGTGGAAGGCGGGAAGGTACTTGGTGCCCTTGCCGGCGGCGATGACGGGCATGCCCATGGCGCGCAGCGTGTCCACCATCTCGCAGACCAGGGCGGGCTGGTCCCCATAGGCCATGGAATAGACGCAGCCGGCGGCGGCGGCCTTCCGCGCCAGCAGGGGGCCGGCCAGCACATCGGCCTCCACATTCACCATGACGATGTGCTGGCGGGCTTCGATGGCGGCCAGCGCATGCGCGATGCCGGCGGCGGGGTTGCCGGTGCTCTCCACCACCACCTCGATGCGCGGATCGTTCACCAGCGCGGCATTCTCGGTGAGATGTGTCGTGCCGCCACGCAGCGCATCATCCAGGCTCGCGGCCGCCGATTGCTCCGCGCTCCAGCCAATGCGCGACAGGTTCTCCCGCGCGCGGGCGGGCGAGAGGTCCGCGATCACGGCCACATGGATGCCCGGCGAGCGCGCCGCCATGGCGAGGAACATGGAACCGAACTTGCCGGCGCCGATGACGCCGACGGTGATGGGCTTCTGGGCGGCCGCGCGGGCGGCCAGCATGCGGGAGAGGTTCATGTCCCCTATTCTACACGGATATTCTGCGCGCGGATGATCTGCCCCCAGCGCTCCCGCTCCGCCGCCGCGCGGGTGGCGAATTCGCCCGGCGCGTTGGGCAGGGTGATGAGGCCGAGGTTGGAGAGCGTCGCCTGCACCTCCGGCAGGGCGCCGGCGCGGATGTATTCGGCGTGCAGCCGGTCCACCACCGGCTGCGGCGTGCCCCGCGGGGCGATCACGCCATACCAGGTGGCGACATCGATGTCGGCATAGCCGCTTTCCTTCAGCGTCGGCACATCGGGCAGCTGCGGCACGCGCGCGGGCGTGGTGACGGCCAGCGCGCGGATGCGGTTGTCACGGAGTTGCGGCAGCATCAGCGGCAGGGTGTCGAACATGGCCTGCACATCGCCGCGCATCATCGCCGGCAGGCTTTCATTGGTGCCGCGGAAGGGCACATGTTCCATGGCGATGCCGTCGCGCTGGCGGAACATCTCGAAGATCAGATGCTGCGCCGTGCCCACGCCGACGCTCGCGTAGTTGGACCGCCCCGGCCGCTGCCGCACCCAGGCCAGGAATTCGGCGACATTGTTCGCCGGCACGTCATTCGCCACCACCAGCACCAGCGGCGAGGCCGCGAACATCACGATGGGGATGAGGTCCGTCGCCGCGTCATAGGGAATGTCGCGGAAGAGATGCGGGAAGATGGTCAGTGGCCCCAGATTGCCCATGCCGATGGTGTGCCCATCGGGCGCCGCCCGCGCCACCTCCGCCACCCCGATGCGCCCGCCCGCCCCGGCGCGGAAATCATTCACGATGGGCTGGCCCAGCGCGCGCGAGACGGGGTCGTTGAAGCTGCGCGCCACGATGTCGTTCAGCCCGCCCGAGGGCCAGGGCACGATGAAGCGCACCGGCCGCGTGGGCGCCCATGGCGCGGCCTGGGCCTGCGCCAGCGCGGGCAGGAGAAAGGGGGCGGCGAGAAGGCTGCGGCGGCGCATGCGGGGAGCTCCGGTTGGTGCGAAATTGTCGCGGCAGTTTCCCCTTCCGCCAAGACCGTTTCGGGCGCAGTCTTTCCCCATGGACACCACCGTGATCGGCGGCCTGGCCGCCTGGGAGGGCGCCGCGCTGCGCGCCGACCCGAATTCCTGGATCAAGCCGCTCCCCGCCGGCGCCAAGGCCGAGATCGCCGCCGCGCTGCGCGCCCTGGGCGACCGCCCCCCGGGCCAGTTCGGCCGCGAGGCCTTCCCCCTGCCCGAGACCGCGCCCTTCCTGGCCGATGTGGCGCATGGGCTGGAGCATGGGCGCGGCGTGGTCCGCATCACGGGGCTGAACCCGGCCGACTATTCCCGCGCGCAGCTGCGCCAGCTCTTCTGGGGGCTGATGTGCCATCTGGGCGTGCCGCTGCCGCAGAACACCACGGGCGAAATCCTGGCCGATGTGACCGACGAGACGGGCATGGGCGAGGCGCGGGCCGAGGGCTCCGCCCGCAACCGCAGCCGCTCCACCGCCGCCCTTCGCTTCCACACCGACAAGTGCGACCTGCTGGCGCTGATGTGCGCCTCCAACGGGATTTCGGGCGGGCTGTCGCGCATCGTCTCCACCGTCGCCATCCATGACGCCATGGCGCGCGAGCGGCCCGATCTGCTGCGCGAACTCTATGGCGATTACTGGCGCGCCCGCCCGGCCGATGAGGAAGGCGAGGGCATGGCGAGCCGGCCCTTCCCCATGCCCGTCTTCGCGCGCGGGCCGGGCGGCGGCTTCACCAGCCAGTACAGCCGCACCTATGTGGAAATGGCGCAGGGCCAGCCCGGCGTGCCGGCGCTGACGCCGCGCCAGGTGGAGGCGCTGGACGAACTCGCGCGGCTCGCGGATGCGCTGTGCATCGAGATCCCCTTCGAGCCGGGGCAGATCCAGCTGATGAACCAGCACGTGACCTATCACGGCCGCACCGCCTATGCGGATTCGGTGGAGGCGGGGGCGAAGCGCAACCTGCTGCGCATCTGGCTGTCCTCGCCCCTGTCGCGCGCGCTGCCCGAGGGCCATGCGAGCCAATGGGGCGACACCCGCGCCGGCGCGCTGCGCGGCGGCGCGATGCCGGGGCGGAGCGCGCTGGCGGCTTGACGTCGGTATAGGAATATGTGACTATAGCGCGCCGGTTTTTTCGCGCGCCTTGCGTTCGGCCAGGAGGCGCTGGGCTTCGCGCAGCACCTCCGGCGGAATGCCCGCCGTCTCCGCCTGCCGTTCCAGCGAGACCACGCGGCCGGGCCAGAGGATGAGCGCGCCCTTATGCACCTGGATCTCAAAATGGGTGGGGTTGCCCAGCGCGTCCACGACGCGCTTGGGCAGGGTCAACTGGTTCTTGGCGGTGAGTTTGGCGAGCATGGGGCGGCCTCCGGGGTAGGGGCCGGTAAGATAGTAAGATCGTAAGATGGTAAGGAAGAAAAAACTCCTATTCCGCCGGCGCCCGCCCCTGCCTCCGCGTCCGGAACAGCCGTCCCAGCAGCCCCGTGCTGGCCGCCACCGTCACCACCAGCACCAGGATCAGCGCGAGGCTGAGCGGCCTTGTGTAGAGCGGCTCCAGGCTGCCATGGCTCGCTGACAGGGCGCGGCGGAACTCCGCATCCGCCATCGGCCCCAGGATCATGCCCAGCACCAGCGGCGGCGTGGGGATGGACAGCGCCCGCATTCCCCAGCCCAGCAGGCCGAAGGCGAACATCACCCACACGTCGAAGATGCGGTTGTTCACCGCGAAGGCGCCCACGATGGCCAGCAGCACCACCACCGGGAACAGCACCCAGGCGGGCACGCCCAGCACGCGCGGGGTCACGCGCGCCATCATCAGCCCGAAGATGGCCAGGAAGATCGCGGCCATGACCATGATGGTCGGGATGATGGTGAAGTATTGCGGGCTTTCCAGGAAGAACATGGGCCCCGGCCGCAGCCCGTGCAGCACCATCCCGCCCAGGATCACCGCCGTCACCGCATCGCCCGGGATGCCCAGCGTCAGCATCGGGATATAGGTGCCGCCGATGGCCGCGTTGTTGGCCGTCTCGGCCGAGACCACGCCCTCGGGCGTGCCCTTGCCGTACTGGTCCTTCTCCCGGGAGAGCTGCTTGTTGCTGCCATAGCTCACCCAGGCGGCGATGTCGGCCCCCACGCCCGGCAGCGCGCCGATGACGACGCCGATGACGTTGGCGCGCAGGATGGCCATGCGGTAGCGCCAGTATTCGCCGAAGCGCGTCGCCACCCGCCCCACCTTCTCGGCCAGCGGCTTGCCGCCGCGGTGCGACAGCGCGTGCAGCACCTCGGCCAGGCCGAACAGGCCGATCATGGCCGGGATGAAGGCGAAGCCCGCCGCGAGGTCGGTATAGCCATAGGTGAAGCGCTGGTAGCCCCAGACGCTGTCCATTCCCACCAGCGCCACCAGCACGCCCAGGAAGGCCCCCATGAGGCCGAGCGCCATGGACCGCCCGCACAGCGCGGCACTGATGGCCATGCCGACCACGGCCAGCAGGAAGTACTCCCAGGCTGAAAACTTCAGCGCGAACTCCGCCACCAGCGGCGCCACGGCGAAGAGCACCAGCGCGCCGAAGATGGTGCCGAGCGCCGAGGAGATGGTGGAAAAGCCGATGGCCTGCCCCGCCCGCCCCGTCTTGCACATCACATGCCCTTCAAGGGCGGTCGCCGCCGCCGCCGGGCTGCCGGGCACGTTGATCAGGATGGCCGATTGCGACCCGCCATAAAGCCCGCCCACGAAGACGCAGGTCAGCACGATCAGCGCGTCGAGCGCGGGCATCCCGAAGGTGAGGCCCACCAGCAGCCCCACGCTCATGGTCACGGTGATGCCGGGCAGCAGCCCCACCAGGATGCCCCCCAGCGTCGCCACGGCCATGAGGCCGACATAGTAGGGTGTGAACAGCGACGACGCGTGGGCCCAGACGTCCATGCGCGCATCTCTCCGCTAGGGCAGGGGGGTGAGGAAGACCTGTGTGAACAGCCAATGCGTGCCGAAGGGCAGGGCGAGCGAGACCCCGGCGATGAGCAGCGCCTCCGCCGGCCGCGGCCGGCGGCCGAGGCCCACCAGCATCAGCCCCGCGGTCGCGACCATGCCCGCTGCCACGAAGCCCGCCGGGCGCATCATCGCGATGGCGGTGCCGGTGACGATGAGGCACAGCACCACCTTGGGGATGGAGCCCAGCCCCTCCTCCGGTGGCGCGGGCGGGATGGGCCGCCAGCCCAGCGCCTGCGGCACCCGGTCCGCGAGGACGGCCAGGGCGAGCAGCCCGATCGCCGCCGCGGTGATCATCGGGAAGAGGCCGGGCGCGGTCAGCGCCTGGCCCCCGAAGACGGGCATGTTCCAGCTCTCGCGGAACACCACGGCGGCGAAGACCAGCATCACCGCCGCCACCGCGATGTCGCGGCCGACCACGCTCAGCTCGTCAGCCGCTCGAGGTTGACGGTGGCCGGGTCGCGCTGCGAACGGCCATTGTCGTGCAGCAGCCAGGAGATGCGGCGCGTCTCGCGCTCCGCATGGGCGTTGGCCTCGTCGCGCACCAGGCGGCCGGGCAGGGTGCCCGTGTCGTCCAGGAAGCGCTGCGCGGCGGGGTCGGCGGCCGCGCGGGTATAGGCCTGGGTGAGGCGTTCCAGGATGGGCTGCGGCGTGCCGCGCTTCACCGCGGGGCCGAACCAGCCGCCCAGCGGCAGCATGTCATCCATCGAGCGCAGCTCGGGCGAGACGCCCGGGATCTCGCCGAAGCCCGCGACCTGGGTGGGCTGCGCCGCCCAGTGGAAGACGGGGCGGATGCGCCGGCCGATGATGAGCTCGCGCCCCGAGGCGGCGTCGGTGGTCACGATGCCCACATCGCCGCGCAGAAGACCCGTCTGGGCCGGGGCGTGGCCGGGGAAGGAGACCTCGTTGTAGCGGACGCGCTCCCGCGCCGTGAACGCCGTCATGGCCACGAAGCCCATGGTGCCCGGCCCCGCCGTGCCGATGGACAGCCGCCCATCCTGCGCGCGCAATTCGCGCACGAAGTCGGTCGCGTTGCGGATGGAGCTGTCGGGCCGCACGCAGAGATAGGTGGTGGCGATGACGAAGACGCCGATCATGTCGAAGTCGCGCCAGGTCAGGTGGGACTGGCCCATGGCGGGATAGGTGCGGATGGCGTCGGTCTGCAGCAGGATGGTATTGCCATCCGCCGGCTGGTCCGCCACGTGCTGCTTGCCGACCGCGCCCGAGGCGCCTGTCATGTTCACCACCCCGATGGGCACGCCCAGTTCGCGCTGCATCAGCGGCTGGAGGGCGCGGGCCGTCCGGTCGGTCAGGCCGCCGGCGGCGAAGGGCACCACCATGGTGATGGGACCGCGCGGCCAGGCCTGCTGGCCGATGGCGGGTGCGGCAAGGGCGCTCGCGCCGGCCGCGCCGGCACCGAGCAGGAGGCTGCGCCTCTGCATGGATGATCTCTCCCGTTCTGGCCGGCTTCTCTGGCCGGGCCGCGGCCGATGTGGCCGAACCGGAAGAAGATTTCAAGGAGATTAATTGGGGGTCATGTGGCGGTTGGCGGCGCCTCCGCCGCCAGCACAATCCTGGCCAGCGCCTCATCCCGCCCCAGCGCCTCCAGCGTCAGGTCAATGGGCGGGCTCATCGTGCTGCCGGTCAGCGCCACGCGCAGCGGCTGGGCCACATCCTTCAGCTTGATGCCCTTCACATCGGCATAGTCGCGCAGCCAGTGTTCCAGGTCGGCCCGCGTCCATTCGGGCATGGCCGAGAGGAATTCCGCCAGGTTCAGCAGCCGCGCCCGCGCCTCTTCCGTCAGCAGGGCGGCGGCCTTGGCATCGGGCACCGGCGCGCTGTCGGCCACCGCGAAGGCGGCGCTCTGCGCGAGTTCCACCAGCGACTTCGCGCGCTCCTGCAGCGCCGGCAGCAGGGCGCGCACGCGCGCGATCTTCTCCGTGCCGAAATCCTGGCCCATGGCGGCCAGGCGCCGCATCACCTCGGGCAGCAGCGCCTCCGGGTCCGCCTGGCGCAGATAGACGCCGTTCAGGTGCATCAGCTTCGCATAGTCCATGCGGCTGGCGGCGCGGCCCACATCCTTCAGGTCGAAGATCTTTTCCGCACGCTCGCGCGGGATGATCTCCTCATCGCCATGGCCCCAGCCCAGGCGCAGCAGGTAGTTGCACACGGCCTCGGGCAGCAGCCCCTGCTCGCGGAACTCCAGCACCGAGACGGCGCCGTGGCGCTTGGACAGCTTCGCGCCATCCGCGCCATGGATCAGCGGGATATGCGCGAAGCGCGGCCGGTGCCAGCCCATCGCGTCATAGACCATGCACTGACGAAAGGTGTTGGTCAGGTGGTCATCGCCGCGGATGACATGGGTGATGGCCATGTCATGGTCGTCCACCACCACCGCGTGCAGATAAGTGGGCGTGCCGTCGCTGCGCAGGATGATCATGTCGTCGAGCTCCGACGCCGCCACGCGCACGGTGCCCTGCACCAGGTCTTCCACGACGGTCTCGCCCTCGGTCGGCGCCTTGAGGCGGATGGCGAAGGGCTTGCCCTCCTGCTCCGGGCCGGGGGTGCGGTCGCGCCAGAAGCCGTCGTAGCGGGGGGGGCGCTTCTCGGCCATCGCGCGCTCGCGCATCGCGGCCAGTTCCTCGGGGGTTTCGTAGGCGCGGTAGGCGCGGCCCGCCGCCAGCAATTCGTGGGCGACCTCGGCATGCCGCGCCTCGCGCGCGGACTGCATCACGGGCGGCTCATCCGGGCTCAGGCCCAGCCATTCCAGGCTTTCCAGGATTTGCGCGACGGCCTCGGGCGTGGAACGCGCGCGGTCCGTGTCCTCGACGCGCAGCAGATACTGCCCGCCATGGCGCCGGGCGAAGAGCGCGTTGAACAGGGCGGTGCGGGCGCCGCCGATATGCAGGAAGCCGGTGGGGGAGGGCGCGAAGCGCGTGCGGACGGTCATACCCCTGTTCCTAACATGGCCCTTGCCGCGCGCGGAGGGGTGGTTCATCACTGCGCCATGCTGGCCCCGCCACAACCCTGGGTGACCCGGACGCTGGAAGCGGAGCGCCGCCGCCTGGCGCTGTGGCTGCCCGTGGCGCTGGCCTGCGGCATCCTGCTCTATTTCGCATTGTGGAACGAACCGCACCCGGCCTGGGCGCTGGTGGCGATGCTGCCCTTGCCGGTGGCGGTCTGGCTCGCGCGCCGGACCGTGCTGGCGGGCTGGGCCATGGGGCTGGCCGCGGCGGCGGGGCTGGGCTTCGCGCTGGCCCTACTGCACGCGGCGCTGGTGCCGCCCATGCTGGACCCGCCGCGCACCGCGCTGGTCATCACCGGCACCGTGGCCGAGACCGACCTGCTGCCGGAGGGCGTGCGCCTCACCCTCTCCGGCATTCGCTGGGCCGAGGACATGCCGCCCGCCCGTCGCAACATCCGCGTGCGTCTGCGCGCCGATGACCGCGCCCGCCCCCAGCCGGGCGACATGGTCCGCATCCGCGCGCTGCTGCGCCCGCCACCCCCGCCCACCCATCCGGGCGGCTGGGATTTCCAGCGCGCGGCCTATTTCGCGGGGCAGGGCGGTTCGGGCTTCGCGCTCGGGCCGGTGGAGGTGCTGGCGCGGGGCGGCCGCGCGCCCCCGCTCTCGGGCTGGCGTGCCTTGATCGAGGCGCGGGTCGCGGCCGCGCTGCCCGGCGCGCCGGGCGCCATCGCGGCGGCCCTGCTGACGGGGGGGCAAAGCGCCGTGCCGCCAGCGGACCTCGCGGCGATGCGCGACAGTGGCCTCGTTCACCTGCTTTCGGTGTCAGGGCTGCATATCGGCCTGGTCATGGGCATGGCGTTCTTCGTGGTGCGGGGGGCCTGGCCCTCTGGCCCGGCTTCGCGCTGCGCTTCGGCACGCGGGCGCCTGCGGCCGTGGCGGCCCTGGCGGCGGGCGGGTTCTACATGGTGCTGACGGGCAGCCAGGTGCCCATGCAGCGCAGCTTCGCCATGGCCGCGCTGGTGACGGTGGCGCTGCTGGCGGGGCGGCGGGCCTTCTCGCCGCGGGTGCTGGCCTTCGCGGCCGTGGTCGTGCTGGCGCTGCACCCGGCGGTGGTGCTCGGCCCCTCCTTCCAGATGAGCTTCTTCGCCGTCATGGCGCTGGTGGCGGGGTGGGAGGTGGCGCGCCCCTGGCTGCGCCGCGACCCGGGGCCGCGCCCCTGGTGGTGGTGGCCGCTCGCGGCCATCGCGGGCACGGCGCTGACCTCGGTGCTGGCGGGCCTCGCCACCACCCCGCCCGGGCTGCACCATTTCGGGCGCGTGCAGCTCTTTGGCGTCGCGGCCAATGCGCTGGCGGTGCCGCTGACCTCGGTGCTGGTGATGCCGGCCGGCATGCTCGCCCTGCTGCTGATGCCGCTGGGGCTGGAGGCTTGGCCGCTCGCCATCATGGGCTGGGGGGTGCGGGGGATTCTGGCGGTGGCGCATGCCGTGGCGTCCTGGCCGGGGGCGGCGCTGTCCCTGCCGCCGCCGCCCGCCTGGGGGCTGCTGGTGACGGCGCTGGGCATGTGCTGGCTGTGCCTGTGGCGGACGCGCTGGCGGCTCTGGGGGCTGCCGGCGGTGCTGGGCGGGATGCTGGCGGGCGCCGTCACGCCGCCGCCCGATGCGCTGGTCTCCGGCGATGGCCGCCTCTTCGCCCTGCGCGTGGAGGGCGAGGTCTTCCTCGAACGCCGCCCCGGCGCCGCCCGCTTCGTGCAGGAGGCGTGGCTGCGCGCCTGGGGTGCTTCCAGCGCCACGAACCTGCCGGCGCAGGGCGAGGTGGCCGGCGGCCGCATCACCTGCGTGCCCGATTCCTGCACCCTGCGCGACGCTGCCGGCGCCCCGCGCCTCGTCCTGCTGCGCCCGCCCATCCCGCGCCGCAACGAACGCCTGCCGCCGCAATACGCCCCGCGCGAGCTCTGCGGCATGGTGCCGCTGATCCTCTCGCCCGAACCGCTGCGCGGCCGCTGCCCGGGCACGCTGGTGGTGGACCGCTTCAGCCTGTGGCGGAACGGCGCGCACGCGGCCTGGAGCGCGGAGGGGCGCATTCTCTCCGACCGCGACTGGCGCGGCGACCGCCCCTGGGTGCCGCCCGAACCCCGCCCGCGCGGCGAGGAGGCGCTGCCACCCGCAGCCATCGAGTAGAGCGCGATCCGCTGAGGCGGCACGCCGAGGCGGTGAATCGCCCTCTCAGCGCCTACATCGCGAAGCCCTGCACCAGGCTCGCCGCCAGCAGCGTCCAGCCATCCACCAGCACGAAGAAGATCAGCTTGAAGGGCAGCGACACCACCGAGGGCGGCAGCATCATCATGCCCAGCGACATCAGGATGGACGCCACCACCATGTCAATCACCAGGAAGGGCAGGAAGAGCAGGAAGCCGATCTCGAAGGCCCGGCGCAGCTCCGTCACCAGGAAGGCCGGCACCAGCGCGCGCCAGGGCGCCTCGGCCGGCGTCGCGGAGGGCAGGCGCGCGAGGTCGAGGAACATGGCCAGGTCCGTCTCGCGCACATTGGCCGCCATGAAGCGGTGGAAGGGCTGGGCGGCGGCGGTGAGGCCCGCCATCTCGTCCATGCGCCCCTCGGTCATGGGCTGGATGCCCTGCACCCAGGCGGCCTCCAGCACCGGCTGCATCACGAAAAAGGAGAGGAAGAGCGCCAGCCCGATCAGCACCGGGTTGGGCGGCACGCCCTGCGCGCCGATGGCGCTGCGCAGCAGGGCCAGCACGATGACGATGCGCGTGAAGGCCGTGGCCATCACCAGCAGCGAGGGCGCCAGCGACAGCAGCCCGACCAGCGCCGTGAGCTGGACGAGCCGCGCCGTCGCCCCCGGCTGCCCCGTGGCGCCCAGGTCAATGGCGACGGATTGCGCCGAGGCGCCGCCGGCCAGCAGGGCCAGGACAAGGGCGAATGCGAACACCCTCATGGCGCGCGCTCCGGCAGCCAGCCCAGGAACTGGTCGCCCATGGGGCCGGTCAGCAGCAGCCCCTCCCGCCCGTCGCAGCGGAACAGCACCAGGCGCCGCCGCGCATCCAGCGCGCAGGCCTCCGCCACGCGCAGCCGCGCATCGGGCCGCGCCACCAGGCCCCGGCGCTGGAGCAGCTGCGCCCCGCCCCAGAGCAGCAACAGCACGGCGACCAGCGCGGCGCCTGCCTGGAGATAGTCAGGTGATGTCATGGCGTGGCCTCCTGCCGACGCGGATGGGGGTTCAGGGCAGGCGGAGCGCGAGGTCGAGGCGCTCCAGCTCCCGCAGGCAGTCATCGAGGGCGGGGCGAAGCAGCGGGGCCGAACCCGGCTCCAGGCAGGCCAGCGCGGCGGCGAGCCGCGCGGCCTCGGCCTCCAGCCCCTCCAGCTCCACCGCGCGGCCGGAGGTGACGAGCGCACGCGCCACGGCCATGGTGGTGGCGAGCGACCGGATGGCCGCCAGCACCGCCTGGATTTCGGGCGCGTCCTCGGCAGGGGGCGGCACCGCGGGGCGGGGGGAGGGGCCATCGGGCCTTTCTGCCCGCCAGGCCCTTAAGGAAACCTGACCGACCCACACCGGGCCGCTTCAGCCTTTCTTAACCTTCCCCCGCCAAGCTGCGCCTCATGGACCTCATGCGCTCCGGCCCCATGGCCCTTGTGGAACAGCGGCTGCATTGGCTGGATGGGCGGCAGCGCATGCTGGCCGCGAACATCGCCAATGCCGACACGCCGGGCTACCGCGCGCGCGATGCCGTGCCCTTCGCCGAGATCCTCGCCCGCCGCGTGGCGCGGCCCGCCATGGCCACCACCGATGCGCGGCATGTGATGCCCGCGGGCGGCGCCAATCGCGGGCTGGTGGCCGCGGTGAGCGAGCGCACGCCCAATGGCAACGCCGTCTCCATTGACGAACAGGCCATCCGCATCGCCGAGAACGACCAGTCCCATGCCATGACCATGGGGCTGCACCGCAAATACCTGGCGCTGTTCCGCACCGCGCTGGGCCGCCCCTGACGGAGTGAACCGCCATGGATCTCGACCGCGCCCTTTCCATCTCCGCCGCCGGCATGGCCGCGCAATCCTCGCGGCTGCGCGTGGTGGCCGAGAACATCGCCAACCGCGACAGCACGGGCAACGCCCCGGGCGCCGAGCCCTATCGCCGCAAGACCGTCACCTTCGCCAACCGCCTCGACCGCGCGCTGGGGGTCGAGACGGTGCGTGTGGCGCGCGTGGGCCGCGACAACAGCGCCTTTCCGGAGCGCTTCGAGCCCGGGCACCCCGCCGCCGATGAACGTGGCTATGTCCGCACGCCCAATGTGGACGGCCTCGTGGAGAACATGGACATGCGCGAGGCCAATCGCAGCTACACCGCCAACCTCGCCGTGCTGGAGACCACGCGCGGCATGTTGATGCGCGCCATCGAGGCGCTGCGCTGATGGCCGCCCCCATCCTTGGCGCGGCACTCGGCGCGGCGGCGGCCTATCGCGCCGCGCAAGGCCTGGGCGAGGCCGCGTCCACCGCCGCCGGCGCCGCGGGCGGCTTCGGCGATGCGCTGAGCCGCGCCGTGCGTGGCGCCATCCAGACCGGCCACCAGGCCGATGCCAGCGCGACCGCCGCACTGACCGGCACGGGCAGCGTGACCGATGTGGTGCTGGCCATCTCCCGCGCCGAACTCGCGCTCCAGACCGCGACCACGGTGCGGGATCGCGTCGTCACCGCCTACCAGGACGTGATGCGCATGCCGATCTGACGGCACCGCACCACCCACCCGCAAAACGCGAGGGGCCAACCGCATGCTTGAACAGGCCACCGTGATGGCCATGCGCGAGGCCGTCTGGGTCGCGCTGCAACTGGCCGGCCCGCCATTGCTGGCGGTTCTGTGCATCGGCCTCGTCGTCTCGCTCGTCCAGGCGCTGACGCAGATCCAGGAGCCGACCCTGGCCTTCCTGCCCAAGCTCGCCGCCATGGTGGTGCTGCTGCTTTTCCTCGGGCCCCATATGTCGGGGCTGATGCGCGGCTGGGCCGCGACCCTCTTCGACCAGGTGGTGGCGCTGGGCGGCGCGCCCTGATGATCACCCCCGCCGACCTCGCGCTGCTGGAGGCCCTGCCGGTGCTGGCCTTCCACGCCGCGCTGGTCTTCTGCCGCATGGGGGCGGCGGTGATGCTGCTGCCGGGCCTGGGCGAATCCGAAATCCCCATGACGCAGCGCCTGGCGCTGGGCGTGCTGCTGGTCTTCGTGCTGACCCCGGTGCTGAGCCCCGAGCTGCCGCCCTTGCCGGACCAGGTCGCGGCCCTGGCCCTGCTGGTCGCGGTGGAGGTGCTGGTCGGCGCCTGGATCGGACTTTGCGCGCGCTTCGTGGCCCTGGCCCTGGCCCAGGCGGGGCAGGTCATCGCGCTGATGATGGGCCTCGCCTCGCCCTTGCAGGGCGACCAGTTCCTGGGCAGCAGCGTGACGGCGCCGGCGCGCATGCTGGGCCTGCTGACGGCGGCGCTGTTCCTGGCCACGGGCCTCTACGAGGTGCCGCTGCGGGCGCTGGCCGGCAGCTATGCCACGCTGCCGCCCGGGCAGCCGCTGCCGATGGGCGATGCCGCCGAATTGCTGACGCGCTTCGTGGCCGGCGTGCTGGCGGTGGCCATGCAGCTGGCCGCGCCCTTCGTGCTGGCGGCCATCTTCTTCAACGCGGCCATGGGGCTGCTGGCGCGCGTCGCGCCGCAGTTGCAGGTCTTCGTCGTCGCCGCCCCCGCGCAGCTGCTGGGCGGCTTCCTGCTGCTGATCCTGCTGATGCCCGCTTTCTTCCACGCCTGGTGGCGCGCCACGAATGAGGCGCTGTCCCGCCTGCCCGGCCTGGGCTGAGCCATGGCCGAGGACGAGGAAGGCGGTGGCGAACGCACGGAAGAGGCCTCCGCCCGCAAATTGCAGAAGGCGGCGCAGGAAGGCCAGGTGGCCCTCTCGCGCGAGGCGGTGCAGTTCACCACGCTGCTGGTCGCCTCCCTCGGCGCCGCCATCATGCTGCCGGGGCGCGTGGCGGAGCTTGCGGCTGCGATGGCCGGGGGCTTCGCGCGCGCGCATGAGCTCGACACCGGCTGGGCGGCGCGGGAATGGGGCTGGCTGTTCTTCCATCTGGCCTGGCCGGTGGCCGGGGCGGCCATCCTGGGCGCCGTGCTGGCCACGCTGTTGCAGACGCGCGCCGCGCTGAACTTCAAGTCCATGGCGCCGAACCTCGCCAAGCTCTCGCCCATGAAGGGCTTCGGGCGGATGTTCGGCAAGGACGGGCTGATGGAGTTCCTCCGCACCCTGCTCAAGATGCTCATCGTCATGGCCGCGCTCTGGTTCGTGGCGCGGGATTTGCCGGGGCTTTCCACGCTGATCGAGGCGCCGCCGGGCGCCCTGTTCGGCGCGGCGGGGCAGGGGGTGGCGCGGCTGCTGGCGGCGACGCTCGCCGCCTTCGCCCTGCTGGCGCTGGCCGACATCCTGTGGGTGCGTCACCGCCACCTCGAACAGCTGAAGATGACCAAGCAGGAGGTGAAGGACGAGGCGAAGGAAAGCGAGGGCGACCCCGCGATCCGCGGCCGCATGCGCCAGCTTCGCCAATCCAAGGGCCGCGCGCGCATGATGGCGGCCGTGCCCAAGGCCGCCGTCATCATCACCAACCCCACCCATTATGCCGTTGCCCTGGCCTATGACCCCGGCCAGTCTGCCGCGCCCAAGGTGGTGGCGAAGGGGGTGGATGCCATGGCGGCCCGCATCCGGGAGGTGGCGAAGGAGGCGGGCGTGCCCATCATGGCCGACCCCCCGCTGGCGCGCGCGCTGTACCGGCTCGACCTCGACGCCGAAATCCCCGCCCAGCATTGGGACGCGGTGGCGCGCATCATCGCCCTCGTCATGCGGCGCGCGGGCGGGGCGGCCGCGCGGTGAAGGGCATGGTGGCCCCGGGCGCGCTGCTGGACGCGCTGCCCCAGCCGCTCGCCCTGCTCGATGCGCGGGGGGAGCTGCTGGCCGCCAACCCCCCCTTCCGCGCCCAGCTGGAGGGTTTCGCCCCCGGCTGCAAGGCCTGGGACCTGCTGCCCGAGGCGGCCGAGGCGCTGGCGGCCGGGCTGCGCGGCACGCCGGGGCGGGTCGGCATCGCGCGGCTGTCCGTCTCGCTCGCCATCACCCCCTGCGCGCGGGGCGTGCTGCTGGCCCTGACCCCCACGGGCGATGGGCAGGATGAGCGGCTTGCGCTGCTGGGGCGGCTCGCGGGCGGCATCGCGCATGACTTCAACAATTTGCTGGGCGTGATCCTGGGGGCCGCCGCCGCCGCCCGCGTGGCGCCCCTGCCGGACGAGGTCGCCGTCGAGGTCGCGGCCATCGAGGCGGCGGCCGAGCGGGGGGCCGCGCTGGTGCGCCAATTGCTCGCCTTCGCGCGGCAGCAGGTGCTGGCCCCGCGCAGCGTGGCGCTGAACGACACGGTGATGCAGTTCGTGCGCCTGCTGCCGCGGCTGATGGGGCCGGGCATCACGGTCGAGATGCATCTCGAACAGCCCTCGCGCCACATCCTGGTGGACCCCGACCAATGGTCGCGCGTGCTGCTGAACCTGGCCGTGAACGCGCGGGAGGCGATGGGGGCAAGGGGGCGCCTCACCTTCACCACCGGAAGGCGCCTCGTGCTGGCGGACGAGATCGCGGCCGGCGAAGTGCTGCCGCCCGGCCGCTACGTCACGCTGGAGCTGCGCGACACCGGCCCCGGCATCCCGCCCGAGGTGCTGCCCCGCATCTTCGAGCCCTTCTATTCCACCAAGCTCGAATCCGGCGGCACCGGGCTGGGCCTCGCCACCGTGCAGGGCATCGTGGGCCAGTCGGGCGGGCGGATCGAGGTGGAATGCCCGCCCGAGGGCGGCACCCTCTTCCGCATCCTGCTGCCCCGCGCGGAGCCGCCGGCCGAAGCCTCCGCGGAGGCCGCGCCCACGCTCCCCTTCCCGGAACCTGTGGTGGCACACCCCGCCGGCCCCATCCTGCTTGTGGATGACGAGCGCACCTTGCTGCGCGTCGCCGCGCTGACGCTGACCCAGGCCGGGTATGAGGTGTTGTCGCAGGAGGATTCGCAGGATGCGCTGGACGCCATCCGCGAGGGGCTGCGGCCCGTCCTGCTGGTCACCGACGTGGCGATGCCGGGGCTGGACGGGCTGGAACTGGCCCGCGCCGCGCGCGCCGTGCAGCCGGACCTGCCGGTTCTGCTGCTGTCGGGCTATTCGGCGGCCTCGGTCGGCGGCGCGCCGGAGCGCGAGGGCTTCGCCTTCCTGGCCAAGCCCTTCACCCCCGAGGCGCTGTGCGCCGCCGTCGCCGCGCGGATCGCAGCCTCTGGTTGAGGGGGCCGCCCGCGCGCAACCGGGTCTTCCTTGCGACTCACCGGGTCCCGGCACATAGTGTCTGACCCGAATTTGCCCGGCCAGAACCGCCGGGCGTGACCCAAGGATGAAGCCAGATGGAAAAAGGTAAGGCGCTGGAGGCGGCCCTCAGCCAGATCGAGCGCGCCTTCGGCAAGGGCTCCATCATGCGGATGGGCGCCAAGACGGCGATGGAGGACATCGAGGTCATCTCCACGGGCTCGCTCGGCCTCGATTTGGCGCTGGGCATCGGCGGTGTGCCCAAGGGGCGCATCATCGAGATCTACGGGCCGGAATCCTCGGGCAAGACCACGCTCGCGCTGCACATCATCGCCGAAGCCCAGAAGAAGGGCGGCACCTGCGCCTTCATTGACGCCGAGCACGCGCTCGACCCCGGCTATGCGCGCAAGCTGCATGTGGACGTGGACAACCTGCTCATCAGCCAGCCCGATGGCGGCGAGCAGGCGCTGGAAATCGCGGACACGCTCGTGCGCTCCGGCGCCATTGACGTGCTGGTGGTGGACAGTGTCGCGGCGCTGGTGCCGAAGGCCGAGCTGGAGGGCGAGATGGGCGACACCCATGTCGGCCTGCACGCCCGCCTGATGTCCCAGGCGCTGCGGAAGCTGACCGGCACGGTGTCGCGCTCCAACTGCCTGCTGATCTTCCTGAACCAGATCCGCCTCAAGATCGGCGTGATGTTCGGCAACCCCGAGACCACCACGGGCGGCAACGCGCTGAAGTTCTACAGCTCCATCCGCATGGAGATCCGCCGCATCGGCGCGATCAAGGAGCGCGAGGACGTCATCGGCAACCAGACCCGCGTGAAGGTGGTGAAGAACAAGATGGCGCCGCCCTTCCGCCAGGTGGAGTTCGACATCCTCTATGGCGAGGGCATCTCCAAGGTGGGTGAGCTGCTGGACCTCGGCGTGAAGGCCGGCGTGGTCGAGAAGTCGGGCGCCTGGTTCTCCTGCGACGGCACGCGCATCGGCCAGGGGCGCGAGAACGCCAAGCAGTTCCTGCGCGACCACCCCGAGATGGCCGACAGCGTCGAGCGCCGCATCCGCGGCCAGGCCGACACGGTGGCGAGCGGCATGCTGGCCGCGCCGGAGAGCGATGCGGACGGCGATGAGGAATGACCCCTTCCTGCCCGGCCCCGCGATCCGCATCGCGGGGAGGGCAGGGGGGCCTCTTTCCGGCCTGAGCTTCGCCGCCAAGGATCTGTTTGACGTGGCCGGCCACCCCACGGGCGGCGGCAACCCGGATTGGGCGGCGCATTGTCCGGTTCCGGACCGTCATGCCTGGGCGGTGCAGGCGCTGCTGGATGCGGGCGCCGACCTCGTGGGCAAGACCGTCACCGATGAGGTCTCGCTCGGCATCCTGGGCGAGAACGCCTTCGACGGCACGCCGCTGAACCCCGCCGCACCCGGGCATGTGCCGGGGGGTTCCTCCTCCGGCTCGGCGAGTGCCGTGGCGCAGGGGCTGTGCGACATCGCGCTGGGCACGGATACGGGCGGCAGCGTGCGCGTCCCTTCCAGCTTTTGCGGGCTTTATGGCATCCGCCCCACCCATGGGCGGCTGGACCTGAGCGGCATGCTGCCCCAGGCGCCCAGCTCCGACACCACGGGCTGGTTCGCGCGGGATGCCGGCACCTTCGCGCGGGCCAGCGCGGTGCTGCTGCAGGAGGCGATCCCGGACGCGCTGCCCACGCGGCTGATCATCGCCACCGACGCTTTCGGCTTCGCGGAGCCTGACACCGCCGCCGCGCTGCAACCCCTGCTGGACCGGCTGAAGGCCCTGCTGCCCGATTGGCGCGAGGATGTGCTGGCGCCGGGCGGCCTCACCGCCTGGGCCCGCGCCCAGCGCACGCTGCAGCCCGTCGAGGCCTGGGAGACCTTCCGCCCCTGGGTCGAGACGCACAACCCGCGCATGGCCTTCTCGGTCGCGCGCGGGCTGGTGCTGGGGGCCGCCACGCCGGAAGCGGAGCGCAACTGGGCCGCCATGGTGCGGCAGGAGGCGCGCGGGCGGCTCCGGCACCTGCTGCCGCCGGGCACCATCCTCGCCATGCCGACCACGCCCTTCCCGGCGCCGAAGGCCGGGCTGCCGCTGCCGGCGCTGGGGCCCATCCGTGACGCCATATTGGGCCTCTGCGCGCATGGGGGGCTGGCGGGGCACCCGCAGATCAGCATTCCCGGCAGCCTCGCCGATGGCCGCCCGGTGGGCCTCTCCCTGCTGGCCGCACGCGGGGCCGATGCGCTGCTGGTCCGCACCGCCCTTGCTTTGGAGAAGGCCTGATGGAGTTGAACATCCCCGAGGTGGTGGAGGAAATCCGCGCCCTCTTCGAACGCTACGAACAGGCGCTGATCGACAAGGATGTGGAGGTGCTGGACGCCACCTTCTGGAACAGCCCGCTCACCATTCGCGCCGCCATCCATGAGAATGGCTATGGCTTCGACGAAATCCATGCCCATCGCGTGCGCCGCCCGCCCGGCCCGGGCATCAAGCTGGCGCGCCGCCGCGTGGTGATCACCACCTTCGGGCGGGACATGGCGACCGTGCATCTCGAATTCGACATGCGCGGCCGCGACATGCCCGCCCGCCAGAGCCAGACCTGGGTGCGCTTCCCCGATGTGGGCTGGAAGGTGGTGCTGGCGCAGGTCTCCGTCACGGAATCCACGCCAGCCTTTTGAGGGGCGCTCAGGCCCCCGCGACGATCCCCAGCTGCCGCGCCGCGCCGCCCCACTTCTCCGCGAATTCACGGATGAAGGCGGTGTAGGCCTCGCCCGTCACGGGCGGGTTGGGCGCGTAATTGGCCAGCTGCTCCAGCCGCGCCGTCACATTGGGCGTGGCCATGGCGGCGACCGAGGCCTCGGTCAGCTTCGTGGCGATGTCGGCGGGCAGGCCGCGCGGGCCCGACAGCCCGGCCCAGGTGGTGTTGGTCAGCACCGGCATGCCCTGTTCCGCGAAGGTCGGGATGTCAGGGAAGGCCGGGATGCGCGCGGGGGTGGACAGCGCCAGCACCCGCACCTGCCCGTCGCGGATCATGCCCGTGTTGGTGGTGATGGGGTCGAACATGCTCTCGATGCGCCCGCCCAGCAGGTCCGCGAGGCCGGCCGCACTGCCGCGATAGGGGACGTGGTCCATGTTGGGCAGGTTCATCTGGCGCGACATCACCTCGCCCATCAGATGCGTGCCCGAGCCGATGCCGGAGGAGCCGTAGCGGATGGGCCCGCGCCGCGCGGCCTCGATGTAGTCGGCCAGCGTGCGGATGGGGCTGTCGCTCTTCACCATCAGCAGATTGGCGCTTTCGGCCAGCAAGGCGAGGTGGGTGAAGCTGTCCACCACATTATAGGCCAGGTTCGGATAGGTGCCGTAGGCCACGCCGAAGGGCGAGGAATGGCTCATCACCAAAGTGTAGCCATCGGGCGCCGCCTGGGCGGCCAGGTTCGCCCCAAGTGTGCCGCCGGCGCCGGCGCGGTTTTCCACCACCACCGACTGGCCGATGCGCGGCGTCAGCTCGGCGGCCAGCAGGCGCGCCATGGTGTCGGCGAAGCCGCCGGGCGGGAAGGTCGAGATCAGGCGGACGGGCCCGCGGGCCGGCCAGGCGGATTGCGCCAAAGCGGGTGCGGCGAGGGGAAGGGCGGCGCCCCCCAGGATCAGTTGACGGCGAAACATGAGGCACTCTCCAGCGAACATCTGCCCAGGGGGTGGGCAGAACCCGGCCCGTGGGCGGTCAGGCACAGGATGTCTGCAAGGGCCGTGCCGCGCCTCCCCCACTTTGAGGGGCAACTTGAGGGGAAACCGGCACCACGCTACAGCACGCAGCATGAGCAGCAGCAACGACATCCGCGCCACCTTCCTCGGCTATTTCGCCCGCCATGGCCACGCCGTGGTCGAGAGCAGCCCCTTGGTGCCGCGCAACGACCCCACGCTGATGTTCGCCAATTCCGGCATGGTGCAGTTCAAGAACGTGTTCACGGGGGCCGAGCGCCGCCCCTACAGCACCGCCACCACCGCGCAGAAATGCGTGCGCGCGGGCGGCAAGCACAATGACCTGGACAATGTGGGCTACACCGCCCGCCACCACACCTTCTTCGAGATGCTGGGGAATTTCTCCTTCGGCGACTATTTCAAGGAACAGGCGATCGAACACGCCTGGACGCTGATCACCAAGGACTTCGCGCTGCCGAAGGACAAGCTGCTGGTCACCGTCTATTCCGAGGACGAGCAGGCGGCCGGCTTCTGGCGCAAGATCGCGGGGCTGCCCGACAGCCGCATCATCCGCATCCCGACCGATGACAATTTCTGGCGCATGGGCGACACCGGCCCCTGCGGCCCGTGCAGCGAGATCTTCTACGACCACGGCGACAAGATTCCCGGCGGCCCCCCCGGCAGCCCCGATGAGGATGGCGACCGCTTCATCGAGATCTGGAACCTCGTCTTCATGCAGTTCCTGGAGGAGCCGAAGGGCACGCGCAACCCGCTGCCCCGCCCCTCCATTGACACCGGCATGGGGCTGGAGCGCTTCGCCGCCATCCTGCAGGGCAAGCACGACAACTACGACACGGACACCTTCCGCGCGATCATCCTGGAGAGCGCGCATCTGACCGGGCAGGAGCCGGACGGCGCCTTCCGTGCCTCGCACCGCGTGGTGGCGGACCATCTGCGCGCCGGCGCCTTCCTGATGGCCGATGGGGTGCTGCCCTCCAATGAGGGCCGCGGCTATGTGCTCCGCCGCATCCTGCGCCGCGCCATGCGCCACGCGCACATGATGGGCGCCGCGCAGCCCCTGCTGCACCGCCTCTTCCCGGTGCTGGAGCGGCAGATGGCGGCCGCCTATCCCGAGCTGTCCCGCGCCGCTTCCCTCATCACCGAGACCTTCCAGCTGGAGGAGACGCGCTTCCGCTCCCTGCTGGAACGCGGCCTGCATCTGCTGGAGGGCGAGAAGGAGAAGCTGGGCGAAGGCCAGCCCTTGCCGGGCGACGTCGCCTTCCGCCTCTACGACACCTATGGCTTCCCGCTGGACCTGACGCAGGACGCACTCCGCGCCGAGGGCCGCGCGGTGGATGTGGCTGGCTTCGAGGCCGCCATGGCCGAGCAGAAGCAGCGCGCCCGCGCCGCCTGGGCCGGCAGCGGCGAGGCCGCCACCGAGACCGTCTGGTTCGACGTGAAGGAGAAGGTCGGCGCCACCGAATTCCTCGGCTACAGCACCGAGCGCGCGGAGGGCACCATCACCGCCATCCTGGCCGGCGGCTCGCCCGTCAATTCCGTGGCGGTGGGGCGTGAGGTGGCGGTCATCCTCAACCAGACCCCCTTCTATGGCGAGAGCGGCGGCCAGCAGGGCGATGCGGGCGTGATCCGCGCGGGCGATGCCGTCATCCGCATCCGCGACACGCAGAAGAAGCTGGGCGACCTGTTCGTGCATCTCGGCGTCGTCGAGCAGGGCGACGTGAATGTGGGCATGGCCGTGGTGGCGGAGGTGGACCATGAGCGCCGCTCCGCCATCCGCGCGCACCATTCCGCCACCCACCTGCTGCACGAGGCACTGCGCCGGCGCCTCGGCACCCATGTGGCCCAGAAGGGCTCGCTGGTGGCGCCCGACCGGCTGCGCTTCGACGTGTCCCAGCCCACGCCCATCCCGGCCGAGGATTTGGCCTGGGTCGAGGCCGAGGTGAATGCCCGCATCCGCGAGAATGCCGAGGTCACCACGCGCCTCATGACGCCAGAGGCCGCGGTGGCCGAGGGCGCGATGGCCCTCTTCGGCGAGAAATATGGCGAGGAGGTCCGCGTCGTCGCCATGGGCCGCGACGAGGCGGCGACCGAACGCGGCGGCCACTACTCCATCGAACTCTGCGGCGGCACCCATGTGCGCCGCACCGGCGATATCGGCTTGCTGCGCCTGGTGGCCGAGGGCGCGGTCAGCGCCGGCGTGCGCCGCGTGGAGGCGGTGACCGGCGCGGCAGCCCTGGCCGTGGTCGAAGCCGAGGCGCGGCTGCTGCGCGAGGCGGCGCTGGCCCTGAAGGTCACGCCCGCCGACCTGCCCGCCCGCGTGGCCACGCTCATCGAGGAGCGCCGCAAGCTGGAGCGCGACCTCGCCGAGACGCGGAAGAAGCTCGCCACCGGCAGCAGCGCCGAGATCGAGGTGGTGGGCGGGCTGCGCGTGGCGCTGCGCGACATGGGCGATGTGCCCGGCCGCGAACTCAAGGGCCTCGCCGAGGCCATCCTGAAGTCCGGTGCCGCCGACGTGGCCGCGCTGGTGTCCAATGAGGGCGGCAAGGCCAGCATCGTGGTCGGCGTGGGCGAGGTGGCCAAGGGCCGCGCCGATGCGGTCGCGCTGGTGCGCGCGGCCTCGGGCGCGGTCGGCGGCAAGGGCGGCGGCGGGCGGCCCGAGATGGCCCAGGCCGGCGGGCCCGATGGCGACAAGCTGGAGGACGCGCTGGCCGCCATCAAGGCCGCGCTGGCCGGCTGAAACCCGCCTCTCGGCGGGGCGGCCTGAAACCCGGCTCCGGTCCGGCGCGTTCCCTCTGCTGTAGAGGGCAAAGCCATGACCGGAACGAACGATCTGCCGCGACATAACGACCCGACGGAGATCAATCCCCGTCCGCGTCCCACGGCGGCCGCCACCGCGGCCCCCAATGTGACGCATCTGCGCCGCGACATCGAGGCGGGGGCGACGGGCGACAAGCTGCCGATGCTGGACCCCGCCGCCTCGCCGCTCGGCACGGATGACGAGGCGGGCGGCACCTCCCCCACCACCGCCGAGGTCACGGCCGCCCGCGCGGCGGAACGCGGCCCCGAGAGCGCCTCGCGCGGGGTGGGCGGCAGGACGGGGCCCAACCCGGCGCGCGTGCCGCTGCTGCTGGCGCTGGTGGTGCTGCTGGCGGGGACGGCGCTGTATTTCTCCTTCACGACGCCCTGGTGGTGACGGGCTGCTCGGCGGGCGGCGCCTCGGTGATGAGGCGCGCGCCGCGCTGCCGCGTGGCATAGCTCCAGAGCCACTGGAAGGAGACCAGCGCCCGGCTGCGGAAGCCCACCAGGTACCAGACATGGGCGATGCCCCAGAACCACCACCCGAGCCGCCCGGTCAGCCGCCAGCGCCCCAGCGCCACCACCGCCGAACGCCGGCCGATGGTGGCGAGGTCGCCATGGTGCCGATAGGCGAAATCCGGCCGCTGGGCCGCGCCGCGCGCCTCGGCGGCCAGCAGCCGGCCCACATGGCGGCCCATCTGCTTGGCGGCGGGCGCATTGCCGGGCACCGGCTTGCCCGCGCCGTCGCGCGCGGCGGCCAGGTCGCCCACCGCGAAGATCTCGGGCATCAGCGGAATGGACAGGTCGGGTGCGACCTGGATGCGCCCCGCCCGGTCGCGCGGCGCGCCGAGCCAGGCGCCGGCGGGCGAGGCCATGACCCCCGCCGCCCAGACCATGGTGGCGGCCGGGATGCGTTCCTCGCCGCATTGCACGCCATGGCCGTCGGCGCCCGTCACCCGCGTGCCGGTGCGGATTTCCACGCCCATGCGGCGCAGCGAGGCCTCGGCCACGGCGGAGAGATCCTCGGGGAAGCTGGGCAGCACGCGCGGCCCGGCCTCCACCAGCACCACCCGCGCCTCGGCGGGATTGATGCGGCGGAAATCCCGCGGCATGGCGTGGCGCGCCAGCTCGACCATGGCGCCGGCCAGTTCCACGCCCGTGGGCCCGGCGCCGATCACGACGAAGGTGAGCAATTCGCGGCGCGCCTCGGCATCGGATGTCAGCTCCGCGCGCTCGAAGGCGAGCAGCAGGCGGCGGCGGATGGCGGTGGCGTCCTCGATGGTCTTGAGGCCGGGTGCGACGCCCGCCCATTCGTCATGGCCGAAATAGGAATGGGTGGCGCCAGTGGCCAGCACCAGCCGGTCATAGGGCAGGGGTGCGGCCCCGCGCAGGCGGACGCGGCGCGCGGCGGCGTCCACCCCCTCCACCTCCGCCATCAGCACGGTCAGGTTGCGCTGGCGGCGGAAGATGGCGCGGATGGGCCAGGCGATGTCGCCCGGCGAGAGGGCGGCGGTGGCCACCTGGTAGAGCAGGGGCTGGAACAGATGGTGGTTGTGCCGGTCCACCAGCGTGACCTGCACCTCGGTGTCGGCCAGGGCGCGGGCCGCCTCCAGCCCGGCGAAACCCGCGCCCAGGATGACGACCCGCACCTTCCGTTCAGCCCTTGATCTGCTCGGCCTGCGCGCCCGAGAGGGGCTGGGCGGGGCCGAGCACGGGCTTCTCGCCCATGGGCGTGCTCTGGGCCACGGTGAACTCGCCCTGTCCGTCCAGGCTCGGCCCCGCCGTCCAGCGGCCCTGGGCGGGGGGCACGCCTTCATGGTTGTGGGCGAAGAAGACATGGCTGAACCGCGACGCCTCCTGCGAGCGGTCGAAGCTGTTCGGGATGGGCAGGGCCGCGTTCCCGCCCAGCTCCTCGATGACGGCCAGCCATTGCTGCTGGTGCATCGTGTCGCGCGCGATGAGGAATGACAGCATGTCGCGCATGCCCGGGTCCTTGGCCGCGTTGAACAGCCGCACGGCCAGGACGCGGCCGGTGCTCTCGGCCGTCACATTGGCGTACATGTCGGCGGCCAGGTTCCCGCTGGCATAGACGTGCGAGCAGTCGAAGGGCACGCCGTCCGCATCCACCGGCATGGCGGCGAGGCCGGTGGAGAGGATGTGCCGCTGCAGCATCCCTTCCAGCACATGGCGCGGCCGCTCGCCGCCCATTACGGCGTTCACCACGGGGTGCGCCTCGGCGGCGCTTTCCTGCAGCGAGAGCGGCGCGGTCTCGAGGTTCATCGCCACGGCGGTGGCGAGCATCTCGATATGGCCGATCTCCTCCGTCGCGGTGTGCAGCAGCATATCGCGGTATTTCGGGTTGGGGCCGCGCGCGCCCCAGGCCTGGAAGAAATACTGCAGGCAGACGCGGATCTCGCCCTCGATGCCGCCAATGGCCTGCTGGAGCTGGCGGGCGAAGAGGGGGTCCGGCGTCTCGACGCGGACGGGGTATTGCAGGCGGGGGTCGTGGAAATACATGGGGGCGTCTCCGTCAGGGCTTGCCCACGCCGCTGCCGCCATAGGGGCCGGCAGGGGTGGAGGGGGTCGTGCGGGTGAGCAGCCCCGTCCCGATCGCGATCAGGCCGAAGACCACATGCGGCCAGGCGATGAAGCCCGAGAAGCCGAAGATCCAGGGCGAGGCGGCGAGGAAGGCGCCGGCGCCCAGGTCGAAGTTGAGGTGGACGGGCATGGGGATCAGCCGCAGCAGCCCCATCTCATAGTTCGTGAGCAGGCTGAGCCCGATGATGAGCACGCCCATCACCTGCGGCACGAGCTGGGCCGGGCCACGGTCGGCGAAGCCCAGCAGCATGGGCGCGAAGATCAGGATCAGGCCGACGAGATAGTCCAGCGCGCCATGGGCGCTGGTGGGGATGACGCGCATCGCGAAGTCCTCCGGCGAGGGGTTGCAGCGGGGTCGGCGTGGCGTGCGGCGCGGCCCGTGGTGCCGGCGCCATGGGGAGAAAACCATGGCCGGGCAAAAGGGTTGCGGGGGGGGCATCGCGGGAACCCGGGCGGCGGGGGGGTGTTGTAGCAGGGACACTTCCCCGGAGTTCCCATGTCCCCCTCGCCGCGCACCATCGTCATCACCGGCGCCTCCAGCGGCATCGGCCGCGCCACCGCCCATGCCTTCGCCGCGGCCGGCTTCCATATAGTGCTCGCCGCGCGTCGCCAGGCCGCGCTGGAGGCGGCGGCGGAGGAATGCCGCGCGCTCGGCGCCGAGGCGCTGGCCCATGCCGCCGACGTGACCGAGGAAGCCTCGGTGGAGGCCCTGGCCGATGCGGCCATGGCGCGCTTCGGCCGCGTGGATGTCTGGTTCAACAATGCGGGCGTGGGCGCCTTCGGAAGGCTGGACGCCATCCCCACGCGCGAATGGAAGCGCGTGGTCGAGACCAACCTCTTCGGCTGCATGCACGGCGCCCGCGCGGCGCTGCGCATCTTCCGCGCCCAGGGTGGCGGCGTGCTGATCCAGAACGCCTCCATCGTCGGCCAGACCGCCAAGCCCGACGGCACGCCCTATGCGGCCAGCAAATTCGCCATCCGCGGCTTCTCCGAGGCGCTGCGGCAGGAGGTGCTGGACGAGCCCGGCCTGCATGTCTGCACCGTGCTGCCCTCGGTGATCGACACGCCCTTCTTCCAGCACGCGGCCAACCACACGGGCCGCGCCATCCGCGCGGCGCCCCCCGTCTACCCGGCGGAGGAGGTGGCGCGCGCCGTGCTGGCGCTGGCCGAGCGGCCGGTGGCCGAGGTGGTGGTGGGCGGCTTCGGCCAGATGGCGGTGGCGCAGGCGGCGCTCGCGGCCTCGGGCCTCGCCCCGCGCCTGCACAGCCTCGCGAATGGCCGCGCCCTGCACCGCGGCTTCCTGGAGGACGCGGCCGCGCCGGAGAGTGAAGGCAGCCTCTTCAGCCCCGCCGCCGACAACCTCACCGTCTCGGGCGGATGGCGCGAGACGCCCGAAGCCGCCGCGGCCGCCACGCTGGCCGATGCCGCCGCCCTGCCGCTGTTGCTGGCCGCCTGGCCCTTCCGGCTGCTCGATGCCTCGCTCGCGCCGCTGCTGCGCGCCGCGAGCACGGGCAGCGGACCCCAGTCCCGATGAGCCGCCCCACACCCCCATGGCCGTCGTCCTCTCGGGCGGCGTCGCGCTGGGCGCCTTCGAGGCCGGGGCCTGCGCCGCGCTCGAAGCCTCCCGCCAGCCCATGCCGGGCTGGATCGCCGGCAGCTCGGTGGGGGCCGTGAACGCGGCGCTCTTCGCCGCCGCCCCGCCGGGCCAGGGGGGGGCGGCGCTGCGCGACTTCTGGGCCTCGCTCGCGCAGGAGCCCACGCCGCTCACCACCTTCCTGCTCGGCCCGCCGCCGGCCAGGGGCGCCTGGCGCGCCGCGCACAACCGCGCCGCCGCCTGGCAGACGCTGCTGATGGGCCGGCCCGGCCTGTTCCGCCCCGATCTGCGCCTGGGTGGCGGGCCGGCCTTCTATGACCTGGCGCCGTTGCGCGCCCGGCTGGAGGCGACGCTCGACCTCGACCGGCTGAACCGCGGGCCCACGCGCCTGTCCATCGTCACCACCGATGCCGAGACCGGCGCGCGCGTGGTCTTCGACACCGCGCGCGGCGATTGGCTGACGGCCGAGCACATCCTCGCCTCCAGCGCCATGCCCGGCCTGTTTCCGCCCGCCGAGTTGGAGGGGCGGCGGCTGGTGGATGGCGGGCTTTCGGCCAATGCGCCGCTCGACCTCATCCTGAGTGAGGTGGGGGAGGAGGCGCTGACCTGCCTCGTCGTCGAACTCTTCCATCGGGCGGGCCAGCGGCCGCGCCACGTCTCCGCGGCCCTGTCGCGCGCGGCGGACCTCGCCTTCGGCAACCAGACGCGCCAGGCCCTGGCCGCCCATGCGCGGGAATGGGAGGTGCGGGCGCGCATGGCCTGCCTCGCCCGGCACCTGCCCGAGGAGCGCCGGGCCAACCCGGAGGTGGCGCAGCTTCTGCGCGCGGCCGGCGTGGGCGCGCGCGCGACCGTGGTGCTGATGGGCTATCGCGCCGCCTTCGACGAGGCGGGGCCGGGCAAGGCCTTCGACTTTTCCACCGCCACCCTGGCCGACCGCTGGCGGGCGGGCGAGGCGGCGATGGCGGCCGCGCTGCGTCGCCTCACGACCCCGGACCGCGCCGAGGAGCTGGCGCCCGGCCTGCACCTGCATGAGGTGACGGCGATGCCGCCCCAGGTGGAGGCGGAGGCGGAGATGGCCATCCGCGGCTGAGGCCCGGGCGGAGCGGCGCCGGCATCCTCCCTCGCGTCACGGGCTCGGGACGGAGGGGCGGGATGTCATCGCCCCGAAGCCGCCGGCGGCGCGACGCGCCCTTCACGGCGCGCCATCACGGCCGAGGCCGCGCGCTACTGCCGGGAATGCCGCAGGATGTGCTCCTGCAGCCGCGGCACGAGACCCTTCCGCGCCATCGCGGGCAGCGGCACCGCGAGCTCGTCGAGGGTGAGGACCGCGGCGGCGCCGAGACGCGGTTCGGGACCGGCGTCCGGCGGGACGAGGCCCAACCGGGAGCGCGCGATGAAGCATTGCCGCGCGATCCGCATCACATTCACCTGGTCGCCGATGACCCAGATATTGGCCATCAGGTCCTGGGCCTGCACCACGGGCTTCACCCCCTCGATGCCGGCCTCCAGGCTGGCGCGCGCGGCGTCGGGATCGCCCAGCATGTGGGACAGCACCCCGTGCAGGAAACAGCCCGACACCATGTTCAGCGCGCTGACCTTGGACAGGGCCGCGTGGTGCAGGCAGTGGCGGGGCAGGGCGAACATCTCCCGCGCGGCGGCGTAGTCTCCGCCCGCCATGTGCAGCAGCCCCGCCACGGTCGCGAGGGAGACGCTCCAGCGCACCTCCTGCCAGGCCAGGCGGGGGGGATCGGGCACATGCGCGGGCAGGCGGCGCCAGGCCTCGGCCATCAGCGGCCGCGCGCGTTCCAGCAGCCAGGCGATGCGCGCCTCCTCGGCGGGGGCGCGCTGGGTGCCGAGGCGCTCGATGTGGCGATGGCCCAGGATGGCGAGTGCGGCCGCCCGGGTCAGCGGGTCATGGGTGAAGCGCTCATGCGCGCAGCGCGCGCCCAGTTCCAGCAGCAGGGGCGAGGCGTAGCGCGAATGGTTCAGCTGCACCTTCTGGAAGAAGGTCGCGGCGTCGGGCAGGGCCAGCGCCTCGAAGAACTCCCCCTCGGGCCGCAGCGCGCCGGGCGGCGGGGGCGCGCCACCGGGCCGGAAGGCGAGCTCGCCCCGGCTGATGTCGCGCAGCGCCTCGAAGGGCAGGACAAGGGTTTGCGCCCCGGGATCGCCCGCCGGGATGCGGGCCAGAACCACGCCGTCCAGCGTCACCTCGACGGGGGCGGGCAGCGCCTTGTCCGGCGTGGCGGTGAAGCGCGCTTCCTGCGCGCTGTCGTCGAGCTGGGCGAGGAGACGGATCATGGCCGTGCGATCCCGAGCGAGGCCAGGCCGTCGGCGAGGCGGGGGCAGAGCCCGGCCGCGAGGAGGCGCGGCACGGACGGGGCGAAGTGCCGAAGTTCGAACGGCGTGCCCTCGTTGTAGCGCGGCGTGGCGCGCACCGTCAGCAGGCCGAACTTCGCCAGCGCGACGAAGCATTGCCGCGCCATGCGGCCCGCCGCGATCAGCTCATCCAGGGCCGCGATGTCGGTCATCAGGTTCCGTGCCGTCACGCTGGGCTGCAGGGCGCGCACGCCGCGCTCCAGCACCTGGCGCGCGGCCTCGGCCTCGCCCTCCAGGCCCAGCAGCACCCCCTCCATCAGGCAGGCATGCACGAGGTCCAGCGCGGCCTCCGGCGCCAGGTGCAGCGCCGACGCCTGTGCCGCCGCCGCGCCGAAGCAGGCGCGCGCCTCCGTCATGTCGTCCTGGCAGAGGCAGAGCATTCCGCAGGCGGCGCCGAGTGCCATCATCCAGCGCAGCGCCAGGGGCTCCGGGGCCGTGTTGTCGTCCAGCAGCGCCCGGCCTTCGGCCAGCAGGACGCGGCCCTCGGCGCGCAGCCAGCGCGCCTCGGCATGGTCATCGGCGGTCAGCCGCGCCAGGTCCCGCGCCAGCAGGAGCTGGGCCAGCAGGGTCAGCGCCGCCGCGCGCGCGGCGAAGCCGGGCAGGGCGCGATAGGCCGCCCGCGCGCCCAGGACCGCCAGCAGCGGGTTGCCCTCGGGGCCGTCGCGGCGCGCCGCCCTGGCCAGGAAGTCCGCTTCGTCGGTCACCGCCATGGCCTGCAGCGCCGCACCCGCCAGCCGGCCGGGCGGAAGGGGGGGCAGGCCCTCCGCCAGCAGGCGTGGGGGGCTGCCGGCATGGCGCAGCGCATCCGCGAGCGTCAGGCGCAAGGGGCCGAATTGCGCAGGGCCGGATTGCGCAAGGGCGGCCCGCAGCGGCACCGCCATCAGGCCCGTCTCGCCCAGGCGCAGGTGCAGCCGCCGCCCGGCCAGGGCGGGCGGCACCGCGGCCAGGTCGAGAAAGAGCGTCACATGCCGCCCCCCGGCCTCCAGCTCCCCCGACAGGCACGCGCCGGCCGCGAGCCGGGCCCAATCGGAGATGTGCCCTGAAAAGGGGTCGGAGGTGGGGGCAACCTGGGCGGGGCTGGCGGCTTCGGTCATGCCGCGTTCCTGCCTCCTCCCATCGCCGGGCGCAACATGCGCTTCCAGCCCGCGGCCGCCCGGGACGAAGCCCCTCCCCAGGGGGTGGCCCGGATGGTATCCTTGTAACATGCATGATGTGCCGCGCCCCCTTCCGCTCCGGCCCAGCGCTTGCGTCCGGCCGTGTTGGGGCGCCCCGGGGGCCGCGCCGGGGGGCGGGCGGTGAGCGTCTATGCCTTCGATGGCTATGTGGACACCGCCGAGCACGGCGATGGCATCACCCTGCTGGGCGGCTGGGTGCGCCTGCCCGAGGCCGGCATCCCCAGCGCCCGGCTGCGCCTGACCACGACCGGCGGCCTGCGCCAGGACTGGCCGCTGGCCCGCCTGCTGGCGCGGCGCGACCTGCCGGCCGAGGGCCCGATTCCCGCCGGGCGCGGCTTCCAGCTTCTGGTGCGCGGCCTGCCCGACTGGAGCGAGGGCGCGCTGACCGTGGTCCATGCGGGGGGCGAGATCCCGCTCCATCCGCCCGTGCTGAACCCCGCCCCCTTCCGCCCGCGCGGCCATCTCGACGGCGCCGATGGCAAGGAGGCCTGGGGCTGGCTGGTCCATGCGCCCGGCACCGAGGCCGTGATCGAGATGGAGGGCATGGGCCGGCTGCCCGTGCGCTGCGACGTGCACCGCGCCGACCTGCCCTTCGACGATGGCAGCCCGCTGCCCGCCTTCGGCTTCCACCTGCACTTCGCCGGCACGGCGCTGGCGAATGGGCGGGGGCCGCGCCGCGTGACGCTCCACGCGGCCGGGGTGAAGCTGGGCGAGGTGATGCTGGAAGGCCAGCTGGCCGCCGGCCTGCCGCCCTTCCTGGCCGCCGCCGCGCTGGGCACCGGGGCCGAGGCCGGTGGCCGCTCCAACAGCCGCATCACCGGCCTGCTGGCCGAGACCGCGCCGGCCGGGGAGCCGGCCGCCGCGAGCCCTCCGGCCGCGCCGCCCCTCCTGGTCCTGAACGTCTGCCGCGCGGTCGGGCTCGGGCATCTGCTGCTGGCCGGCCGGGTCGAGTGGACCGAGGATGGCAGCGAGCCCACATTGCGCCTGCTGCCGGCCGCCCCCGCGCAGAGCCTCGTTCTCTTCGACGAGCCCGAGCTGCTGGCCGCCCTGCCCCCCGGCCGGACCTGCCGCGGCTTCCTGCTGGTGGGGGCCCGCCCTGGCGGGACGGAGCCGCCCTTTCTCGAATGGGTGGCCGGGGGCCAGTCCGGCCGCCAGGCCCTGCCTGGCGACGCGCATGGCCCCACCCCTGACGCGGCGCTGCACCAGGCCGGCTGGGGCGGCGTGTTCCATCTGCTGCGCGAGGCGGCGGGGGGTGGCGCCGCGGCCGCGCTGCTGTCGCCGCAGCTCGGCCCCGTCGGCGCCTTCACCCGCTGGCTGGCCGGGGTGCCTTGGCTGGAACCGGCCGATTTCCCGCGCGTGGAGGCCTGGGCCGCGCCCTCGGGCGAATGCGCCATGGCCTTCACGCTGGACCCCGCCATCGGTCCCGACACGCGCCTCTCCCTGCTGGCCCTGCTGCTGGAGGAGGGGCGGGTGCGGCCCCTGCCCATGGCCCAATCCCCCGCGCTGACCAGCGAGACGATGCTGCTGGCCCATGGCCTGCTGCCCCAGTTGACCGAGCTGCCCGCCCCCCCTTCGAGCTGGTGATGGAGATGCGCCACGCGGGCGAGGCGCAATGGTTCCGCGTGAACCCCCGCACCCTGCCCGCGCCGCTGCTGCTGGCCGCGCTGCACCGCCACGCCGCCCTGCCCGCGGGGCCGGAGCTGGGCGACACCCTGTCCTGGCTGCGGGACCTGTTGCAGGCGCGCGAGGAAAGCTTCGCCGCCATGCTCATCGGCGCGCCGCCGCCCCCGCCCGCCGCGCGGCCCGTGCTGCTGGTGCTGCACGGGCTGGACGATGCCGAGGCGGTGCGGCTGCTGGCCATGGCCGCGCCGGCGATCGAGGCGCGGGCCGATGCCCTGCTGCTGCTGGGCGCGCGGGAATTCACCGAACCGGCGCTGGAGGTCTTTCTCTCGCGCGGGCGCATCGCGGCGCATGGCGGGACGGGGCTCGCCGCGCTGCGCGGGCCGCTGCGGCGCGGGCTGGACGTGGCGGGGGGCCTCGTCATCCTCGACATGCTGGAACTGGCGGCGGCGCTGGAGCGGGATGACGCCTTCCAGCCCCGCCTGCCGCTCTCCGCCCTGCCGCTGCTCGAACAGATCGCGACCGTGGCGGGGCTGCCCGACGCGGCCGATGCGGTGGCGCGGCTTTCCGCCGCCACCGGGGCGGGCCTGCCCCCGCCCGGCTTCGGCGCGCAGGACAGCGCGGCGGCGCGGATGGTGGCCACGCATCTGCACGGCTTCTGGCGCGGCCTCGCCCCCCTCTTCCAGCCGGAGGCGGCCGATGCCTGAGGCGCCCATCGCCGTCTGCGTCATCGCCCATGCCCACCCCGCCTTCACCAAGGGCGGCGGCGAGATGGCGGCCTGGCGCGAATGCGCCACGCTGCGCGCGGCGGGCCACCGCGCCATCCTGGTCGCGGCGGCCGAGATGGGCCCCGCCGCCCCGGGCGGGCGCCTGCTGCGCCACGCCCCGGATGAGCACCTCTACGACCCCTATGGCATGACGGAGGACCGGCTGTTCTGGTCCGACCTCGCGGCGCGCGAGGCGCTGCTGGCGCTGCTGGTGGCGCAGCCGGTGCAGGTCTTCCACTTCCACCATGTCTGGCGCGTGGGCTTCGACCTCGTGGCGGCGCTGATGGAGGCGCGGCCCGATGCGCGCTTCGTGCTGACCCTGCACGAGATGCTGGCGATCTGCGCCCATCACGGGCAGATGATCCGCACGCGGGGGCGGGAGCTGTGCCATGGCTACGCCCCCGCCCTCTGCGCCAATTGCTTCCCCGAGCGCACGCCGCGCCATTTCGCCCTGCGCCGCGCCACCTGGCTCGCGCTGCTCAACCGCTTCGACGGCGCCATCTACCCCTCCGAGTTCATCCGGACGCGCTTCCGCGACTGGGGCTTCGCGGCGCGCGAGGAATGCGTGCTGGAGAATGTCCTGGGCGAGGAGCTGGCCGCGGCACCCCGCGCCCCCGCCGAACCCGGCCTCGGCCAGCATTTCGCCTTCTTCGGCCAGCCCACGCCCTTCAAGGGGCTGGATGTGCTGATCCGCGGCTTCGCCATGGCCCTGGCGCGCGACCCGGGCCTGTTCCTCTCCGTGCATGGCTGCGAGCGGGAGGAGGTGCTGCGCCTCTTCCCCGCGCTGGAGGCGGCGCTGGACGCGGCCGGCCCCGCCATCTTCTTCGGCGGCCGCTATGATTCGGGCGATGTGCTGGGGCTGATGCGCCTGTCGGGCTGGGTGGTGGTGCCCTCCGTCTGGTGGGAGAATTCGCCCGTCGTCATCCAGGAGGCGCGGCGGGCGGGCGTGCCGCTGATCGTCTCCGACATCGGCGGCATGGCGGAGAAGGTGCGGCCGGGGCTGGACGGGCTGCATTTCCGCCGCGGCAATGCGCCGGACCTCGCGCGGGTGCTGCTGGCCGCGGCCGCGCCGGGCCGGCAGGAGGCGCTGGCGGCGAGCCAGGCGGACAGCATCGGCCGGGAGGAATTCCTGGCCAGGCTGTTGCCCGCGCTGGCCGGCGCCCCCTGGGGCTGAGGCGTCAGCCCGGCAGCGGCCAGCGCGCCAGCCCCTCGAAGACCGGGCGGGCGAAGTGGAAGCCCTGCATGAAGCGCAGCCCGAGGCCGCGCAGCGTCTCCATCTCGCCCCGCCGCTCCACCCCCTCGGCCACCAACTTCACCCCGATCTCGCGCCCCAGCGTCACGAGGCTGCGGATGATGGCCTGGCGCACGGGGTTCTCGTCGCAGTGCTGGATCAGCCGGCGGTCCAGCTTCAGGATGTCCGGGCGCAGCGCCTCCAGCCGTGCCAGGCCGGAATAGCCGGTGCCGAAGTCATCGAGGGCAACCTGGAAGCCATGGCGCCGGTATTCCTCGATGATGGCGCTGGTGTGGGCGGGGTCCTGCACGCGCTCATTCTCGGTGAACTCGAAGGTCAGCCGGTCGAGTGGGAAGCCGTGGCGCCGCGCCGCCCCCAGCGTCACCTGGATGCAGGCGCGCGGCTGGTAGACGGCGTTGGGCAGGAAGTTGATGTTGAGCCGCGTCTCCATGCCGAGGCGCGCGGCGAGTTCGATGGCCTTCAGGCGGCAGGCCTGGTCGAAGGCGTAGAGGTTGTCAGGCGTCAGCTGCGCCAGGATGGTGGCGGCGCCTTGGCCCTCGGGGCCGCGCACCAGGGCCTCATGGGCCTCGATGCGCCCCGCCTCCACATCCACGACGGGCTGGAAGGCCATGGTGAATTCGAGCGTCTCCGCCGCCTCGCGGCACGCGGCGCAGCCTGCGTTCTGTCCCGGCACGGGCTTCTCCACTTCCTCCCCCCGCGGATCTTGGCGCGGGGTCCGAAAGGACAACGTGGGCCATGCCCTTGCGTTGTGCCGGGAACGCAGATGACGGGAGCTTCACCTTGGCTTGAAGCTCCCGTGCCTGTCAGACCGGCTGGCCCCAGGCGCCGGCGAAGAACATCTGGGCGGCGGGCTTGCGGGCGCGGGGCGCCGTCTCGCGCTGGGCCAGCGCCTCGGGCAGGGCATCGGCGGGGCCGGGTTTGCCCAGGACCAGGGCGGCGACGGGCGTCACATCTTCCGGAATGGCGAAGGCCGTGCGCGCCGCGGCCGCGTCGAAGCCCGCCATCTGGTGGATCTGCAGGCCAAGGGCGGCCGCCTCGATCGCCATGGCGCTGGTGGCCTGGCCCGTGTCGTATTCGGCCCAGCGGTTGGGGTTGCCCTTCTCGGCGAAGTTCATGCGGGCGCAGGCCAGCATCAGCACGGGCGCGGCATTGGCCCAGCCCTGGTTGAAGGGCACGAGGCAGGCCAGCAGCTTCGCATAGGCCTCCGGCTCGTTCTCCTTGCGGGCGATGAGGTATTGCCAGGGCTGCTCGTTATAGGCGGAGGAGGCCCAGCGCGCGGCTTCCAGCACCTGGCGCAGCGCGGCCTCGGGCACCGCGTCGGGCAGGAAGCTGCGCGGGCTCCAGCGGGCGGCGATGGCGGGGCTGAGCGGGGTTTCGGAAGGCGCGGTGCGGTCCATCAGGGTCATCCAAAGGTTTGCAGAAGATCATCCACCTGCCCGGAGGTGAGCAGGCGGGGGTTCCGGCCTTGCAAGAGCAGGGCCAGCTTCGCGGCTTCCTCCAGCTCCTCGGCGGCATTCACCGCGTCGGTGAGGGTGGGGCCGCAGATCACGGGGCCGTGATTGGCCAGCAGCACCGCCTTGGCGCGGCGTGCGGCGTCATGGATGGCGGGTTCCATGGCCGCGTCGCCGGGGCGGTAATAGGGGATGAGCGGGATTTCGCGGCCCGCCCGCATCACGAAATAGGGCGTCAGCGGCGGGATCACGCCATCGAGGCAGGAGATTGCGGTGGCATGGGTGCTGTGCAGATGGACCACCGCCCCTGCATCGGGCCGCGCGGTGAGGAAGGCGCGGTGGAGGAAGACCTCCTTGGTCGGCCGGTCGCCGCCCACATGCGCCCAGTTCGCGTCCAGCTTGCTGATCCGCGCGGCATCGAGCCGGCCCAGCGAGGAATTGGTGGGCGTCATCAGGTAGCCATCGGCCAGGCGCACCGAGATGTTGCCCGCGCTGCCCACCGAAAAGCCGCGCTGGAAGAGGGAGGCGCCGAGGGCGACGAGTTCGGCGCGCGCCGCGTCCTCGTTCATGCGAAGGCCTTCAGGAAGAAGTCCCGCGCGCCGAAATTGCCCGATTTGAGGGCGAGGTGCAGGCCTTCGGGCGCCGCCTCGGAGGTCGCATGGGTCCAGGGCACGCCGGGGTCTATCTCGGGGCCGATGCGCAGCGCGCGCACGCCGAGGCGCTGCACCACGGCGCCCGAGGTCTCGCCGCCCGCCACCACCAGGCGGCGCACGCCGGCGGCGACCAGGGAAGCGGCGATGCCGGCCATCGTCTCCTCCACCAGCGCGCCCGCGGCGTCGCGGCCGAGCTTCGCTTGCAGCGCCTCCACGCGGTCGGGCGGGGCCGAGGCCGCGATGACCACGGGCCTTGCGGCGTCGAGCTTGCCCGCCATCCAGTCCCGCGCCTGGGCTTCCAGCGCCGCCGCATCGGGCGTGGCGAGCGCGTCCAGTTCCAGCACCGGCACATGGTCGCGCGCGAGGCCGATCTGCCCCAGCGTGGCGCGCGAGCAGGAACCGGCGACGACGGCGCAGAGGCCCGTGGCGGGGGGCAGCGCATCGGCGTCGTCGCGCACCGGCAGCAGGCCGGCGCGGCGGAAATTCTCGGGCAGGCCCATGGCGATGCCCGAGCCGCCGGTGATGAGGGCATGGTTCGCGCAGGCCTCGCCCAGCGCCATGAGGTGCGCGTCCGTCACCGCATCCGCGATGGCCAGGCCGCGGCCCGATTCGGTCAGGCGCGCCATGTCGGCGCGGATGGCGGCCACCCCGCGCTCCACGCTGGCGAAGGGGATCAGCCCCACCCCCGCCCGGGTCTGGCGCGACAGCACGCGCACCAGGTTGGGGTCCTTCATGGGGGTGAGGGGGTGGTTCTCCATCCCGCTCTCGCTCAGCAAATTCGGGCCCACGAAGAGGTGGCCCTGGTAGATGGTGCGGCCATTGGTGGGGAAGGCCGGGCAGGCGATGGCGAAGCCGGTGCCGAGCCGCTTCATCAGCGCCTCCGCCACCGGGCCGATATTGCCCGCATCCGTGCTGTCGAAGGTGGAGCAGTATTTGAACAGGATCTGCTTCGCCCCCGCCGCCAGCAGCGCCTCGCAGGCGGCGAGCGACTGGGCGATGGCCTCGGCCACGGGAATCGTGCGGGATTTCAGCGCGATGATGACGGCATCCGCCTCGGGCAGGTCACCATCCGGGACGCCGATGACCTGGACGGCGCGCATCCCCTGCCGCACCAGCGTGCTGGCGAGGTCGGTGGCGCCGGTGAAATCATCGGCGATGCAGCCGAGCAGGGGCATGGGGGCACTCCGTCGCATGAACCTCTCCTTTACGGAGTGTGTCGGCGGGCGCAACGGGGCTTGAACCGATCGCCGCGCGGGGCGACATGTAGAGGCGCCATGAACGACCCCCATTCCCGCCCGCCCATCCTGGACATGACGCCCGAGGGCGAGTTCCGAGAGGCCCCCCGGGCCTCCTGGCTGGACCGCGTGCTGGCGCGCACGGGCGGCATCGCCATCCTGGTGCTGGCGGCCACGCTGGGGCTGGTGCTGGTGGCCGTGGCCATCCTGTTCATCAGCCTGCTGGTGCCGGTCGCGATCGGTGCGGGGCTGATCGCCGCCATCTCCATCTGGTGGCGCCGGCGGCGCATGCGCCAGGCGGGCATCCAGCCGGCCACCATCTTCGTGGTCCGCCGCTGACGCCGCTTCCGCCGGACGCGCCCTTCGGCCTCGACCCCTCCCGCACCTTCGATGTGGGGCGCGATGGCGCCCCGCGCGAGGGCGTGTCCCCCCCGCCCGAATGGCTTTCCCCCCGGCACCGCCTGGTGCTGGGGCTTTTCGCGCTGGGGCTTATGGTGGTGGGGGGCTTGGCGGGGCTCACGGTGGCGGCCTTCGCCTCGGGTGCCAGGGAAATGGCGGCGGTCTTCGCCCTGGCGACCCTGGCGGCGAGCCCGCTGCTGCTGCTGGGGCCGGTGCAGGATTGGTGGCGGTTCCGGCGCGGGCGGCGACTGCGCTAGGCCGGCGCCCGCACCATGGCGCGGATGCGCGCATCGCGCAGGTAGAGACCCACCCAGGCGGCCAGGCCCAGCGCCAGGCAGATGATCTGCGGCGGGGTGCCGACCTCGCCCAGGCGGAAATGGATGGCGATGGCCCCGCCCAGGAAGCCCGTGACCAGCACGGCCCCGAGCGGCGCAAGCCGCGGGATGGCCAGGAAGGCGGCGCAGGCCAGGGTGATGGCGCCCAGCAGCGGCGCCATGGCCAGCGGGATCTGCGAGCCCTCCATGATGGCCACCATGAAGCCGGGCTGGAGAAGCTGCGCGAGGCCGTCCAGCGCCAGGATCAGGACGACGAGATAGACCAGCACATTGCCGACAAGGGCGCTGCGGGGGGTGGGCATGGGCGGACTCCAGGGGAACGGGAGATGCATGATGTGACCATGAATTTCATCCCGTGTCCCGATCGAATTCACTCCTTCTCGTAGAGCAGCCGCGCCCGGATCGTGTGCGGCAGCGCCCGCAGCTCGGCCAGGATGGCCTCGCTGTCGCGCGTCGCGCCGGCGTCCACGACGACGTAGCCGATCTCCCCATCCGTCTGCAGATACTGGCCCGCGATGTTCACGCCACGCTTGGCGAAGACCTGGTTCACATTGCCCAGCACGCCCGGCGCGTTGCGGTGGACATGCATGAAGCGCGTGCCGGTAGGGCGCGCGGGCAGGGCCACCTGGGGGAAGTTCACCGCGCCCTCGGTGCTGCCCGTGTCGGAGTAGTCAGCGAGCTTGCGCGCCACCTCCTCGCCGATGCGCGACTGCGCCTCCTCCGTGCTGCCGCCGATATGCGGCGTCAGGATCACGTTGGGCAGGCCTTGGACGGGGGCGTGGAAGGGGTCGCCGTTGCGCTTGGGTTCCTCGGGGAAGACATCCAGCGCGGCGCCGCCCAGGTGGCCGGCGCGCAGGGCGTCCGCCAGCGCGGGCAGGTCCACCAGCGTGCCGCGGGCATTGTTGATGAGGAAGGCGCCGCGGCGCATCTTGGCGATCTGCGCGGCGCCGATCATGCCCATGGTGTCCGGGGTTTCCGGCACATGCACGGTGACCACGTCCGACCAGTGCAGCAGCTCATCCAGGCTCGCGCAGCGCGACGCATTGCCCAGCGGCAGGCGGCCGGCCGTGTCGTAGTAGATCACGCGCATGCCGAAGGCCTCGGCCAGCACCGAGAGCTGCTTGCCGATATTGCCATAGCCCACGATGCCGAGCGTCCGGCCCCGCACCTCGCGGTAGCCATCGGCGCTCTTGTCCCACTCGCCCGCATGGGCGGCGTTGGATTTGGGGAAGACGCCGCGCAGCAGCATCACGATCTCGCCCAGCGTGAGTTCGGCCACGCTGCGCGTGTTGCTGAAGGGCGCGTTGAAGACGGGAATGCCCAGGCGTCGCGCGGCGTCCAGATCCACCTGGTTGGTGCCGATGCAGAAGCAGCCGATGGTGAGCAGGCGGTCGGCGGCGGCCAGCGCCTCGGCCGTCAGCGTGGTGCGGCTGCGGATGCCGAGCATGTGGACGCCCTTGAGGGCGGCGTGCAGCGCCTCGCCCTCCAGCGCCTTCTTCTCGCGCAGGACATTGGTGTAGCCATCCTCGGCCAGCAGGTTCACCGCCGTCTCGGAGATGTTCTCCAGCAGCAGGGTGCGGATGCGGGCCTTGGGGAAGGAGAGTTCGGACATCGGCATCTCAGCGGTTGGCCAGATCCGCCAGGACCTGGGCCAGCACGCGGGTGCCGGCGGCCAGGGCCTCGGGGGTGGCGTATTCGGAGGGGTGGTGGGAGACGCCGCCGCGGCAGGGCACGAAGATCATCCCCGTGGGGCAGAGCGGCACCAGGAATTGCGCGTCATGGAAGGCGCCGGAGGGCAGGCGCATGTGGCGCAGCCCCTGGGAGGCGGCGGCGGCCTCCACCGCATCCGGCACCACGGCGCCGAAATCCGCCGGCACGGCGTGGAAGCGTTCGGTGACGCGGGCGGTGCAGGTGCGCAGCGCCGCCTGGATCACGCCTTCGATCGCATTGCCGCGTGCCTGCAGCACGGCATTGTCCGGGTGGCGGAAATCAATGGTGAAGCGCGCCAGGCCGGCCACGGAGTTGGAGGTGTTGGGCTGCACCTCGATGCTCGCCACCGTGAAGCGCAGCACATCGGCGGGGTCGTGCATCAGCGTGTTCAGCGCTTGGATGGCGCGCAGCATGTCCTGCACCGCGTCCTTCCGCATCGCGAGCGGCGTGGTGCCCGCGTGGTCGGACTTGCCCATGATGTCCACGACGAACCAGCGGCTGCCCTGGATGCCGGTGACGACGCCGATCTCCATGTCGCGCGCCTCCAGCAGGGGGCCCTGCTCGATATGCGCCTCGACATAGGCGAAGGGGGCCTGGCCCTCCACCACGCCGAGGGGGCGGCGGGGGATGTCGGATTCGCTGTCCAGCAGGGCGTTCAGCGCCTGGCCGAAGGGGATGCCGTCGCGGTCGGTCACGCCGTCCCAGGTTTCCGGGGGGGCGAAGCCGGCATAGGCCATGCTGCCCATGCAGCCGGGGGCGTAGCGGCCGCCTTCCTCATTGGTCCAGGCCACGACCTCGATGGGGCGCTTAGTCGCCACGCCCGCCTCGCGCAGCGCGCGCACGGCCTCGAAGCCCGCGATCACGCCCCAGATGCCGTCGAACCGGCCGCCATTGGGCTGGCTGTCCATGTGGCTGCCGGTCAGCACGGGGGGCAGCGACGGGTCCGTGCCCTCATGCCGCAGGAAGAGGTTGCCCAGCCGGTCCACGCTGGCGCTCAGCCCGGCCTTTTCCGCCCAGCCCAGCAGCAGGCGGCGCGCCTGGCGGTCGAGGTCGGAGAGGCAGGGGCGGTTCACGCCGACATGCCCGTCCGGGTCGGTGAAGCCGCCCAGCTCGGCCATCGCCATCATGTCCTGCCAGTGGCGGGCCTGATCAACGGCGGCGACGAGGTTCGGGGCGATGGGCGGCATCTGCGGTTTCCTCAGGCGGATGGTGGCGATTAGGGCCGCAGGCCTGGGCAATCAAGCGCAGCCCCGGCATTGCTGCCATCACCGGGCGCTTGCCAGAGGCGCCCCGCACGGCTCTATCGAGCGGCCGATTCACGTCTTCGGTGATTCCACCGAAGCCGATCGGACGCTATCCTGCATTGCAACATCGAGGCACCCCCATGGGCCGGCTTTCCACCCATGTCCTGGACACCGCCCATGGCCGGCCCGCCGCCGGCATGGGCTATGAGCTGCACCGCGTCGAAGGGCAGGCGCGGCACAAGCTGGCGCAAGGCGTCACCAACGCCGATGGCCGCACCGACGCCCCCCTGCTGGCCGGCGACAGCTTCGCCCCGGGCCGCTACGAGCTCAGCTTCGAGGTCGCCGCCTATTTCCGCGCCCAGGGCGTGACCCTGCCCGAGCCCGCCTTCCTGGACGTGGTGACCCTCACCTTCGGCATGGCGGAGGGGCATTACCACGTGCCCCTGCTGGTCTCGCCCTATGGCTACAGCACCTATCGGGGAAGCTGAGGGATGGAATTCGACGCTGGCTACCTGGCCGAATGGGCCAATCTGCTGCTGCGCTGGCTGCACATCATCACCGGCATCGCCTGGATCGGGGCGAGCTTCTACTTCATTGCGCTGGACAACAGCCTGGACCCGCCGGCCGATGGCAACAGGCTGGTGCGCGGTGAGCAATGGTCCATCCATGGCGGCGGCGTCTACTACAAGCGCAAATACATCAACGCGCCGGAATCCCTGCCCGAGAAGCTGCACTGGTTCAAATGGGAAGCCTACTGGACCTGGATGAGCGGCTTCGCGCTGTTCGTCCTGATCTACTGGGGTCAAGCCAGCACCTATCTCATTGATCCCGCCGTGCTGAACCTGCCGGTGTGGCTGGCCATCCTGCTCTCGGCCGCCATGCTGGTGGCGGGCTGGGTGGGCTATGACCTGCTCTGCCGGTCGCGCTTCGGCGAGAACGAAACCAAGCTTCTGGCCGCCGGTGCCGCCATGCTGGTGGTGGCGACGCTGATCGCGACGCACCTGTTCTCGGGCCGCGGGGCCTTCCTGCTGATCGGCGCCATGACGGGCACCATCATGGTGGCGAATGTCGCCATGGTGATCATCCCCGGCCAGCGGAAGATGGTGGCCGCCATGCGCGCGGGCCAGACGCCCGACCCGAAATACGGCGCCTGGGGCAAGCAGCGCAGCGTCCACAACACCTATCTGACGCTGCCCGTGCTGTTCCTGATGATCAGCCCGCACTACCCGCTGATCTACCAGCACCATCTGAACTGGCTGCTGCTGATCCTGCTGGCGCTGGCGGGCGCGCTGGTGCGGCAATTCTTCGTGCTGCGCCATTCGGGGCGGCAGAACTGGGCGCTGCCGGCGGGCGGCGCGCTGGCGGTGGCGTTGATCTTCGTGATCGCCGCACCCCGGCCCGACCCGCGCTTCGCGGGCGTGGAGGCGCCACCCTTCCAGGAAGTCCAGGCGCTGGTGGCGAGCCACTGCGCGCAATGCCATGCCGCCCGCCCCACCTTCGAGGGCATCGCCGTGGCCCCCAAGGGCGTGATGCTGGAAACGCCCCAGCAGATCCGCCGCTGGGCCGCCGCCATGCGCCAGCAGGTGCAGAGCGAGGCCATGCCCCCCGGCAACCTGACCGACCTGACGACCGAACAGCGCGCGCAGATCATCGCCTGGATCGCGGCGGGGGCAAGGCTGGAGTAGCCGCGTCTGATCGTCGCCGGCGCCAGCCGGCGGCGTGAATCAGCCGCGCGGCAAGCGTCTGATCGCCGCCGGCGTCAGCCGGTGGCGTGAATCAGCCGCGCGGCAAGCGTCTGATCGCCGCCGGCGCCAGCCGGTGGCGTGAATCAGCCGCGCGGCACGCCTCCGCCCCCGCGGTTCGGATGCTCAGGCCGCTTCCTGGGCCTGGCGGGGGAAGATGCAGACCGCCGCCTCCAGCTCGATGCTGTCCTCATCCTCCATGCGAAGGGCGAAGTGGCGGCCGGGGAGGGCGACCCCCAGCTGATCCACCTTGTGGATGATCTCAAGGATCCTGCCATCCTGCTGCGGCGGGATGCGATGGAGCCTCTCGACACGCTCGGCCTCGTCGGAGGTGATCCGCACCCGGATGGGATTGCCCAGCATGTTGAAGGAGAGGCCCACCATCATGCCATGGGCCGGCAGGCTGAACCGCGCCACCTCGCCCGGGCGCAGCAGGGTGTAGCGCTGGAGGCGCAGGCTGGACTGGCGCTCGATCACCTCGGCGCCTTCCGCCTCGAAGCGCGGGGCGGCGAAGCTTGGCGGCCGCTCGACGAAGGGGCCGGGTGCCACGTTCACCACCACCGACATCAAGGCCTTCATCATCGCCCCGCTGAGGGCCGGCCCGAGATGCATGGTGTCCTGCATGTCGAAAGGGCACACGCCGTCCTCGACCAGCTGGTAGCCATCCACCACCGGGATGCCGCGGGCCCTGGCCTCCACGAGCCGGGCCGCGCGGGCCGCCTGGGCGATGTCCTGGATGGGGGTTTGCGGCGTGATGAGCAGCACGGGCACGATGCCGCGGGCCCGCAGCCAGTCCACCATGTGCCACAGCACCAGGCTGCTCACGCCATCGCCATGCTGCCAGATCTGCCCATTGTCCGCGGGGTCCATGGCGAGGTGCGTCACCCCCGCCAAATCCGCGCTGGAAAGCATGTAGGGCAGCAGGGCGGAGGGCGAGCCGCCCAGGCCCACCGCCTCCACCGCGAAGGGCGGCGCCATTCCGCGCAGGACGGCGGCGAAGCCGTCATGCTTGATGGTGTTGCTCGTGCCGATGATGAGAAGCTTGCGCTGCATGGCGCAGGATTAGACGTGGCGCGCGGGGCCTGCAACGCAATCACACATGGCCTGTCCCCGCCGCCACATCCATGGGCCGGGCAGGCTCAGGCCAGCACCGCCCGCGCCTCCTCCACCACCCCCGCCAGCGCCCCCGGCGCGAAGGGCGAGGCGAGCCCCGCCGAATCCACCAGCCCCGAGAAGGGCAGGGAGCCGCCCCGCCCGCACAGCGCCACATAGGCCTCCAGCGCCGCCGCCGCGTCGCGGCGTGAGCGCTGCCAGAACTGCATGGCGCAGCACAGCGCCAGCGCGTAGTCGATGTAGTAGAAGGGCGCGTTGTAGATGTGCTGCTTCGCCTGCCAGCGCCCGCCCTTGGCCGGGTAGGCGAGGTCGCCGTAATCCGTCCAGGGCATGTAGAGGCGTTCGAGGCGCTGCCAGATGGCGTGGCGTTCGGCCGGCGTGGCGTCGGGGTTGGCGTAGACCTCGTGCTGGAAGTGGTCCACGCAGGCGCCATAGGGCAGGAAGGCCAGCGAGCTGATCAGGTGCATGCGCCGGAACCGCTCCGCCGCATCCTCGCCCACCAGGTGATGAATGCCCGGATGGGTCAGGAATTCCAGGCCCATCGAATGGATCTCGGCCGATTCCATCCCGGGCCAGAGCTGGTCTATCCCCGGCAAGGCGCGGCTCTGCCAGCATTGGAAGGCATGGCCCATCTCGTGCGTGAAGACGCCGATGTCGTGGTGCGTGCCGTTGAAGTTGGCGAAGATGAAGGGCGCGCCCTGGCTGGGGAAGGAGGTGCAGAAGCCGCCGCCGGCCTTGCCCGGGCGGTTCTTCAGGTCCAGGAACCCGCCCGCCGCCATGCCGCGGAAGAAGGTGCCGAGGCGCTTATCCATCCCGTCGAACATGGCCTGCGCCGCGGCCAGCAGCGCGTCATGGTCGCCGAGCGGCTTGGGGTTCCCGGCGGGGTCTATCAGCGCCTCGTCCCAGAACCGCAGCCGGTCCCAGCCATGGGCGGCGCGGCGCGCCTCCAGCAATTCGGCCACCAGGGGGACCACCCGCGCCACGATTTCCTCGCGGTAGCGCGCGACCTCCGCGGGCCCGTAGTCGAGGCGGCGCATGCGGCGGTAGGCCAGGGCGGTGAAGCTCTCATCGCCCAGCTTCCGCGCCATGCCGTGCCGCAGCTTCACAAGCTGGTCGTAGATCGCGTCCAGCTCCTCGCCATGCTGCGCGAAAAAGCCCCAGCGCGCGGCCTCCGCCTCATGGCGGCGTTCGCGATCAGGGTGCTCGGCATGGGGGGCGAGGCCGGAGAGGTTCACCTCCTCGCCGCCCACGCGCAGCTTCGCCCCGGCCAGCAGGGCGGTGTAGCGGGCGGAAAGCTTCGCCTCCTCCTCCAGATCGGCCGCGATCTCGGGGGCGAAGGTGGTGATGTCGCAACGCCACAGCGCGGGCGTGTGCGCGCCGCAGATTTCGGCGACGAGGGCCAAATCCACCTCCGCCAGCACGCGGCGCTTCATCGCCGTCTCATGCCCCTGCACGACGGGGGCGAGGGCGTCGGCATATTCGCGCTCGGCCTTCGCTTCGGCGTCCGTCGTGTCCTGGGCGAAGCGCAGATGGGCCAGCGCCATCCAGCCATCCACCTCGCGCCGCAGGGCGTCCCATTCGCGCAAGGTCACCTCGGGTGCGGCGGCGAGCGCCGCGTTCAGCGCCTCATAACGCGCGGCCAGGGTGTCGCGGTCCGGCCGCGGGGCGGTGATGTCGGAAAAGCGCAGTTCCATCGCGCTCAGCCCAGATGCTTCACGAGGAATTCCGCCGTGCGCCCATTGGCGATGGTGGCCGCCCGCGCATCCCAGGCATGGCCGCCCATGCGGGCGAAGGCGTGGTCCACGCCCGGATAGACATGGGCCGTGATCTGGGGGTGGCCCTTCACCCCGGCCAGGATGGCGGATTGCGCCTCGGGCGGGACGAACTTGTCCTTCTCGGCGATGTGCATCAGCAGCGGGCGCTTGATCCTGGGCGCGTCGTCCAGCATCCCCTCGATGCCCACGCCGTAATAGCTGACATGGCATTCGGCATCGGTGCCCACGGCGGTGCGCCAGGCCATGCGGCCGCCCAGGCAGAAGCCCATGGTGCCTACCTTGCCATTGCTGCCGGGCAGGGCGCGGGCGGCGGCGATGGTGGCGGCCAAATCCTCCAGCCCCTTCATCTGGTCGAAGCCGTTCATCAGCGCGAAGGCGCGTTCCCACTGCGCCTGGCCGGCATCGGGGTCCAGGTCCACATTGGGTTCCTGCCTCCAGAACAGATCGGGGCAGAGGGCGATGAAGCCCATATCGGCCACCCATTCGGACAGCGCGCGCATGGCGGCGTTCACGCCGAAGATCTCCTGGATGAGCACCACGCAGCCCGCGGGCTCGGATTTCGGGCGGACCAGAAGGGCGTCGAAGCGGCCGGTTCCGTCGGTGGCCTGGATGGAAAGGCTGGACATGGTCGGGAACTCCCTTGGCGTGTCGCGTGGTTACGGCCATTTAAAGACCGATGCAGCGTCGTGCCATGATAGCCGCCCTAGCGGCGCCCGCCATCGCCCTGCCGGGCCGGGCGCGAGCCGCCCTTTCCCTGGAGGCGGCGCTGGTCCAGGCCGGCTGGACCCATGCGCCCTATGACGGGCTGACGCCGGCCCGCTTCCGCGCCACCCCGAACGGCGTGGCCATCGAGGGCGTGGCGGCGGGCAGCTTCATCTGGCGCCGCACGCCTGGCCAGGCCGCCTGCCTCACCTGGCGCTGGCGGGTGGACCATGGCCCGCCGCCCACGGATTTGACGCGCCGTGGCGGCGAGGACCGGGCCATTTCCCTGACGGTGGGTTTTTCCGGCTGGCCGGCGCGCGCCTCGCTCTGGCAGCGCACCCAGCACGCGGTGGCCCAGGCGCGGGCGGGGGACCACCCGCTGCCGCGCTCGGCGCTCATCTATGTCTGGGGCGGCACGGGGCGGGAGCCGGCGTCCTTCTACAGCCCCTGGATGGGCGGCCTGGGCAAGGTGCGCGTGCTGCGCCCGGCCGCCGCGCCCACCGGGCGCTGGTTCGAGGAGCGGGTGGACCTCGCCGCCGACTGGACCGAAAGTTTCGGCGGCCCCCCGCCACCCCTGCAAGAGATTGCCATCGGCACCGATACGGACGACACCGGTGCGCGCGTCTCGGCCATGGTCGAAAACATCCGTCTCACCTCCTGCGGTTAGGAACCGAACCCGATGCCCATCGAGCGCCAGCAATTCCGTGATGCCATGGCCCGCCTGCCGGCGGCGGTGAACATCATCACCACGGGCGGCCCCGCGGGGCGTGGCGGCTTCACGGCCAGCGCGGTGTGCAGCGTGACGGACAGCCCGGCGACCCTGCTGGTGTGCATGAACCGCACCGTCTCCTCGGCCGAGCTGTTCCGGGCGAATGGCACGCTCTGCGTGAACACGCTGTGCGGCAGCCAGGAGGAACTCTCGGGCATCTTCGCGGGCGCCACGGGCGTGGATGGCGAGGCGCGCTTCGCCTTCGGCACCTGGTCACCCATCATCACCGGCGCGCCGGCGCTGGAGGGCTGCCTCGTCGCCTTCGACGCGCGCATCACCGACATGATCGAGAAGGGCACCCATGTCGTGATCTTCGCGGAGGTGGAGGCGGTGAAGATCGGCGGCGCGGACCCGGCGCTGCTGTATTTCGCGCGGAACTACTGCCGGGTCGCGGCGTAGCTCAAGCTTGACGCCCCCTGGCCGGGCGTCGAAACCCTGGTCTGGTGAGGAAGCAAAGCGCACATGGCGGCCGGTGGCCCCAACGGGCCGCCCTGGCCCTCGTTCTCCTGGGCGGCGCGCTGGCGGCGGTGCTGACACTCGGCCCGCGCATCCTGGACGTGAACGACCTCGGCTGGCTGCTGCATGGCACGCTGGGGCCGGACCCCGTGGCCTACCTCGTCGCCTGGATGTATTTCGCGCCCGCCCCCTGGACCTGGCCGCCGGGGCGCAACCCCGATTACGGCCTCGAACTTTCCAGCGCCATCTTCTACGTGGATGTCGTGCCGGCAATGGCCTTCCTGGCCAAGGCGCTGCGCCCCCTGGTCGAGGTCCCGCAATACTGGGGCCCCTGGCTGGTGCTGAGCGCGGCGCTCCAGGCGGGCTTCGCCTGGAAGCTGCTGGGCCTCGCGGTGCGGGACCCCTGGGCGCGGGCCTTCGGCGCCCTCCTCTTCGCCTGGCAGCCCATGCTGCTGAACCGCATGGGCGGGCATTTCGCGCTGGTCAGCCAATGGGCGCTGCTCTGGGCGCTGTGGCTCTGCCTGCGGCCCGCGGCACGCGGGCAGACAGCGTGGTGGATGGCCTGCCTGGGCACGGTGGCCCTCCTCAACGCCTATGTGCTGGCCATGTGCGCGGGGCTCTGGGTCGCGGATTTGCTGGGGCGGCTGTGGCGGGAGCGCGCCTGGGGCGCCGCCCTGGCCCAGCTGGTGCTGGTGCCGGCGGCCTTCCTCTCCGCCCTCTGGCTCGCGGGCTATTTCACCGTGACGGGCGAGGTGGCGCCCATGGGGCTGCATTACGGCCTGGCGCAGCTCGACCTCACCGCCCCCTTCGACAGCACGGCCTGGGGCTGGCTGCTGCCCGGCCTGCCCGGGCTGCGGCATTGGGAGCATGGGGGCAGCTATCTCGGCGCCGGGACGCTGCTGCTGCTGGCCATGGCGCTGTGGTTCGTGCTGCGCCATGGCGGGGCCTGGGCGGCGCTGCGGCCGCATGCACTGCTGCTGCTGGTGCTGGCGGGGATGCTGGCGTTTGCCATTTCGCCCAACCTCGCCGTCGCGGGGCAGGTGTTCCCGCTGTTCGACCTGCCGGGTTTCGCGCGGCGCTTCGCGGACATGCTGCGCTCCTCCGAGCGCTTCTTCTGGCCGCTGGGCTATGCGCTGATCTTCGCCGCCATCGCCGTGCTGGCGCGGCACCTGGCGCGGCCCTGGCTAAGGGTGGTGCTGATGGGCGCCTTCGTGGTGCAGGCGGTGGATGTGCAGGCGGGCATGGGGCAGTTCCGCGCCCTGGTCGCCGCCGCGCCCCCCATCGCCGCCGAGCGCCTGCCCGACCCCTTCTGGGACGAGGCCGCGCGCCGCATCCAGCGCGTCCGCGCCGTCCCCGCCGGGAATTTCGGCGAGGATTGGGAGGAACTCAGCCGCTGGACCGCCCCCCGCGGCATCCCGAGCGACGCCGTCTATCTCTCCCGCGTGGACCCAGCGCTGGTCGAGGCGCTGAACGCAAGCGTGCGGGCGGCGCTGGAGGCGGGGCAGTGGGAGGCCGGCACCCTCTACATCCTGCGCGACGACGCGGTTCGCGCGCTGGTGGAGGCGCGCCGTGATCCGGCGCGCGATTTGCTGGCCGAGGTGGATGGCATCACGGTCTTCGCGCCGGGCTGGTTTCACCACTCGCCATAGAAAACGCCGGCGGCCTTGTGGCGATCGGTGCGGAACTCGGCCTCGGCCCAGGTCAGGGTGGTGCGGCATTTGAGGTTGGTGGCCCATGCCAGCAGGCGCTCGCGCATCGCCACGCGCCTGGCCTCATGCGCGGGGTCCTGCCCCAGGTCGTGGAATTCGTCAGGGTCGGCGCGGAGGTCATAGAGCTGCGGCGGCAGGCCGCTGGTCCAGTGGATGTATTTCCACTCCGCGGTGCGCAGCATGAAGCCGCGATGCTGGCCGGTGGGCAGACCAAGCCGCCGCCGCGCCGCGCGGAAGGTGATGTCGAGTTCGCTGATCGCCGCCTCGCGCCACTCCGTCGCGGTGCCGCGCGTGAGGCCGAGCAGGGATCGCCCCTCCAGCACATGCGGCGCCTCGGGCAGGCCCAGCGCGTCGAGGAAGGTGGGCACCAGGTCGATGGCCTCCACGAAGCGCGTCTCGACGGCGCCGCGCTTGGCGTCGGCCTCGCGTGATGGATCGTAGAGGATCATCGGCACGCGCTGGATGCAGTCGTGGAAGAGTTCCTTCTCGCCCAGCCAATGGTCGCCCAGATAGTCGCCATGGTCGGAGGTGAAGACGACCAGCGTGTCCTCCCAGCGCCCCATGCGCTCCAGCAAATCCCACACGCGGCCGAGATGGTCGTCCACCTGGGTGATGAGGCCCATATAGGTGGGGCGCACGGCCGCGATGCAGGCGTCGTTCTGGAAGCTCTGCGCCACCTCCTCCTGCTGGAATTCGCGCAGGACGGGGTGGGCGTCGTTGCCGCGTTCCGCCGCGTGGCGACGGACGGGCAGCGCGTGTTCGGGCCCATACATCGCGTGATAGGGGGCGGGGGCGATGTAGGGCCAGTGCGGCTTCACATAGGAAAGATGCAGCACCCACGGCGTATCGCCCTGCGCCGCGATGAAGCGCAGCGCCTGGTCGGTGGTGTAGGCGGTCTCGCTGTGTTCCTCGCGCACGCGGGCGGGCAGGCGGGCGTGGCGCATCTTCCAGCCGTTGCGGATGCTGCCATCCGTGTCGGTGGCGGCGATGACGTAGTCCGTCCAGGGGTCCTGGCTGTCATAGCCCTGGGCGCGCAGCCAATGGGCGTAGGCGGATTGCGTCTCGGCGTGGTGGCCGTCATGGCGGTCCAGCAGGGTGAACCAGCCCTCGCGCAGCAGCACCGCCAGCTCATCCTGACCGTCGAGCAGCAGGCGCTTCATGCCATGCGCGTCGGGCAGCATGTGGGTCTTTCCCGCCAAGGCAAGGGTGCGCCCCGCCTCGCGCAGATGCCAGCCCAGCGTGACCTCGCCCACGGAGAGCGGCACGCGGTTGTGGGTGGCGCCGTGGCTCGCGACATAGCGGCCCGTGTAGAAGCTCATCCGCGAGGGGCCGCAGATGCCCGACTGCACATAGGCCTGGTCGAAGCGCACCCCGCGCGCGGCCAGGCGGTCCAGGTTGGGCGTGCGCAGATGCGGGTGGCCGGCGCAGCCCAGATGGTCCCAGCGCAGCTGGTCGCACATGATGAAGAGCACGTTCCGCACGGCCATTGGCGTTCCCCCTGTCCCGTTCCATCCTACCCGCAACGACACAGGAGGAAACGCCCATGCCCCGCTTCACGCCATTGACGGAAGCCACCATGACCACCCGCCAGCGCGAGGTCGCCGCCAATATCGGCTCGGGCGCGCGGGCCGGCGTGAAGGGGCCTTTCCCCGCCTGGCTGCACAGCCCCGAGATGGCCGAGCGGCTGCAGAATGTCGGCCGCTTCATGCGCTGGGAAAGCAGCCTGCCGCCGCGCCTCTCCGAACTCGCCATCCTCGTCACCGCGAAGCGCTGGCGCGCGCGCTTCGAATGGTATGCCCACCACAAGATGGCGATGGATGGCGGCCTCAGCCCCGCCATCGCGGAGGATGTGCGCCTGGGCCGCACCCCCTCCAACATGGCCGAGGACGAGGCCGCCGTCTTCCGCTTCGTCTCCGAGGTGCAGGCCACGGGCGATGTCAGCGACGAGGCCTTCGAGGACGCCAAGCGCCTCTTCGGCGAGAAGGGCTGCGCCGAACTGCTCGGCATCACCGGCTACTACACCGCCGTCTCCTTCACCCTGAACGTGGACCGCGTGGCCCTGCCCGAGGGCGTGCCCGACCCCTTCCCGGATTGAGGGGGTGCTCGGCCTCGCCGTCCTGCTGAGCGAGCCTGTCGTCCTGATCCCGCTGCTGATCGTGCTGGCGTGGGTCGCCATCGCCTGGCTGCGCGACCGGAGCTGACGTGGGCAGGGGGCATATTGCCCCCATGCTGATCCTCGCCGAACCCCTGAACCTGATCCTGACGGCGCTGGCCCTGCTGGCGCTCGATGCCTGGCTGAACCGGAAGCCGCGAATCAGGCCTCCCGCAGCATCTCGATGATGCCCGAGAAGTCCCGCAGCGCCCCGCCATCGGCCGCGAAACGCTCATAGAGCGTCAGCGCCGCCGCCCCCAGCGGCGTGGCCGCGCCCACGGCGCCGGCCGCCTGCTGCGACAGGCCAAGGTCCTTCAGCATCAGCGCGGTGGCGAAGCCCGGCGCATAGCCGCGGTTGGCCGGGCTGCCCGGCACAGGCCCCGGCACGGGGCAATAGGTGGTCAGCGACCAGCACTGGCCGGAGGATTTGCTCGCCACCTCGAACAGCGCCTCATGGCTGAGGCCCAGCTTCTCGGCGAGGGTGAAGGCCTCGCAGGTGCCGATCATGGAGATGGCCAGCAGCATGTTGTTGCAGAGCTTGGCCGCCTGGCCCGCGCCCGAGGCGCCGCAATGCACCACGGTCCGGCCCATCGCCTCCAGGATGGGTTTCGCGCGGGCGAAGGCCTCGGCATCGCCGCCCACCATGAAGGTCAGCGTGCCGTTCTCCGCCCCCATGGTGCCGCCCGAGACGGGGGCGTCCAGCATGGGCCGGCCCGAAGCCACCTCCCGCGCCGTGGTCACGTCAATGGTGGAGCAGTCGAGCAGCACGGCATCGGGCGGGGCGGCCTCGGCCATGCCGCCCGCGCCGAGCCAGGCCTCGCGCACATGGGTGCCGGCGGGCAGCATGGTGATGACGAAGCCCGCGCCGCGCGCCGCATCGGCCGCGGATTGCGCGCGGGTGATGCCGGCCTCGGCCGCCGCGTCCATGGCGGCGGCGCTGAGGTCATAGCCCGCCACCTCATGCCCCGCCCGGACCAGGTTGCGGGCCATGGGCAGGCCCATATTGCCGAGCCCCACGAAGCCGATGCGCGCCATGATGCGGTTCCCCGTCTTATATGCAGCAATACTTATATTTCTTGCCCGACCCACAAGGACAGGTAGTATTTCGACCAACCTTATTACGTCGCGCTGATCGTGGAGCGCTTGACGAAGGAGGAATAAATTCGTTTTCGTGAAACACCTGCATAACTGTCTCGGGCCGAAGTATTTTAAGTTTTTCCTGGTCTAATTTAAGACTTTCTATATCCTCTACCGAAAGATCCTCTCTATTTAATGTAATAACTTCTACATCAAAATCTTTAGAAAATTTTGGTGCTGTAAAAATAAAACCAATTGCCTTTTTCTTATCAGGAAGCCGATCAAGCGCGGAAAACGAAGAGACTTCGAGTAAGCGATGACGAGCTGCAGTAATATCAGAAATAACTCCGACAAAGCCATGGATCTGCACAAAAATATAAACAACCTCATCAGTCAATGACGATATCAACGTAATTTTTCGTGTTGGTCCAGCTACCTGCGCAGGAAATTCTTTGAAGGCTACATTAAGGCGATTTGACAGCATGCGCCTATAAAATCGTGGCTCTTTTGCCATTTGAAAAAGCGGGCTATCGCTCTGATGAAATCGCCCCGCTTTAAATTCAGCTAGTGAGATAAAAGAAAATAATTTTTCAATAAATCGATCCCATAAATACGAAGATTGATTGGATTTTTTTGTATTACGATAAATTGCATCTTTGACAAATGACTGCCAGAATCCCTCTTCTACCATAAATCCAGTTGCATCGCGGTCTTTTATGAGTACTCTATTATTAGAAATTTTATCAAAAGATCTCATATAATAGCCAAGCAAATCCTCCTCTCCACAATAATTAAAATACTCGACCTGAGAAATCGCTCTTTCTTTTTCAATAATATAAGAAATAAAATCACTGATAGTATCGAGTTCTCGTAATATAAGTGCAAAATTATGTCCATCTAAAACATGAACCGGATTATTGGAATCCAGCTGAATAACAAAGGGCATGGAGAAATCAATTTCAGGACTTTTAGAGTAAATTACTGCTAGACTACCATATATATTTTCTGGTCTGTATGCTTTACATGCGTTATGCGCCCCATGAGCCACCAAAATCTTTATAAATTTAGCATTTTTTGGCACTATGGCATCTAATGAGGTATGTTTATTACGGTTGAGAAAGATACTTCTACCAGATTTTATATAACGCTCTGCTCCCTCTAGGCTATCAATTTGGTTATTTATGCATTTTCGTTGCCAGCGCTTCCAATTGAGTTCGTTGGTTTTTTGATCTTCTGTAATTCGTAATACTCTTTCTCTATCAAAGAATATGATAATGTATTCGCCAAATACTACGAGTGCATCGCATAATTCTTTTCCGTCATCTCTGGCAGGATTAGGAAAGCACCAAAGGCGCAGGAAGGAATTGGCGCATAGCTCACTGAGTCGGCCTTCCGTCGGAGTCACAGGCATAGCTTCTGCTCGCGTCGTTATGCCCGGGGATGAAGAAGGAAAACGGCCATTCCTTCAAGGCTGCTATCAACCCGGCACGATGCCCGGCCTTCCTGCCAGCGTCACCAGATGCGCCCTATCCTCGCGCGGCGCGCCGGGGCGTTCCACATAGGGCACGGCGCGGTAGATGGCGCTGAGCTGGTCCGCCCGCACCTCGTGCCGCGTGTAGCCGCGGCGGTTGCTGTGGAAGCGCAGATGGGGGTTGTTCCGCAGCACCCCCTCGGCGGTGGGCTGGGCCTCGCTGCCATCGCCCTCGCTGCTGATGGAGGTGGTGACGAATTCCACCCCCAGCGCCGGGCCCTCGGGCCTGCGCTGGATGTCGCCCGCCCAGGCGCGATGCACATCGCCCGTCAGCACCACGGCGTTGCGGCCTTCCAGCATGTCCAGCACGCGGGCGCGGGCGGCGGGGTAGCCATCCCAGCTGTCCATGCTGATGGGGCCGCCAGGGAAGACCCGCGGCGTGAAGAAGACCTGCTGACCCAGCACCTGCCAGGTGCCGCGCCCCTCGCGCAGGCCCTCGCGCAGCCATGCCTCCTGCACAGGGCCCAGCATCTGCGCGTCCGGCCGCGCCACCGCCTCGCAGGGGATTCGCGTGCCGTCGCCACAGGGCTGATCGTCGCGGAAGCGGCGGGTGTCGAGCGCGTGGAAATCCAGCAGGCTGCCGAAGCGCAGGCGGCGGTAGGCCGTGATGTGCTCCGCGCGCGGGCGGGCGCCGGGGCGGACGGGCGTGTGCTCATACCAGGCCTGGAAGGCGGCGGCGGCGCGCAGCGCGAATTCCTCGGGGGTCACGACCACGTCGCGGAAGCGGCCCGTTCCGTCGCGCTGGCTTTGCATCGCGGCCCAGTTGTTCTCCACCTCATGGTCGTCATAGGTGGTGATGAAGGGGTGGGCGGCCTGGGCGTCGGCGAGGTCCGGGTCGGTGCGGTATTGCGCGTGGCGGCTGCGGTATTGGTCGAGCGTGTAGGTCGCCGGGCCGTGGTGGGAGCGCACCACCGGGCCCCAGCCGCCCTGGCCCGGGCGGCGGCCGGCATGCTCGTAGATGTAGTCGCCATAGTGGAAGACGAAGGCCACATCCTCCTCGCGCGCGGCGTGGTGCCAGGCGGTGAAGTGGCCGTGCTCGTAGTTCTGGCAGCCGGCGGCCAGGAAGTTCAGCGCGGCGGCCTCGCCGGGCGCGGGGGCGGTGCGGGTGCGGCCCACGCGGCTTTGCTGGCCCTGGGCGGTGAAGCGGTAGAAATAGGGGCGCCCCGGCCGCAGCCCGCCCGCCTCGACATGCACGGCGTGCGCGGATTCGGGGCGGGCCACGGCCTCGCCGCGCGCGATGACGCGGCGGAAGCCGTCATCCTCCGCCACCTCCCAGGCCACGGGCACGGCGTCATTTCCCATGCCGCCGCCATCCTCCAGCGGCGCGGGGGCGAGGCGCGTCCAGAGCACCACCGAATCCGGCCACGGATCGCCCGAGGCGACGCCCAGCGTGAAGAGCGGGCCCGGCGCCTGGGCGCGCAGCGGGCGCGGGGCGAGGGCCGCCAGCGCCGCAAGCCCCGTGGCCCCGCGCAGCGCCCCGCGCCGCGACAATTCCAGGACATGACGAACCACACTATCCACGCGTCAACGCCTCCCGCACCACCGAGCGGAATTCCCGCCGGTGCAGCTCACGTAGCACCAGCAGCGACGCCAGGATCAGGGCCACCGGGTGAAGAATCCATGTCAGCGCGGCCAGGCCGAAATAATAGGCGCGCAGGCCGGTGTTGAAGTGGCGCGCGGCGCGGTTGGCGACCTCGGCCGCCATGTCGGCCTGGGGCAGGGCGGCGTCGCCCATGCCGATGCCGCCCACCACGATCGAGCAGTAGTTGAACTGGCGCAGCGCCCAGGTCAGCTCGAAGAAGGCGCGCACGAAGATGAAGACCAGCAGGAAGATCCGCAGCTCCCAGGCGAAGTCGGTGGCGGGCGGCTGGGCGAAGGGCAGGGCGGAGAGCGCCCGCTGCCCAAGATCGGGCGCGCCCAGCAGCGCCACCAGGCCCGCCAGGATGAAGATGGAGGTATTGGCCAGGAAGGAGGTGCTGGCCATCAGGTTGCCGATGATGGCCGTGTCGCTGATGCGGTTGTCGCGCGTCAGCAGCGCGCGCATCCAGGTGCGGCGGTGCATGTCCATCGCCGCGATGACGGAGCGCGAGCGGATGGAGGGAATGCGGTCCACCACCGCCGAATAGCCCGTCCAGCAGCCCAGGAAGACCAGCAGGGCCGCGAGGTCGAGCGGGCTGATCGGCCAGCCGGTCATGCCGGGCTCACCCCTGGCCGGCGAGCTTCCGTTCCACGAAGTCCAGCCGGTCCTGGCCCCAGAAGATCTCGCCCTCGATGACGAAGCTGGGGGCGCCGAAGACGCCGCGCTCCAGCGCCGCCTCGCTGTCCGTGCGGCGGCGGTCGAGCCATTGCGGGTCCTCGGCCAGCTTCAGCAGGGCGGGGCCGTCCAGCCCCACATCGGCGGCCAGGGTCGCGAAGGTGGCGGGGTCGGCCGGGTTCACGTCATCGGCCCAGATGGCGCGCATGATGCGGTGCGAGAGCTTGATGGCCGGCACCACGCCCTGCGTCTCGCGCAGCGCGATCACGGCGGCGGCGATGGGCGGCTCGTTGAAGGGGAAGGAGGAGGGCTGCGGGTTCAGCGGCAGGTTCAGGTGGCGGCTCCAGCGCGCCAGCTCCATCAGCCGGTAGGCCTGGCGCTGCGGGGCGCGCTTGGGGAGCGGCAAGCCGCCCGAGGCCGGGAAGATCACCCCGAAATCCACGGGGTAGGGCATCACGGTCGCCCCGTGCTTCGCGCACATCGCCTCGAAGCGCGTGGAGCCGAGATAGGCCCAGGGGGAGTTCAGCGAGTAGTAGTAATCCACATGCATCGTGAAGTCCTCCGGGGCCGTTCGCGCCGGGCAGGTGCCCGGCGCGTCCTGGGCTTGTTCAGCCCATCTTCTTCTTCAGGTTCTCGTCCAGCGCGGCCAGGAAGGCCTGGGTGGAGAGGTAGGGCTGGTCCTTGCCGATGAGGATGGCGAGGTCCTTGGTCATCTGCCCGCCTTCCACGGTCTCGATGCAGACCTGCTCCAGCGCCTCGGCAAAGGCCGTCACGTCCGGCGTGTTGTCGAACTTGCCGCGATAGGCCAGGCCGCGCGTCCAGGCGAAGATGGAGGCGATGGGGTTCGTGGAGGTCTCACGGCCCTTCTGGTGCTCGCGGTAATGGCGCGTCACCGTGCCATGCGCGGCTTCCGACTCCACCGTCTGCCCGTCGGGCGACAGCAGCACGGAGGTCATGAGGCCGAGCGAGCCGAAGCCCTGCGCCACGATGTCCGACTGCACGTCGCCATCGTAGTTCTTGCAGGCCCAGACATAGCCGCCTTCCCACTTCAGGGCGCAGGCCACCATGTCGTCAATCAGCCGGTCCTCGTAGGTGATGCCGGCGGCCTTGAACTTGTCGGCGAATTCCGTGTCGAACACCTTGCGGAAGATGTCCTTGAACTCGCCGTCATAGGCCTTGAGGATCGTGTTCTTGTGGCTGAAATACACGCTGTAGCCGCGCGAGAGGCCGTAGTTCAGGCTGGCGCGGGCGAAGCCCTCGATGCTGGCGCGGGTGTTGTGCATGCCCATCAGCACGCCGCCGCCGGCGGGGAAGTTGGTCACCTCCATCTCGACCGGCGCGCCGCCATCGGCGGGCGTCCAGGTGAGCGTGGCCTTGCCGGCGCCGGGGATCTTCGTCTCGGCGGCGCGGTAGATGTCGCCATAGGCATGGCGGCCCACCACGATGGGCTTGGACCAGTGCGGCACCAGGCGCGGCACGTTCTTGCAGATGATGGGCTCGCGGAAGATCGTGCCGTCGAGGATGTTGCGGATGGTGCCGTTCGGGCTGCGCCACATCTTCTTCAGGCCGAATTCGGCGACGCGGGCCTCATCCGGGGTGATGGTCGCGCACTTCACGCCCACGCCGTACTGCTTGGTGGCGTTGGCGGCATCCACCGTCACCTGGTCATCGGTCGCGTCGCGGTGCTGGATGCCGAGGTCGTAGTACTTCAGGTCAATGTCGAGGTAGGGGAGGATCAGGCGGTCCTTGATGAACCCCCAGATGATGCGCGTCATCTCGTCCCCGTCCATCTCCACGACGGGGGTTTTCACCTTGATCTTGGCCATGCGGTCCTTGCCTTTTCTCGACCCCGCCGGCGCGCGCGCCCGCGGGGGTCCTCAACCGGAGTGTTGCGATGCGGGCCGCACCATCGCACCGTGGCCCCCTTGAAACAAGGGATGGGGGCCAAGCGCCCCCGGCGCGGCAGGGAGGCGGTGCGTGCGCGGTCTGGACGGGAAGATGGCGGTGGTGACGGGGGGCGCGCGGGGGCTGGGGCTGGCCATCGCGCAGCGGCTCAAGGCCGGCGGCGCGCGGTTGGCACTTTGGGACCGGGACGTGGCCGCGGTGGCGACGGCGGCGAAGGCGCTCGGCGCCCATGCCGAGGCGGTGGACGTGACCGACGCGGCCGCCATCGAGGCGGCACTCGCCCGCTCCGAGGCGGCCCTTGGCCCCTGCGGCATCCTGGTCGCCAATGCCGGCATCACCGGCCCCAACCACCTCCTGGAGGATTATCCGGTGGATTCCTGGCGCCAGGTGATCGAGGTGGATCTCATCGGCGTCTATCTCTGCTGCCGCGCCGTGCTGCCGGGGATGCGGGCGCGCGATGCGGGGCGGATCGTGAACATCGCCTCCATCGCCGGCAAGGATGGGAACCCCATGGCCAGCGCCTATTCGGCGGCGAAGGCCGGCGTCATCGGCCTCACCAAGTCGCTGGGCAAGGAGCTGGCCGGGACGGGCGTGCGGGTCAACTGCGTCACCCCCGCCGCGGTGGAGACGGAACTCTTCGCCCAGATGACGGCGGAGCAGATCGCCTGGATGAAGTCCAAGATTCCCCTGGGCCGCTTCGGCCTGCCCGAGGAGGTGGCCGAGATGGTGGCCTTCTGCGCCTCGGACGCCGTGAGCTTCACCACGGGGGCGGTCTTCGACGTGTCGGGCGGCCGCGCCGTCTATTGAGACGGTCTACTCCGCCGGGGGCCGATACCAGGGCAGCCGGCGCGCGGCGGCCGTGACCGGCACGGGCGGCGGCGCGCTGGCCAAGGCCAGCGCCGGCGGGCCGCGCCCCGCGATGACCACCGGCCGCGCGCGATAGGCGTCGAGCCCCCGCCCGCCCCCCGGCGCGCCGGGAAGAATCTGCGCACGCTCATCCCCATTGGACAGCGCCGCCACCCTTGGCGTGCCGCGCGTGGCCAGCGCCCGGTCCTGCGCCAGGCGGGCCTGGGCCTCGGGCCAGGCGGCGGCGACACGGTTGCGGTAGGCCTCGGCCAAATGCGGCGTGTGGGAATGGTAGTGGCCCGCGGCCTGCAGCCAGTCCGGCGTGCGGGACTGGAGGTCCGTCAGGAAGCGCGCGGCGTAGCGGGCATTGGCCAGCGGGTCGAAGGCGGTGGCCAGGTCCGGGAAGGCCTGGGGGTGGAAATGCAAGTTCACCTGCATGCAGCCCACATCCACGATCCGCACCCCCCGGGCACGAAGCGCCTCCACCCCGGCAATGGCTGCCGCCCGGTCCGGGAAGAAATGGCCGCGCCCCTCGGCATTGATGGCCCAGGGCCAGGGGCCGAATTCGCCCGTGACAGGGTCCGCCCGGCCGGATTCCACCCGTCCGATGGCCTGGAGCAGGCCCGGGGGCAGGCTGGCCTCGCGCTCCGCCGTTGCGATGGCGGCACGGCAGAGTTGCGTGGGCGACAGGGGCTGGGCGCGGACCCCCTCGGAAGCCAGGGACAGGCAGGCGGCGAAGGCCCAGGCGAGGCCGGAAAAAGCCAGGAAATTCCTCATGCCGGAGGAGGACAGCAACCGCCATGCCAGCGGGTTCCGAGGCCATCAAAAATTTCCATGTTGCAATGCAATAACTCGCTTGCATGCGAGCGATCACCCCGCTATATGAGGGGGGCGGCAGGAATTTCGGTTCCTGCCCGCTTTCTTGGACGTTTCCTCCCTTAACTTGGCGGTGCAGCAATGCACCGCCATTTTTTTTGGACGCCTGCCCAAGGCGCCGGGAAGCCTCAGCCCGGCCCGTCCACCAGCTTCGTCTCGAATTGCGCGGGCGAGGTGATCTCCACCAGCTCCAGGTCATCCGAATGCGCGATCTCGCGGTGGCGCACGCGGGGCGGCTGGTAGACGCTGGTGCCGGCGGTCAGCGTCACCTCGCCGATATCCTCGTATTCGAAGCGCACCCAGCCGCGCACGACCCAGACCATCTGGAAGTCCAGCTCATGCAGGTGCCATTTGGGCTCCGGATGCTCGCCCGGGATGGCGCGGATGACATGGGCGCCGAAGCGCCCCTCGGTGGCGCCGGCGATGCCGAGGTCGCCATATTCGAAGAAGGCGCGCAGGCCGCGGGTGAAGTCCCGCCCCTCCGCATGGGTGACGGTGGTTCGCATGCGCGCGCTCCCTTTCAGCTCATCGGCACGGCGATGTGGGTGGCATAGCCCGGGCGCTGCTTCAGCCGCGCATGCCAGGCCTCCAGGCGGGGCTGCGCCTTGCGCGTGATGGGCAGGTTCAGCCAGCGGTGCAGGTAGGGGCCGAGCGCGATATCAGCGAGGCTCGGCTCCGCCCCGCCCAGATAGGGGTCGTCGCCCAGCGCGTTCTCCACCATGTCCCAAAGCGCCTCGGCCTCGTTCCTGGCGGCGGCGGTGGCCACCATGTCGCGCTTCTCCTCGGGCGTGCGGACATAGGTGAAGAAGATCACGGTCATGGGCGCGTTGAGGTGGCCGAGCTGCCAGTCCATCCAGCGTTCCGTCCGCGCCCGGGCCCGGGCCTCGGTGGGGTGCATGGCATGGCCGGGCGCGCGGGTCGCCACCAGGTAGCGGCAGATGGTGTTGCTCTCCCACAGGGCGAAGCCGTCCGGCTCCTCCAGCGTGGGCACGCGGGCATTGGGGTTCATGGCCAGGTAGTCGGGGTCGCGCGTGCGGCCGAAGGCGCCGCCGGCATCCACCCGTTCATAGGGAATGCCCAGCTCCTCGCAGAGCCAGAGCAGTTTCATGACGTTGGATGAGCTCGTGCGGCCCCAGATACGCAGCATGGACAATGGCCTCCCCTTGATGCGGGAAGCGTAACGTGGCCGCCGGGCATTGCGGAAGGGCCGGACGCAGGGCACATGCCGCCACATGTCCGGTGCCCTTCTCGTCGCCCTGCTGGCCGCCGCCGCGCCGCTCTTCGCGCGCGGCAGCGAGACCTGGTTCGAACTCGTCCCCTGCGAGCTCTGCCTGTGGCAGCGCTGGCCCTATTGGGCGGCGGCCGCGCTGGCGGTGGCCGCGCATTTCGTCGCGCGGCGCAGGCTGCTCTGGGCGGCGGGCGCGGCCGCGCTGGTCTCGGCCGGCATCGCGGGCTTCCATGTGGGGGTGGAGTTCGGCTGGTGGCCGTCGCCCCTGCCGGGTTGCGCGGCGCCCACGGCCGGCGGCGCCATGACGCTGGACCAGATGATGGCGAGCCTCGCCGCCGCCCCCACCAAGCCCTGCGACGAGCCGGTGTGGCTGATTCCCGGCGTCCCCCTTTCCATGGCCGCCTTGAACCTGATCTATGGTCTTTCCCTGGCGGGGCTGGCCCTCGTCATCGCCGAGAGGAGCCGCCGCCGATGAGCACCACCCCCCGCCGCTACCTGGAGCAGGTCATCCGCGTGGATCATGCGGGCGAATACGGCGCGAAGCGGATCTACCAGGGCCAGCTCGCCGTCCTGCGCGGCACCAGGCACGAGCCCACCATCCGCCACATGCAGGAGCAGGAGCAGGAGCATCTCGACACCTTCTCCCGCCTGATCGCGGAGCGGCGGGTGCGCCCCACCGCCCTGCTGCCCTTCTGGCATGTGGCCGGATTCGCGCTGGGCGCCGCCACGGCCGCCATGGGCGCGCGGGCCGCCATGGCCTGCACCGTCGCCGTCGAGGAGGCGATCGACGAGCATTACCAGGAGCAGGAGGCCAAGCTCGGCCCCGACGAGGCGAAGCTGCGCGAGGACATCGCCCGCTTCCGCGCGGAGGAGCTGGAGCACCGCGACATCGGCCTCGCCAATGAGGCGGAACTGACGCCCGGCTACCGCGTGCTTTCGGCCGCGATCAAGCTGGGCTGCAAGGTGGCGATCAAGGTGGCCGAACGGGTCTGACACCTTTCGCAACAGGCCGCCACATCTCTGGCATGATCCTTGCCTTGACCCCGGCGCGGGCCGGCCCCCATACAAGGCCCGTGTCCAGCTTGCGTCCACACCCCGCCGCGCCCTGGCCCGCCCGCGCCCGCGTGGCGCTCGCGCGGGGCCGCGCGCCTGTCGGGAAAGGGGGGCGCCATGGCCGACCCGGTGAATGCGAGCCGCCCCGTGCGCCAGGACTTCGCCGTGCTGCCCAGCGAGCGGGAGCGCGGCCTCATCCCCTCGCGCGCCCGCGTCGCCCCCAGCAAGCGCGCCCTGGCGCGGCGGCGCTGGACGGTGCGGCTGGCCAAGCTGAGCCTGCCGTTGCTGGCGGCTGGGCTGTTCTCACTGATCCTGTTCTGGCCGGACATTGACGGGCGCGACGCCCGCCTCTCCTTCCGCCGCGCCCCGGGGCCGGAGCCCGAGGCGCTGCAGATGGTCGCCCCCCGCTACCAGGGCGTGGACGAGGTGAGCCGCCCCTACACCGTCAGCGCCGCCGGCGGCCGGGTGGCGCGCGGCGAGGAGGGGCGTTCCGAGGGGCAGGAGATCGTGGTGCTGGACCAGCCCAAGGCCGACATCCTGCTGACCGATGGCGGCTGGGTCTATCTCGAAAGCCGGGACGGCCGCTACGATCGCGCCGGCAGCCTGCTGGACCTGGAGGGCGAGGTGACCGTCTTTCACGACAACGGGATGATGTTCCGCACCCAGCGCGCCGCCGTGCGCGTGACCGAGGGCGCGGCCAGCGGCCAGAGCCCCACCCGGGCCCAGGGCCCCTTCGGCACCATCCATTCGGAAGGCTTTGAAATGACCGATCGCGGCGCCGTCGTCATCTTCACCGGACGCGCCCATGCGGTGCTGGAGGCGCGGGAATGATCCGCACCCTCGCCCTTCTCGCGCCGCTGCTTCTCGGCGGCGCCGCCCTGGCCCAGACCATAGACCTCAGCCAGGGCGGGCCCGTGGACATCACGGCCAATGACGGCATCGAGTGGCGCCAGGCCGAGCAGGTGGTGGTGGCGCGCGGCGGCGCCCGGGCCGAGCGCGCGGGCACCGCGGTGGACGCCGCCCGGCTGCTGGCGCGCTACCGCCCGCAGCCGGGCGCGACCCCGACCCCCGCCAATGGCCCGCGCAGCGAGGCGCTGGGCGGCAGCAACGAGATCTGGCGGCTGGAGGCGGAGGGCAATGTCCGCATCTCCACCGCGACCGATGTCGCGACCGGTGACCGCGCGGTCTATGACATGGACCAGTCGGTGCTGGTGCTCTCCGGCCGCAACATCAGCCTGACCACGCCGCAGCAGGCGATCACCGCGCGCGACAGCCTGGAATACTGGACGCAGCGCCGCATGGCCGTGGCCCGCGGCAACGCGCTGGTGGTGACCGAGGACGGGCGGCGCATCACCGCCGATGTGCTGGTGGCCTATCTGCTGGAGGACGCCAACAACCCGCAGGCCGCCGCCGCCCGCGCGGCGCCGCGCCCGGGCACCCAGGGCGCCGCCTCGCCCCCGCCGGGCCAGGGGCGGCTCGACCGCGTGGAGCTGTTCGGCAATGTGGAAATCCGCAGCGCCGAGGAGGTGGTGCGAGGCGACCGTGGCGTCTATTCCGCCGAGACGGGCCAGGCGCGGCTGCTGGGCAATGTCCGCATCACGCGCGGCCAGAACCAGATCAACGGGCAGGAGGCGCTGGTGAACCTCAACACCGGCGTGTCGCGCCTGGTGGGCCAGGGCGGCCAGCGCGTGCAGGGCGTGGTGGCGCCCGGCGCGCGGGAATCCACCCTGCCCGGACAGGGCACGCGGCCGTGAGCGGGGGGAAGGAGAACCCACCGGAAGGTCGGGCGCCCGCCGCCGCGCCGAATGCAACCCCCGCCTTCACCACCCCGGGTCGGGGCACGACCCTGGCGGGGCTGCTGGTGGCCGTCGCCACGCCGCCGGAGGTGAGCGTGGGGCAGGGGGGCGCGGCGCCCGCGGCCACACCCTCCGGGCCGCCCGCGGCCCCACCCTCCGGGCCGCCCGCGGCCACACCCTCGGCTTCGGCTCCGCCCGCCCTTGCGAAGCCGGTGGCGCCCCCCCCGGCGGAGGCCGCCGCATCCACGCCCCCGCCGCCCAAGGCGGAGGCGACGGGCGCGGCGAGGCCTGCGCCACCCGGGCCCAACCCCGCGACCCCGCCGCCAGCCGCCGAGGCCACGCCGCCCAAGCCCGCACCGGTTCCGCCGGCCGGACCCGCCGCGACCCCGTCCCCGGCCGCCGGCAACCTGCCGCCCAAGCCAGCGCCGGCTTCGGCCGCTGCGCCGGCCGCGACCTTGCCGCCAGCCGCCGAGGCCACGCCGCCCAAGCCCGTGCCGGCCCCCGCCACGCGGATGCGCCCCGCCGAATCCCCGCCGCCGGCCGCCCCCGCCGTCATCCGCAACGCGCCCGCGCCGCGCCCCGCCACGCCGGCGCTGACCGCCGTCGAGGGCTCGGGCGGGCTGGTCGCGACGGGGCTCGGCAAGCGCTACAAGAAGCGGCCGGTGGTGCGGCAGGTCTCGCTGCACCTCAAGCGCGGCGAGGCGGTGGGGCTGCTCGGCCCCAATGGCGCCGGCAAGACCACCACCTTCTACATGATCACGGGCCTGGTCCGCCCCGACGAGGGCAGCGTCACCATGGACGGGGCCGACGTCACCCATTTGCCCATGTATCGCCGCGCGCGGCTCGGCCTCGGCTACCTGCCGCAGGAGGCCTCGATCTTCCGGGGCCTCTCGGTCGAGGACAATATCCGCGCCGCCTTGGAAGTGGTGGAGCCCAAGCGCGACCGGCGCGAGCAGATGCTGGACAGCCTGCTCAACGAATTCGGCATCGCGCATCTGCGCCGCGCGCCCTCGCTCGCGCTTTCGGGCGGGGAGCGGCGGCGCTGCGAGATCGCCCGCGCGCTGGCCACCCACCCCGCCTATATCCTGCTGGACGAACCCTTGGCGGGCATCGATCCCATCGCCGTCGGCGAAATCCGCGACCTGGTGAAGCACCTGAAGAATCGCGGCATCGGCGTGCTCATCACCGACCACAATGTGCGCGAGACGCTGGAGATCATTGACCGCGCCTACATCATGCATGACGGCCAGGTGCTGATGGAGGGCCGCCCGCAGGAGATCGTCGCCCATGAAGGCGTGCGGCGCGTCTATCTGGGCGAAAAATTCAGCCTTTGAGGGGGCCGGTGCCACCTGCCCCCACCGCTGACGCCGTCTGATGGCGTCCATGCTCGGCCCCCGCCTCGATCTGCGGCAGTCGCAATCGCTGGTGATGACGCCGCAGTTGCGGCAGGCGATCAAGCTGCTGCAATCCTCCAACATGGAGGTGATGGCCTTCGTCGAGGAGGAGCTGGAGCGCAACCCGCTGCTGGAACGCGACGAGGCCCGCAGCGTGGCCGTGGCCGCCGAGGCCCCGCCGCCCGACGCCGCCGCGGCCGCCAGCGCCGACACCTTCCCCGAACCCGCGCTGGATGCCGACTACTCCAACGTGGTGGATGCGGGCGAGGCGCATACGCCCGATTTCGGGCCGGTGGGTGCGGGCGGCCGCGCCGATTTCAGCGATGACCTCTCGGGCATCGAAGAGATGGCCGGCGCCGGCCCCTCGCTTCGTGAGCGGCTGGCCGAACAGCTCCGCCTCAACCTGCCCGAGGGGCAGGAGCGGCTGATCGGCGCGGCCCTGCTGGCGATGGTGGAGCCCAGCGGCCGCCTGACTCTGGACGCCGACGCCATGGCCGCCCGCCTGGGCTGCGAGGTGGCGGTGGTCGAGCGCGTGCGCCGCGCCATGCAGCGCTTCGAACCCGTGGGCATGTTCTGCCGCGACCTGCGCGAATGCCTCCAGGTGCAGCTGGAGGAACAGGGCCGCTACGACCCCTACATGGCCCGTCTGCTGGACCACCTGCCCCTGCTGGCCCGGCGCGACATGCGCGGCCTGATGGAGGCCTGCGGCGTGGATTCCGAGGATCTGGCCGAGATGGTGGCCGAGCTGAAACGGCTAGACCCCAAGCCGGGTGCCGGCGCCGATGACGCGCCCTTGCAGACCATCCAGCCCGATGTGCTGATGCGCCCCTCGCCCGAGGGCGGCTGGGTGCTGGACCTCAACCCCGAGACCCTGCCGCGCGTGCTGGTCAACCGCGGCTTCGCGGCCCGCGCCACGGTCCATCTGCGCGACCGCGACCAGAGGACCTTCCTGGCCGAGCAGCTCCAATCCGCCAACTGGCTGGTGAAGAGCCTGGAGCAGCGCGCCAACACCATCCTGAAAGTGGCGAGCGAGATCGTCCGCCGGCAGGACGCCTTCTTCCGTTATGGCGTGGAGCATCTGCGCCCGCTGATCCTGCGCGACGTGGCGGAGGCGGTGGAGATGCACGAGAGCACCGTCAGCCGCGTCACCGCCAACAAGTATCTCGCCACACCGCGCGGCACGCTGGAGCTGAAATACTTCTTCACCACCGCCATTGCCGGCACGGCAGGCGGCGAGAGCGTGAGCGCGGAGGCGGTGCGTCATCGCATCCGCGGAATGATCAACGCGGAGCCGCCCTGCGCCATTCTTTCGGATGATGCAATCGTGTTGCGTCTACGTGAAGAAGGCGTGGACATCGCGCGTCGAACCGTGGCCAAATACCGGGAAGCGATGCGCATCCCCTCATCGGTGCAGCGCAAGCGCGAAAAGGCCGTCACGGCCTGAAGGGCGATCTCCCTGCTGGCCGGATGACGGCTGGACAGAGGAAAGGTAGCCCATGCACATCACCGTCGCTGGCAAGCAGGTCGAGACATCGGACGCGCTGCGCGTCCATGTGGCCGACGGACTGGAAGCGATCACGGGCAAGTATTTTGACCACGCGCTGGAAGCGCGCGTCACCTTCCACAAGGGAGCCAAGGGCGGCAATGGCGGGCATTTCGCCTGCGACATCAACCTCCATGCCGGGCGCGGGCTGAGCCTGCGCGGCGAGGGGCAGGGGCCCGACGCGCAACGCGCCTTCGACGAGGCGGCCGAGCATGTGGCCAAGCGCCTGCGCCGCTACCGCCGCCGCGCCAATGAGCACGCCCGCGGCCAGGCGGCGGAGCGCGAGACCTCGGAGGTGCTGCGCGAATACGTCGTCACGCATGACGAGGAGGCGGAGGAGGGCGAGGCCATCACCAGCGCCGACCACCCCGCCGTGGTGGCGGAGCCGCTGGGCGAGCTGCATGTGCTCTCGGTGGGCGAGGCGACCATGCGGCTCGATCTCTCCGGCGCGCCGGTGGTGGTGTTCCGCAACAGCGTGAGCCGCACGATCAACGTGGTCTATCGCCGCGCCGATGGGCATGTGGGGTGGATCGACCCCGGCTGAGGGCGTCGAGCGAGCCCGGCCTGTTGCACCGGGCCACGCGATTCACGCCTACGGGCTGCGCCCTACGGCGATCGCGTGTCAGTGATGAAACAGGTCCGGCTCCTCATACCCCAGCAGGTCGAGCTTTCCGCGCGTGGGGAGAAAATCGTAGCAGGCCTGGGCCAGTTCCAGCCTGCCCTCGCGCTTGAGCAGCGCCTCCAGCTTCGCCCAGAGCGCGTGCAGGTGCAGCACGTCGCTGGCCGCATAGGCGCATTGCTCGGGCGTGAGTTCGAGGGCACCCCAGTCGCTGGTCTGCTGCTGCTTGCTGATCTCCACGCCCAGCAATTCGCGCAGCAGATCCTTCAGCCCGTGCCGGTCGGTGTAGGTCCGCACCAGCTTGGAGGCGATCTTGGTGCAGCGCACGGGGCGGATCTCCACGCCCAGCGCATGGTGCAGCAGCCCCACGTCGAAGCGGGCGAAGTGGAACAGCTTCACCACCTCGGGGTTGCTCATCAGCGCGGCCAGGTTGGGCGCTTTGTAGCCATGGCCGCCCAGGCTCTCCGGGATCAGCTGCACCAGATGCGCCGCGCCATCGCCGGAGGAAAGCTGCACCAGGCACAGCCGGTCGCGCCGCGCGTCGAGGCCCATCGCCTCCGTGTCCACCGCCACCACGGGCCCGAGGTCGAGCCCCGCGGGCAGGTCGTGCTGGTGCAGGTGGACGGGGCCGGTCGGCGTGAACATGGTCTTCGCCATCGGGCGCACCTCGATCTTTGTCTGGGGAATGTGGAGAGGCATAGCCCTGGCGCCGGCCGGGCGGCAAGCCACCGCAGGCTGCGGACGCAGGGGCCGCCCGCACGCCAGGTTGGCAAATGGCGCGGATGCCTTGACCCTGGCCGCGCCGCGCCCGCCA